>JANNGZ010000418.1:0-11650 GCA_031404155.1 Burkholderiales bacterium
GCGCGGGCGCAGCCGAACTCGAACGCATGGCCTCCGGCGCCGGCTCGCCGTTCGCCCGGGGCGGCATGATCACCAAGGTGCTTGCCGCCAAACGCGCTGCGCGCAGCGGGGCCAGCACGGTCATCGCGTGGGGTCGCGAACCCGACGTGCTGCTGCGCCTTGCCGAGGGCGAGGCGATCGGAACCGAGTTGCTCGCCGGCACCGGCAAACTTGCCGCGCGCAAGCAGTGGATGGCCGATCACCTGCAGCTGCGCGGTGCCGTGGTCGTCGATGACGGCGCGGTGCGCAAGCTGCGCGACGAAGGCAAAAGCCTGTTGCCGATCGGTGTTGTCCAGGTCAGTGGCGACTTCGTGCGCGGTGATGTGATCGCGGTGTGCTCGCACGCCGGTGCCGAGATCGCACGCGGGCTGGCCAACTATTCCGCCGCGGAGGCGCGCCTCATCGCGCGCAAGGCTTCATCGCAGATCGAAGCGCTGCTCGGTTATTCGAGCGAGCCCGAACTGATCCACCGCGACAATCTGGTGCTCGCCTAGCGAGCGCCGGATCGCGGCACCGCGGTCACTCGCCCGGGGGCAAGGCCGGGTCGGCCTGCGGCGGGGGCAGCGGATCATCTCGCCGATGTGGCCGCGCTCCGCCACGAAGGAACCGGTTGTGCAGGTTCACCCCGCGGCAGGAAACGCGCCAGTTCGGTCAGGGCCATTTCGTACACCCCCCGCTTGAACTCGATCACCACGTCCAGCGGCACCCAGTATTCGTTCCAGCGCCAGGCGTCGAACTCGGGGTGGTCGGTGGCGCGCAGGTTCATGTCGCTGTCGCGGCCCACGAGCTTGAGCAGAAACCAGATCTGCTTCTGCCCCTTGTAGTGGCCGCGCGCGTCGCGCCGAATGTAGTGGTCCGGCACTTCGTAGCGCAGCCAGTCGCGGGTGCGCGCGACGATGCGCACATGTTCGGGCCTCAAGCCCACTTCCTCGTGCAGCTCACGCAACATCGCCTGCTCGGGCGACTCGCCGTGATTGATGCCCCCTTGCGGGAACTGCCAGCTGTGCGTGCGGAGCCTTTTGCCCCAGAACACCTGGTTGCGCGAGTTGAGCAGGACGATGCCGACGTTGGGCCTGAAGCCTTCACGGTCGAGCATAATCAAACCCCGATTCTTGAACTGAAATCATTATTGCACTGGGCCGGCGCGGCGCACGATTCCTCGCTTTCCCGCATGCGACATGAGCATGTTGCGCGGCCTGTGAATCGAGCCCCGAGCCCATGAAAGCAAGCCAGTTCTTCATCGCCACGCAGAAAGAAGCGCCCGCCGACGCCGAAGTCGTGAGTCACAAACTCATGATGCGCGCCGGCCTCATCAAGCGGCTTGGCGCCGGCATCTACAACTACATGCCGATGGGCCTGCGCGTCATCCGCAAGGTCGAAAACATCATCCGCGAGGAGATGAACCGCGCCGGCGCGGTCGAGTTGCTGATGCCGGTGGTGCAGCCGGCCGAGTTGTGGCGCGAGAGCGGCCGCTTCCAGCTGTACGGCCCCGAGTTGCTGCGGGTGAAGGACCGCCATGACCGCGACTTCGTGATCCAGCCCACCAGCGAAGAGGTGGTCACCGACATCGCGCGCCAGGAGCTGCGCAGCTACAAACAACTGCCCCGAAATTTCTATCACATTCAGACCAAGTTCCGCGACGAGCGCCGCCCCCGCTTCGGCCTGATGCGTGGGCGTGAGTTCACGATGAAGGATGCGTACTCGTTCGACCGCGACAAGGCCGCGGCGGCGCGCAGCTACGAGGTGATGGTGAAAGCCTACGGCGCCATCTTCGACCGTTTCGGCTTGGAGTACCGCGCGGTGGCGGCGGACTCGGGCGCGATCGGCGGCGACCTGTCGCAGGAGTTCCAGGTGATCGCCGACACCGGCGAGGACGCGATCGTTTACTGCCCAAGCTCGGACTACGCAGCCAACATCGAGTTGGCCGAAGCTGTGTCCTTGATCGCCGAACGTGGCGCACCGAGCGCAACGCTGGTGAAGACGCCCACGCCGGGCAAGAGCACATGCGAAGACGTGGCCGCATGGCTCGGCGTGCCGCTGTCGAGCACGGTCAAGTCGCTGGTGCTCGCCACCGAACAACTCGACGACAAGGGCGTCGCGGGCAAGACCACCTTGTGGCTGCTGCTGGTGCGCGGCGACCATTCGCTCAACGAAGTGAAGGCCGGCAAAGTAGCTGGCCTGAAGTCTGGCTTTCGATTCGCGACCGGCGCCGAGATCGAACACCACTTCGGCTGCAAGCCCGGTTACCTCGGCGCCATCGGCACCCGCAAGCCGGTGAAGGTGGTTGCGGACCGCACCGTGGCTCGGATGCACGACTTCATCTGCGGCGCCAACCAGGCCGACTTCCACTACACCGGCGTCAACTGGGGCCGCGACCTGCCCGAACCCGACCTGGTGGCCGACATCCGCAACGTCGTCGCCGGCGACCCGTCGCCCGACGGCAAGGGTGTGCTTGCGATCCAGCGCGGCATCGAAGTCGGCCATGTGTTCTACCTCGGCACCAAGTACAGCGCGGCGATGAACGCCACCTTCCTAGACGAAACCGGCAAGCCGCAGCCGTTCGAGATGGGCTGCTACGGCATCGGCGTCACGCGCATCCTGGGCGCGGCGATCGAGCAGAACCACGATGAGCGCGGCATCGTCTGGCCGGACGCGATCGCGCCCTTCACCGTCGTCCTCTGCCCGATCGGCTACGAACGCAGCGCCGAGGTGAAGGCGGCCGCCGACCAGCTTCATGACGAGTTGCTGCAACTCGGCGTCGACGTGATGCTCGACGACCGCGGCGAGCGGCCGGGCGCGATGTTTGCCGACTGGGAGTTGATCGGCGTGCCGCACCGCGTGGTGCTCTCCGACCGCGGCTTGAAGGAAGGCAGCGTCGAAGTCCAGGGCCGGCGCGAGGCGCAAGCGAGCAAGTTGCCGCTGGCCGGCGTCGCCGCCGTCGTGAAGGGCCGGTTGCGCTGAATGCGCGAGCCGGCCGCTGGCGGCTCAGCTCGCGAGCCGGTCCTCGACGCCTTGCGTGTCCTGGCGCTGGCCGCGGTGTTCGTGGTCAACCTGGGTGGCTATTCGGTCCTGCCCGAGGGGCCGGTGGCGCCACCTCAGCCCGCCGGCTCTGTGCTCGCTGAGCTCGCCGTGTTCGTCATTGCCGCGCTGTTCCAGGGCAAGGGCTACCCGCTGCTGGCGTTCCTGTTCGGCTACAGCTTCGCGCTGTCCTTGCGCGCCCGTCGCGTTGCGAACCCGGTGGCGCATCGGCGGCGGCGCATGGCCCGCCTGCTCTGCGTCGGCGTGCTGCACGGCTCGCTGATCTACGCCGGAGACGTGCTCACCATCTACGCGGTGTGCGGCTTCTCGCTGCTGGCCATCTCTCGCTGGCGGCTCAAAAGGCTGGTGACTGTCCTGATCCTTCTCAGCGTGCTTGCGGTGGGGTCGACGTTGGTGTTTGTCGCGGCGGGCCTGCTTGGGGCGGACGGCGCGGGCGCGGCATTGAGCCCCAGCCTCGCTGCGCCCGCCTCGATCTCGACCTGGCTTTCGCTGAATGCCCACCTGTACGCATCGTCCACGGTCGGCGCCATCGTCTTCGGGCTGCCGGCGTTTTTGTCGCTGATGCTGGCCGGCTTCATCGGTGGTCGGCTGCGCTGGTTCTCGCACCCTCGCTGGCGGCCGGCGCTTCACAGGTGCAGGGGCTGGGCCTTGCCCTTGGGGGTGGTCGCGAATCTGCTCTTTGCGTTGGCAACACTGCGCTGGGTGCAGCAGGCGCCCGAGGACGTTGCGGTGCTGAGTTTGCTCACCTGGTTCATCGGCCCCTTGCTGCTCGCCGGCCTCGTGCCATGGTGCGTGCTGCGGTGGCAAACGCAGTCGACACCCATCTTGCGTTGGCTTGCGCCGGCGGGCGCCTCGACCCTCACCCTGTACCTCAGCGGCTCGCTCGTCGGCTTGCTGTTCTTGAGCGGCGCGGGCATGGCGCTCGCGCCCGGCAGCGCGGCCCTGCTCGGTGCATCGCTGGCCGCCTGGGCCGGCCTGGTTTGGATTTTGCGGAGCCTGGCGGTACGCGGCGTTCGCATGCCGCTCGAGCGCTGGCTGGCCCAGCCGTGAAGCGCCTCGCGCCTGGTTCTTGCGCGTCGCGCCGGCGCATCCTTCTCGCCGCCCTGCTCGGTGGGCCGGCAATGGCTTGGCGCACTGCGCGGGCCGGCGCGCAAGTGGAAGAACCCTTGGCCAACGCGGTGCGCGCGGTGCTTTCAAACGCGATCGCGAGCGATGCGCCGCCGCGACCGACTTTCGGAACGCTGGAGGAGCGCCTGAGCTACCTGCGCTGGCTCGGCGCGATGAGCGAGCGCCTGAAGCGGCGCAAGGCCGAGCATGTGACGCGGGTGGAGTTTCTCGAAACCCTTTGGTACGAAAGCAAACGGGCAGGCCTGGAGCCGGCTCTGGTGCTAGGCCTGATCCAGGTCGAGAGCGGTTTTCGCAAGTACGCGATCAGCAAGGCCGGCGCGCGGGGCTACATGCAGGTGATGCCGTTCTGGGCCCGCCTGATCGGCGACGGCGACGCCGCCAAGCTGTTCCATATGCAGACCAACCTGCGCTTCGGCTGCATCATCCTGCGCCACTACCTCGACATCGAGCTCGGCGACCTCTACCTTGCGCTGGGCCGCTACAACGGCAGCCGCGGCAAACCGGAGTATCCGAACGCGGTGTTCGCGAACCGGCGTTTCTGGTTGCCCGACGGTTTGCCCGTCAAAGCTGCGGCGAGCGCGGCGTCACAGCCCGCGCCACTCGCGCGCTGAGGCTTCGCCCACACCGAGCAGCGCCAGCACGCGCTCAACGGTGTCGTCCACCAACTCGTCGATGGTCTGCGGCCGATGGTAGAAGGCCGGCAGCGGCGGAAACACAATGCCGCCCATCTCGGTGACGGCCGTCATGTTGCGCAGGTGAGCCAGGTTGAACGGCGTCTCGCGCACCATCAGCACCAGGCGCCTGCGCTCCTTGAGCGCCACATCGGCGGCGCGGGTGAGCAGGTTGTCCGACAGGCCATGCGCGATCGCCGCCAGCGACTTCATCGAGCACGGCGCCACCACCATCGCCATGGTGGCAAAACTGCCGCTGGCGATGCAGGCGCCGATGTCGGCGTGCGAGTAGGCGTGATCGGCCAGCGCTTCCAGTGCGGTGCGATCCAGGCCGAGTTCGTGATGCACGTTGAGCACGCCGGCCGGGGTGGCCACCAGGTGCGTCTGGACGCCCAGCGCCTGTGCGCGCTGCAACAGGCGCACGCCGTAAAGTGCACCGCTGGCGCCGGTCAATCCGACGACCAGCCTGGGCGATATCACTGCGCGGCCAGGGCCTGCTGCAACTCGCCGCTCTGGTACATCTCCATCATGATGTCCGAGCCGCCGACAAACTCGCCGTTCACGTACAACTGCGGAATCGTCGGCCAGTTGGCGTAGTCCTTGATGCCCTGGCGAACGCCCTCGTCCTCGAGCACGTTCACGGTGGTCAGGTCACCCACGCCGCAGGCCTTGAGGATCTGGATCGCGCGGCCGGAGAAGCCGCACATCGGAAACTGCGAGGTGCCCTTCATGAAGAGCACGACCCGGTTCTTCTTGACGAGCGTATCGATACGCTGCTGGACTTCGTTCATGGCGATTCGGCGGCAAGAGTTCGAACAGCCGCCGTTATACGGCAAAGCGGCGCCGCAGCGCCGCGCTCCGATTCAAGGCCCCGTCGGTAGCGGGCTCACACCGCAGCACCGGCTCGTACCGCCGGGGTGGGAGGCCCGCGGACAATCAGAACGAGTACGAGACGCCGAGCTGGAGCACAGGCGCCAGGCGCAACTCGCGCAGGTAGTCCTCGAGAACCAGTTGCCCCTGCACGGAGCGGCCGAGGCGGATGCCCGAACCGGGGCCGCGGGCCATGACGCCGACATCGGCGGTGAAGCTCAAGCCGGTGCGCGTGACCAGCCCGGTGTAGCCGAGCCCGACATAAGGGATGGTGCTCGAGGTGTCGGCGCCGCTGTCGATCTGACTGCGCAGCACGGTCATTGACAGCCCGTTGCCCCGGGTCTGCGCGAGTGCGGTCGTGCCCAGGGTGGCAGACCGCGGGCCGAAGACCAGGCCGCTGGTGGCGCGCAGGCCGCCGGACACACGCCCCTGGCCAAAACCCGGGCCGGTGAAGTAGTAGTCGCCGAACACCTGGGCCTCGGCCACGCGCTGCGAGCCGTTGGCTGCCGCTTCGGCGCCAAGAGGCGCGGCGGTCGACAGGCCGACCCGCGCTTGCCAGCGCGGCCAAGCGGTGGAATCGGGGGTTTTGAGCCCGGACTGGGCCAGCACGGCAGCCGACATCGCCGACATCACCAGAGCCAACCAGGGCCTTGCGGATTTCAATGTCGTGTTCATCGACTGCTCCCACACCGGTTCCGGGTTCCGGCGTTTGCGATCCAGCGATGCCGCCTGAAGCTGCTGCGTGCATCCTGCCCCGGTGAAATCATGCTACGCCCAAGGCGCTTCGACGTGGGGTGTAAATAGCGTGCTTTTCCCCCTGTTCGTGGGGCCCCCGTGCGGGCCGTTGCGCGGTCGCGTCAGGCCAGCGATGCAGTTTCCGGACTGCCCATCGATGCGCCGGTGCAACGTTCCAGCCCGGCCAGGTCGCGGCGGGTTTCGACGCGGGTGAAACCCGCTCTGCCCAGGCGATGGCGGACCGCGGCGCCTTGGTCGTGGCCATGCTCCAGCAGCAACCAGGCGCCCGGCGCCATGTGCTGCGCGGCGCCCGCAACGATGCGCTCGATGGCGCCCAGGCCGTCGCCGCCGGGAGTGAGCGCTTCGCGCGGTTCGTGCACCAGTGCTTTCAGGTGAGGATCGCCCTCTGCGATGTAGGGTGGGTTGCTCAGCACCAGGTCGAGCGCCTCCGCGTCCACGGCCTGCCACCAATCACTCACGCTGAACCGCAGCTCAAGGCCGAGCGCCGCGGCGTTCTGGCGCGCCACGTCCAGCGCTGCTGCGCTGGCGTCGGTTGCGTGCATCCGCACATGTGGGCACGCCCGCTTGACCGCCAGCGCGATCGCGCCACTGCCGGCGCCGAGGTCGAGCACTCTTGGTGAATCGACGCTGCCGAGAGCGCCGCCGAGCAACTCGATCGCCCAGTCGACCAGCGTTTCGGTCTCCGGGCGCGGCACCAGTACCTCGGGCGTCACCCGCAGCACCAGCCCGTGGAACTCGCGCTCGCCGGTGATGTAGGCCAGCGGCGTGCCTGCCGCGCGGCGCGCCAGGTCGGCGACGACGCTTTGGCATTGCGGCGCGTCGAGCGCGGTGTCGTCGTGGGCGATCAGCCAGGCGCGGCTGCGGCCGAGTTGCCGGGCGATGAGCAACTGTGCGTCGAGCCGGTCCACGCCCATCGCGCGCGCGCGCGCGAGCAGCGCGGCGACGGTGTTCGCGTTCACCCGCCGGTCTCCAGCGCTGTCAGCTGCTCGGCCGCGCGTGCGGCCTGCAGGGCGGCGACCACGTCGTCGAGCTCGCCGCCCAGGATCGCGCCGAGCTTGTACAGCGTGAGGTTGATGCGGTGGTCGGTGAGCCGGCCCTGCGGAAAGTTGTAGGTGCGGATGCGGTCGGAGCGGTCGCCGCTGCCGATCAGGCTCTTGCGCGTCGCGGCTTCCTTGGCTGCGCGTTCGCTACGCTCCTTGTCGTTCAGCCGCGCCGCCAGCACGGCCAGCGCCTTGGCCTTGTTGCGGTGCTGCGAGCGGTCGTCCTGGCACTCGGCGACGATGCCGGTGGGCAGGTGGGTGATGCGGATTGCGCTGTCGGTCTTGTTCACATGCTGGCCGCCGGCGCCGCTGGCGCGGAAGGTGTCGATGCGCAACTCGGCCGGGTTGATCTTCACTTCCTCGGCCTCGTCGGGTTCGGGCATCACCGCCACGGTGCAGGCGCTGGTGTGGATGCGGCCTTGTGTTTCGGTGGTCGGCACGCGTTGCACACGGTGGCCGCCGCTCTCGAACTTCAGCCGCTCGTAGACCCGCTCGCCCTCGACCCGCAACACAATTTCCTTGTAGCCGCCGAGGTCGGACAAACTTTCGCTCATCACCTCGGTTTTCCAGCCCATGCGCTCGGCATAACGCAGCAGCATGCGGGTCAGGTCGGCGGCGAACAGCGCCGACTCGTCGCCGCCGGTGCCGGCACGAACTTCGACAAACGCATTGCGGTCGTCGTCCGGGTCGCGTGGCAGCAGGGCGGTTTGCAACTCGGCGTGCAGGCGTTCGAGGTCGCCTTCGGCGCCCGCGATTTCCTCACGCGCCATCTCGGCCATCTCGGGGTCGGTGAGCATCTCGCGCGCGCCTGAAAGGTCGCGCTCGCGCTGCTCGTAGCGGCGAAAGCGCTCGACCAGCGACGCCGCTTCGGATTGCTCGCGCGCCAGCGTGCGGTAGCGCTTCATGTCCGAGGCCAGGTTCGGCTCGGCCAGGTTCGCGTCGAGTTCGGCCAGGCGCATCGCGAGGCGTTCGAACTGCTGACGCAGGGAGTCTTTCATCGTGGCGGCACCGGGGAGTCGGGTTCAATCGGGGGCCGGCGGCCAAGCGCGGCCACAAGCATGAACTGGCGTGGATGGCGACGCGGGCAGCGTCGCTAGTTCGCGGGGTCGGGTGCGATCGGCGAATCTCCGGGCAGCGTGTCCGGCGCGCGCGAGGTGCGGCGCAGGAACAGGCGCGAGACGGTCTGCGTCACCTGCTCACGCTGCGCCGCGTCGGCCGAGTTCAACTCGGCGAGCGCGCCGTGCATCATCTTTTGGGTGAGCCCGCGCGAGAGTGCATCGAGCACCGCGTCCACGCTTTCGCCACGCGCGAGCAGCTTGCGCGCCCGTGCGATCTCGGCCACGCGCCAGTCGTCGGTCTGACGCTGCAGGGCCTGGATCAGCGGCACGCTGGCGCGCTGGTCGAGCCAGTGCACAAAACTCTGCACCCCGGCGTCGATGATCGCCTCGGCCTGCTGCACCGCGGCTTCGCGTTTTTCGCCGGCGCTTTGCACCAGCGCGGAAAGGTCGTCGACGGTGTAGAGGTACACGTCGGAAAGGCGTGCCACTTCGGGCTCGATGTCGCGCGGCACCGCCAGGTCGACCATGAACATCGGCCGGTGGCGCCGCGCCTTCAATGCCCGTTCCACCGCACCCAGGCCGATGATCGGCAGCGAGCTCGCGGTGCACGAGATCACAGCGTCGAACTCGTGCAGGCGCTGTGGCAGGTCGGCCAGGCGCAACGCGGTGGCAGCGAAGCGGCCGGCGAGTTTTTCGCCGCGTTCCAGCGTGCGGTTGGCCACCGCCATCGTCTTGGGCTCGCGCGCGGCAAAGTGGGTGGCCACCAGCTCGATCATCTCGCCGGCGCCGACAAACAGCACGTGGATGTCGCGCAGGTCTTCGAAGAGCTGTGCGGCCAGGCGCACCGAAGCGGCGGCCATGCTGATCGAGTGCGAGCCGATCTCGGTCGAGGTGCGCACTTCCTTGGCCACCGAAAAGGAGCGCTGGAAAAGCTGGTGCAGCGTGGTGCCGAGCATGCCGGCGGCGTCGGCCTCGCGCACCGCCTGCTTCATCTGGCCGAGGATCTGCGGCTCGCCGAGCACCATCGAGTCCAGGCCGCTGGCCACCCGGAAGGCATGCCGCGCCGCGGCACGTTCTTCCATCACGTAGGTGTGGTGCGCCAAGGCATCACCCGCTACACCGCCTTGTGCTGCAAGCCAGTCGATCGCCGGGCGCACCAGTTCGCGCGCCTCGTGCGCCGATGCGGCGACGTAGAGCTCGGTGCGGTTGCAGGTCGACAGCAGCGCGGCTTCGGGCAGCGCGCGCCCGGCACGTTCGCGAAAGCCGAGCAAAGCCGGCGTCAATTGCTCGGGCGCAAACGCAAACCGGCCGCGCAAGTCCAGCGGTGCGGTGTTGTGGTTCAGGCCGAGGGCAAAGACACTCATCGTGCGATTATAAAATTTCGGGAGTCAGGAGGGGCTTGCGCTGTATCAGCCGCGTGCCTGCGCTTGATGGCCTCAGCCGAGACCGCGCTGCCGCCGCATCGCCGACACTGAAGCCCATGGGCCCCATTGACGCTTTCTGGCATATCAGCAACTTCCTCGCGCCGGCGTTCGGCATGGCGGCGATCGCCGCGGGGCTCGGCAAACTCGCCTGGCGCCGCACCCTGGCCGGTGTTTCCTGGCGCCGCCTAGCCGCGTGGGCCGCCGGCGCCAACAGCCTGGTGTTGATCGCAGGCCTGGTGCTGCAGGGCCGCGACGGGGTCATGAGCACCTACGCCGCGATGGTGGTGGCCAGCGCCGTCGCGCTCTGGTGGGCGGGTTTCGGGGCGCGCCGCGCCTGACTTGCTGCGGCCTGGTCGAGCAGAGTTCGCATCGCTGGCTCAGACGGCAAGTTCGGCATCGCGAAGCAAAACTTCGCCGCGCAGCGAGTGGGGCAAGGCCTGGGTGATGTTCACATCGAGCATCTGCCCCACCAGGCGCGGCGGGCCCTTGAAGTTGACGATGCGGTTGCACTCGGTGCGGCCCATCAACTCCGCCGCGTCCTTGCGCGACGGACCCTGCACCAGGATGCGCTGCACCGTGCCGACACGCGACACGCTGATGCGCCGCACGTTGGCTTCGATCGTGGCTTGCAGGTGTTGCAGGCGCTTGAGCTTCAGCGCCTGCGGCGTGTCGTCGGCCAAGGCCGCAGCGGGCGTGCCCGGGCGCGGGCTGAAGACGAAGCTGAACGAACTGTCGTAGCCGATCTCCTCGATCAAGGCCATCATGCGGGCGAAGTCGTCTTCGGTCTCCCCGGGGAAACCGACGATGAAGTCGCTGGACAGGCTGATGTCGGGGCGGATTGCACGCAGCTTGCGGATCGTGCTTTTGTATTCGAGCGAGGTGTAGCCGCGCTTCATCGCCGCGAGGATGCGGTCCGAACCGTGTTGCACTGGCAGGTGCAGGTGGTTCACCAGTTTCGGCAGGCGGGCATAGGCCTGCACGAGCCGTGGCGTGAACTCGTTGGGGTGGCTGGTGGTGTAGCGAATGCGTGCGATGCCGGGAATCTCGTGCACGTACTCCAGCAGCAGCGCGAAGTCGGCGATCTCGGGCGCCCCTTGGCCCCCCACGCCGCCGCGACTCGAACCCATGGGTCCGCGGTAGGCGTTCACGTTCTGGCCGAGCAGGGTCACTTCCTTCACGCCCTGGTCGGCCAGGCCGGCCACCTCGGTGAGCACGTCGTCGAAGCGCCGGCTCACCTCTTCGCCGCGGGTGTAGGGCACCACGCAATACGAGCAGTACTTGGAGCAGCCCTCCATGATCGAGACGAAGGCGCTGGCCCCATCCACTTTCGCGGGCGGCAGGTGGTCGAACTTCTCGATCTCGGGGAAACTGATGTCCACCTGCGGGCGCCGCGTGCGCGTGCGTGCCTCGATCATCTGCGGCAGGCGGTGCAGGGTCTGCGGGCCGAACACCAGGTCGACATAGGGCGCGCGCTCGATGATTGCGGCACCTTCCTGGCTCGCCACACAACCGCCCACGCCGATCAACACGCCCCTTTGTTTCAGGTGCTTGACCCGGCCGAGGTCACTGAAGACTTTCTCTTGCGCCTTCTCGCGCACCGAACAGGTGTTGAAGAGGATCAGGTC
>JANNGZ010000419.1:0-8527 GCA_031404155.1 Burkholderiales bacterium
CACGCAGCCGCGCGCGCCGGCGCGCCCGCCCGGCGTGCTGAGGCCGCCGCGCCTGGTCGGACGCGAGGAGCCGTGGCGCTGCTTGCAGGCGAGCGCCGACGCCGCGGGCGTCGTGCTGATCAGCGGCGAAGCGGGCATCGGAAAATCGCGCCTGCTCGGCGACTTTGCCGCCACGGCGAGCCGGGCTGTCGCCTGCAGCGCGCGGCCGGGCGACGCCAGTCTGCCGTTCGCATTGCTGGCGCGCGTGGTGCGTGCGCTGGTGCAGGCCTTCGGGCCGACGAGCACCGACTGGGCCCGGGGCGAGCTGGCGCGCATCGTCCCCGAGTTGGGCGCCGCGCCTGCCGGCGAGCTGGCCGTGTTGCGCTTGCAGCAAGCGATGGTTCTGGCGTTGTCGCAAGCGCGCGCGGCCGGCTTGACGCTCGTCGTGGTCGATGACCTGCATTTCGCCGACGCGTCGAGCCTCGAGTTGCTGCCGGCACTGATCGCCGCCGGACGCGAATTGCGACTCGCCTGGTTGCTGGCCACGCGCGCCGGCGAGATGCCGCCCGCGCTGCGCGGCTGGCTCGATGCACATGCAAGCGCCGACGTCGAGCGGCTGCTGCTCGGAGCGCTCGATGCGCCCGCGGTGCACGCCGTTCTCGAATCGCTCGCCATCCCCGGTTTCGACGCCGCCGCATGGGCGCCGGCGCTGCGCCGGCACACCGGCGGCAACCCGATGTTCCTGCTGGAGACGCTGATCGCGCTGCTCGACCGCGACCCCGCCGCGCTGTGCGCGCCGCCGCGCGATCTGCCGGCGCCCGCGCAGGTGGGAGCGTTGATCGAGCGGCGGCTGCACCAGCTTGGGCCCGCGGCGCTGCGGCTGGCGCGGCTGGCGGCACTGGCCGGACAGGACTTCAGCGTCGAGCTCGCGGCCGCCGTGCTCCGCCAGCACCCGCTCGACATCGCGGATGCCTGGCGCGAACTGGACGCGGCGCAGCTGATCCGCGACAGCGCGTTCGCGCATGACTTGATCCTCGAAGCGGCCCAGCGGGCGGTGCCGCAGCCCATTGCCCGCGAACTGCACGGCGAGGTGGCGCAGTGGCTGGAGCGCCATGACGGCCCGCCGGCCCGCGTCGCCGCGCACTGGCACGCGGCGCAGCGCTGGCCGCAGGCCGGCGCGAGCTTCCTCGCCGCCAGCGCCGTCGCGCACCGCGCGTCGCAGCGCCAGCTCGAGGCCGAGCTGGCGGCCCGGGCCGCCGAGTGCTTCACCGAGGCGGGCGACCAGACCGGCGAGTTCGCCGCACGCGAGCGGGTCTTCCACGCGCTGCGCTACGTCGACGGCTTCGATGCCCAGACGGCGAGCGTCGCAGCGCTCGCCGGGCTGGCACAGACGCCGGCGCAACAGGCGGCCGCACTCGAGGCGCGCGCCATGCTCGCCAGCGACCACCAGCAGGACGAGGCAGCGCTGGCGGCCGCGCGCGAAGCCGGCGAGATCGCGCGGGCGCTCGGGGACGCGGCGCGCTCTCTCTCTGTGGTGCGCCTGGAGGCGCGCGCGCTGAGCCGGATGAACCGCGCTGCCGAGGCGCTGGAACTGCTGCACCGCCACGTCGAGGCGGCCCGTGCCCGGCCCGACGATCCGGTGGGTGCACGCGTGCTGTCCGACCTCGGCGCCACCTTGATCATCTGCGACCGCCACGAGGAGGCGCTGCCGCTGCTCGACGACGCCCTCGCGACGGCGACACTGCTCGAGGACTGGGGCCTTGCCCAGGAGGTCTTGCAGCACCAGGGCTGGGCGCTGTCCAACCTGGGTGAACTGGTGGCTTGCACGGCGACCTACGAAAATGCAAGGAGCATGCGCACCCGGTTCGGGGCGGAACAGGAAGCCTTCGGCGCGCATGACGTGGGCCTGGCACGGCACTACAAGGAACTTGGCCGCTTCCGGGAGGCGCTGGAGTTGCTGGACGCGGTGCGTTCGTGGCTATCGAAGAGCCTCCGGTCGGGAATTGGGACGGTCGCCGACGTGGAACTCGCCAACTGCTGGCTCTGGCTGGGCCAGACGGCTCGCGCCGCGACGGCACTCCCGCCGGCGGCGGCGGGAGCAGCGGCCACGGTGCGGGCCGGCCACCTGCTCGCGCAGGCCCGCATCGCCCTGCAACAACAACGTCCCGCTGCGCTCCTGCTGCGCGAGGCCCTGCAGCTGGCCGAAACCGAGGGGCGGGCCTACTACCGGCTGGTGCTGCAGGGCGAACTCAGCCGCGCATTGCCGCCGGACGAGGCCGCAGCGCTGGCGCTTTCGGCGCTGGCGGAAAGCCGGGCGCTGCGCCTGCCGGTCACCACCGAGCCGTTGACGGCGCGGGCCGCCGACGCCTTGCGCCGCGCCGGCCGGGCCGCCGAGGCCGCGGCACTTGCGCGGCAGGTCGTCGACAACCTCGCCCGCCGGGCGCCTGTGGCGATCTACCCCGCCGAGTACGCGTGGATCGCGCACCAGTGCCTGGCGCTGGCCGGCGACCAGACCGCGGCCGACGCGGCGCTTCGATGGGCCGTCCACTGGGTGCGGCACGTGGCCCTGCCGAACGTCCCCGACGAATTCCGCGACGCCTTCCTGCACCGCAACCCGGTCAACCGGGACGTGCTCGCCGCGGCGTCGCGCCTGTAGTCCACGACTCCCTTTCCCGTCTGCGGGAGAAGGGAGCGGGAGTCACTCCGCGGCCAGGCCGTTACGGCGCCCCCGACGCGACCGCATCGAACCCCGCTCGCGCAATCGAATCGCCCACCCGCTCGATCCCGGCCGCCTGATCGACGATCCAGCCGCGGGTTGCATCCACGTCCGGCATCGCCTCGCGCAAGGTGCGCACGGCACGCGCGTGGTCGCCGCGGCCGGCTTTGATCTCGACGGCGATGCGTTCGCGGCCGCGGTCGAGCACGAGGTCGATCTCGGCGCCTGCGGCGGTGCGCCAGAAGTAGGCCTGCGCGCTCGGGTGGATCAGGCGCTCGCGGCGCAGCAGATCCTCGATCACGAACCCCTCCCAGCTCGCGCCGCGCGACGGGTGCGAATCCAGCTCCTGCGCGCTCGAGATGTTGAGCAGGTGGTGCAGCAACCCGCTGTCGCGCAGATAGACCTTCGGCGCTTTCGTCAGGCGCTTGCCGACGTTGCGAAAGTACGGCGGCAGCCGGCGCAGCAGGTAGATCGATTCCAGCACGTCCAGGTGCCGCAGCAAGGTGTGGTGCGACACGCCGAGCGAGGCACCGAGTGCCGAGGCGTTCAGCAGGCCGCCGTGCTGATGCGCCAGCATGGTGAGCAAGCGCCGCATGAACAGTGGATCGGCCCGCACGCCGTACTGCGGCAGGTCGCGCTCCAGCACCAGGCGCAGGTACGACTCCCACCAGACCCGAAAGTCGCCGCGCAGCGCATCCGGGAACCCGCCGCCGAGCCACAGCTGCTGCCAAGCCCTCGCGTCGGGCCCTTGGGCGGCCTCCTGCGCGGTCAGCGGGTCCAGTTCGATCACCGCGGCACGCCCGGCCAGCGACTCCGACACGCCGCGCACCAGCGCCGGCTGCGCCGAGCCGAGGACGATGAAGCGGCCGGGGTGCGAGCGCTGCGCGTCCACCGCGCCGCGCAGCGCATTGAACACTGCAGGCACCGCCTGGGCTTCGTCGAGGATCAGACCCGTGGCGGCGCCGGTGTCCAGCTCGTAGCGCGCGTCCTGGCTGAAGCGCTCTGCCGTTCTCGGGTCCTCGAGGTCCAGATAGCGGTGGGCGCCGAACGCCGAGCGCGCCAGGGTCGTCTTGCCGACCTGGCGCGCGCCCAGCACGACGACCACCGGGAACGAGGCGGCGGCGGCCAACAACGCCGGGACGAGCGAGCGCGGGAACATGAATTGTATTTTGGAAGTGATTATTCCA
The DNA here is from genome assembly GCA_031404155.1 of Burkholderiales bacterium. Lineage (GTDB taxonomy): Bacteria > Pseudomonadota > Gammaproteobacteria > Burkholderiales > Burkholderiaceae_C > JANNGZ01. The sequence continues at coordinate 3,883 of JANNGZ010000419.1, forward strand.
ATTTGCAAGTCTGTTGCAGGACGAATCCGCCATCTCTTCCCTCGGCGTGGACCGGCACCCCCTAACTTCGCAGCGCGCGCCGGCGCGCCAGTAACGCTCCAAGAACGCACCCCCCGCGATCGTGCCTGGGCGGTGGCCGACGGGCGGCCGCCGTCAACCAAAGGGGGCACTGACATGAGCACGACATGGACACGCTGGATGCGCGCCTGGGCGGCACCGGCGATCTTCTCCTTCCTCGCCGCTTGCGGCGGCGGCAACAACCCGGCTACGCCGGTCGCGCCAGCCGTCACCACGCAACCGGAGAGCGCCACAGTCACCCCGGGCCAGAACGCCACCTTCAGTGTCGCTGCCAGCGGCACCGACCCGCTTGTCTACCAATGGCTGCGCAACGGCATCGATGTGGCCGGCGCCGCGTCGGCCAACCTGACGGTCAACGCCGCGGCCGCCGACAACGGCACGCTCTACACGGTGGTGGTGAGCAACGCGGCCGGCAGCGCGACCAGCAATGCCGCGATGCTGACGGTCAACACGGTCGTCGCACCGGCGATCGGCACCGAGCCCGCCGCCATCAGCGTGACCGCGGGCAGCCCCGCCACCTTCACGGTAGTGGCCAGCGGCAGCAACCCGCTCACCTACCAGTGGCGGCGCAACGGCATCGACCTGGCCGGCGCCACCTCGGCAAGCCTGACCGTGACCGCTGCGGCCGGTGACAACGGCGTGCTCTACACCGTGGTTGTGAGCAACGCCGCCGGCAGCGCGACCAGCAACGGCGCGACGCTGACGGTGAACACCGTCGTTGCGCCGGCGATCGGCACCGAGCCCGCCGCCGCCAGCGTCGCCGCCGGCGGCCCGGCCACCTTCACCGTGGTGGCGAGCGGCAGCGACCCGCTGGCCTACCAATGGCGGCGCAACGCCAACGACATCGCCGGCGCCACCGGCGCCAGCTACACGCTCGCTGCGGCAGCGCCGGCCGACAACGGCGCCGTGTTCTCGGTGCGCGTGTCCAACGCCGGCGGCGAGGTGCTGAGTGCAGACGCAGCCCTCACCGTGACGGCCGCTGCCGTCGCGCCGGTGATCACGACACAGCCGGCGAGCCAGACCGTCAACGCCGGGCAGACCGCGAACTTCGCCGTCGTCGCCACCGGCTCGGCGCCGCTGACCTACCAGTGGCGCAGGAACGGCAGCGACATCGCCGGCGCCACGGGGCAGCGCTACAGCACGGGGAGGACGGTGGCCGCCGACAACGGCGCGCGGTTTTCCGTCGTCGTCGGCAATGCAGCGTCGATCACGACCACCAGCAGCGAAGCCGTGCTGACCGTGACGTCGGCGCTCGTCGCGCCCTCGATCGTCACGCAGCCGGCCAACGCCAGCGTAAACGTCGGCGCCAGCGCCACCTTCAACGTCGGAGCCACCGGCTCGGCGCCCTTGACGTACCAGTGGCGCAAGAACGGCGTGCCGATCGCTGGCGCCGACGCGGCCAACTACACCACGCCGGCGGCGGTGGCGGGCGACAACGGCGCCAGGTTCGACGTCTCGGTGAGCAATGGCGCGGGTTCGATCGCCAGTGCGAGCGCGACGCTCACCGTGTCACAGGAAGACCCGGCCATGATTGCGCTTCTGCAGCTGAAGAACTGTCTGGCTTGTCACGCCACTGCCAGGAAGCTGATTGGGCCAAGTTGGGACGAGGTCACTGCGCGCTACACCGGGCAGCCCGGTGCGGAGAACTACCTCGCCTCCAAAATCATCGCGGGTGGCGCTGGAGCCTGGGGCGTCATTCCCATGCCATCGAGCCCTCACGTCAGTGACGCCGAGGCCAGGCAAATCGCGCAGTGGCTCTTGACACGCTCGCCGACGCCGCCCTGAGCAGCAATGTGCCGACGCCACTTGCGGCGAGTGTGGCGGCGCGGTGCGAAGTGGCCGTGGCAGGGCGAATGAAGGCCCCGCCCAGCTCGCCCCGCCGGGACGTCGGCCGCGCGCGCCGCGCTCACGCAGGCGGTGGTGGTGTCGGCTTGCCAGCGCAGTGCTCGGCGTTCAAGCCCCGGGCGGCAGCTCCCGGCCGCAGGCTTGGAGAATCCTGCATCGCGGCTTCGAGCAGGCTGGCGACCGCAGCGCGGCGCTCGACGCGCTCGCACGCTCCGCGCAGTGGACACGCGAGACGAACGTCCCCCGCGCTCGACGCGCTCGCACGCTCCGCGCAGTGGACGCGCGAGACGAACGTCCCCCGACGAATTTCGCGGCGGCTTCCTGCATCGCAACCCGATCAACCGGGACGTGCTCGCCGCGGCGTCGCGCTCGCCCGCTCCCCCCGTGACTAAGCGCGAGAAGCTGCCAGCCTCCAAGAAGCAAGTCGCACCTCCATCTCCCCCAGCCGGTGCGGTAGCGGCAGGCTTTGAGATCTCGCGAAGTCGGAGTGGCTGCTACCGCGGGGCGACACGCGTGCACCTTGCCTGCACTCGGCCGGCTCTCGGCCACCGCGCCGGTGAGGATCAGCCTCAGCGCGACCGATCCGGCAGCATCAACCACCCACTGCCGCGCTTGACGAAGCGGGCCTGCGTGACACTGCCGTTGCTGACGATGGCACCCAGCGACGGCGGCAGGTTCACGTTGCCGGCGATGCCGGCCACGTAGTCGCAACGAAAGCCGGCTTCTCCCTGCGCCTTTTCGCATCCGAGCTTTTCGAAGCGGCTGATCTTGAACTGCGGCGCCAGCACGCCCTGCCCGCCACGCGTCGTGCCGACGCCCATGCCGTACTGTAGGCACTGCATCGCCAGCACCGCGTCGCCTTGAAAGTCGCGGTTGTTGCAGCGCTCGGCAACGCCGGCGGCCTGTGCGTTCTGGGCTTGCAGCAGCTGATTGAAGGCGTCGTACATCTCGGACTCGGAAGGCCCGCCGTCGGCCGACGCCACCGGCGCCCTCGCCGGCGCGGCCGGAGCTTGCGTTGCCGGCTGCGTGGGCGCCGTCGGTGGAGTGCCGATCACGCTGCGCTTGTGAAGCGTTTCGCGCTGCGCCGCCACGCGCGTCATCAGGCCCGTGCCGCTGGTCTGCCGTTGGTCGAACTCGAGTGGAACGTATTGCGCCACCAACTGCTGCAACTCGCCGTCGCTCTTGACCTGCACGATCCGCGCGCCCAGTTCCGCTTGCGATGCATCGAGAATCGCAGCACGGCGCACCTCGAAGTGCTCGAGCATCGCGCGCAGCTGCGGCACCGCGGGCACCAGCTTGGCACCGTAGCGTATGGCGTACTCGCGGTGCCACTGCACACCGCGCTCCAGGCCGACCAGCCCGTTGCCCAGCGCGTCCACGCGCGCCCGTTCATGTGCCACCAGTTCGAGCGCGATCTGCGTCTGGCGTTCGCGCAGGCCGGGCGGCACCGCACCGCCATCGCGTGTCATCTCGGCCTGCAGCTCGACAAGCGCAGTCAAGCCGGCGTAGCCCTTGGCCTGTGCCACTGCATCGCCCGCGCGTCTCGCGAGCACGGGTTGCGCCACGCGGGTCTGCGCCTGCGCCAGCGCCTGCTCATACGCGCTTCGTTGCTCGACGCCAAGGAACAGGCGCAACCGCGCGGCCTGTGCGGCCAGCTCTCGATAGCGGCGCAGGCCATCGTCGTCGGGCGCCAGCAGCGCCAGATCCTTCTTCGCGGCGTCGATTTGGGTTTGCGCCTCGCGGATCTTCTGCACACCCTGGGCGTAACCGGGGTGGTAGCGCGGGTCGAAGGCGCGAAGGAACAACACGTTGTCGCTGATGGCCTGACCGCGCGCGTTGCGGGGTGAGATGCAGCCGTTGCCAGCCGTTTGCAGGGTGGCACGTTCTTCGGCCGGCACTTCATCGAATCGCTTGCCGAAGGCGGATGCAAAGCGCGCGTCCTGGAATAGCCACGACTCGTACGGCAGCTGCACCGCTGCAGCAGCAGGATCGGTTCGCCCCGCGCCCCCGCCGAAGCGCCGCTCGAGCACTTCGGGCGGCACGCCTGCCGTGTCCGACAGCCAGGCCTGGATGCGCCCACAGTCCGTTTCACGCTGATCGCGAGCGGAGCGGCGAGCGGCGCCGGTGGCACGCAGTTCGCCCTCACGCGCCACGCGTTCGGCCTCGCGATCGGCGTTTTGGGCGGCGCGCTCGGCTTGACGTTCGGCAGTTCGGGCGTTGCGGGCAGCGCGTTCGGCCTCGCGCGCTGCGCGCTGAACCTCGCGCGCACCGGGCACGTCTTGCAGCTGCGCCAACAGCGGCCAATCGGATGGAACCGCAAACGTCGGGCTTGCAGCCAGCAGCGCCAGAGCAGCGCTCGGCGCGCCACATGCCCGCAGTCCACGTGCGAACCAACCCACAACCTCGAACGAACCCGAAAGCTTCATGTCGCGTACTCCGCTTTGTTGTTGCAACGCCTGGCGCTCAAGCCAATGGGCCGGATCGCCCTCACGATGACTGGTGTGCGTTACTGCGGCGTTACTGGGTGCAAGCAGTGGCTGGCGGTAGTGAGCGGCGCGGTCCACGGGGTTGCTGTGCACCAAAGCAGTCTCGAAACGGTCGGGCCCCCGGGGCAACGCCACGTCGATCATCCAGGCGCCTCCGCGATGCAGTGCGCGGCGGCCGCGTCTCGTCACCGGCTCCCTCGAACGGCTGGTAAAGCCTGGCCGCCGCGCTCACCCCA
>JANNGZ010000420.1:0-3748 GCA_031404155.1 Burkholderiales bacterium
CCTGGGGAAAGGGGAGCGGGGAAAGGGGGGTGTCGGTGCAGGGCATGGCCCAGCCGCTGGGATCCGGAACGCACGAAGTGTGTTCTGGAGTCCAGCGGACTGGGCGTGGACCGGTGGCTTGATGGATGCTTTGCTGCCCACGCTGTACTTCGGCCGCGAGATCGTCGGCTACCAGGGCCGCTTCGCACCCGAGCGCGCGTTAGAGCTGATGCAGCGCCACGGCGTCACGCACAGCTTTCTCTTCCCCACCGCGCTGAAAAGCATGATGAAGGCGGTGCCCGAGCCGCGTTCTCGTTACCCGGGCCTGCGCTTGCGCGCGGTCATGAGTGCGGGCGAGGCTGTCGGCGATGCGGTGTTCACCTACTGCCGCGACGCGCTCGGCGTCACGGTCAACGAGATGTTCGGCCAGACCGAGATCAACTACATCGTCGGCAATTGCGGCGCCAGCCTCGACGCTGACGGCCAGCCCGCCGCCGGTTGGCCCGCACGCCCCGGCAGCATGGGCCGGCCCTACCCGGGCCACCGCGTCGCGGTGCTCGACGACCAAGGCCGCGAATGCCCGAAGGGCACACTCGGCGACGTGGCGGTGCACCGGCTGGATGTGCATGGCTTTCCCGACCCCGTTTTCTTCCTCGGCTACTGGCGCAACGACGCCGCCACGCGCGCGAAGTTCACCGCGGCGACCGACCGCTCGCCGGGCCGCCCCAAGGGCGGTCGTCCCCCTCGGGGGGCGGGCATCGCTTGCGAGGCCCTGGGGGTCCCGTGGGACCGCTCGCCGGGCCGCCCCAAGGGCGGTCGTCCCCCTGGGGGGGCGGGCACCGCTTGCGATGCGCTGGGGGTCCCGTGGAATTCCTGGTGCCGCACCGGCGACATGGCGGTGATGGACGACGACGGCTACCTCTGGTACCAGGGCCGCGGCGACGACATGTTCAAGGCCGCCGGTTACCGCATCGGGCCGAGCGAGGTGGAGAACTGCCTGGTCAAACATGCCGCGGTGGCGAATGCCGCGGTGGTGCCCAAGCCGGATGCCGAACGCGGCGCGGTGGTCAAGGCCTACGTAGTCCTGGCTGCCGGCTTCGTGGGCGACGCGTCGCTCATCGAACAACTGCAGGCGCATGTGCGCGGCCAACTCGCGCCCTACGAGTACCCGAAGGAGATCGAGTTCATCGACGCGCTGCCGATGACCACCACCGGCAAGGTGCAGCGCAGGGTGCTGCGCTTGCAGGAAGAGGCGAGGGCACGCGACGCGGGTTTGTGATTCGCTCCCTCCCCCGTCAAGGGAGAGGGAGCGAGCGCCAGCAGGTCTGGCGGTCAGCTTGGCGCCGCCGGGCTGCGCGCCAGCTTCACCACCATGAAGCCCAGCGCCGCCACACCCAGCAGCAGCACCGACCACAACAGCCACGGCCGCAGCGCCGCTTTGCGCTGGTCGGCTTCGGCTTGGCGTGCCACCTCCGCCACCTCGCGCCACTCGCCGAGCGTGGCGCGGCCGAAGCGGGCGCGTTCTTCGTCGAGCGAGGGCACCAGCGTGGCCGCGGGCAGGGCGCTGGGTTTGGCGTCCGGCGCGCCGGCGCGCAACTCGAACGGCGCCTGGCCCTGGGCCGCGAACACCAGCTGCGCGAGCTGCGCCTGCACCACCAGGCGGGTCTGTTTCGCATCGAGCGGCGCCGAGCGGGCGTCGGGCAGCAGCCGCAGGTAGCGCGCGGTGGCCTGAAGCTCCAGCGGCGGCGACTCGCTCACCGCGTCGCCGCGCTCGAGCCGGTAGAACACACTTTGGGCCAGGTCCCGCCAGGCCTCGTCGGGGTTCACGCGGCCCTGCACTTGCACCGGCGTGACGCGGGTGCCCGAAAGGTGCTGTAGCTGCACCTGGACCAGCGGCAACGCACCGCCGAGGTCGAAGTGCAGCGCGCGCGCGCTGGCTTCGTCCAGGCCCTTCTTGCCCGCGGGTTCGGGGCTGGCGTTGAAGAGCAATTCGGTGGGCGCATCGACAGCGACACGGCTCAGGCGCGGCACCACCACCTTCGCACCGCTGAGCTGCGGCGCGGCGGCGGCATCGAGCCAGACCAGGCGAACGAAGCGTGCGGCGGGGCTGGGCAAGACCAGGTTGGGCTGGGCGAGCGGGCCACTGGCCGAGGCCAGCGCCATCACCTGGCCGCTGCCGCCGCGGCGCCAGCTGCGAAGGTCCTCGCTGATCTCGAAATCGAAGGTGGCGCTGTACTCGGCCGGGCCCGACCAGGCCAGGCGCAGCAGCTTCGGTAGCGGCTCGTCGCGCGGCCGCTCGCGCGCTTCGCCGAGGTCGATCAGCCAGCCGGGTGAGCCGGCCACCGCGCTCTGCACGCCACCCGGCGCGGTCTTGCCGCCGAGGCGCCGCACGCTGATGCGGTCGCCCTGCAACACCACCTCCACCGGCGAGGCCCAGGCCTGGCCGGCGGCGGGTTTGCGCGGCAGCGGGTAGAGCACCGCGTCGCGCAGTTGCTCGCTGTCCTGGGTCTTGTCCGCACGCGGCGCGAGCAGCGCAAACGGCACCCGCTCGCCGCGTGCGTCGACAACCCGCAGGTCGTTCAAACCGCTCTGCACGCTGCGGCCGTAGGCACTTGCCGGCAGCGGCAGGTGCACGAACGCGCCGGGCTGAGTGACGGTGATCGGCGCGCTGTAGCGGTAGGCGGCATCGTGGGTGTCAGCGGCGCCGGCAGCGCTCGCGGCGAGCGCGAGCACGAGCGCCATACCGATCCGAGGACCGATCCCACGACCGGGCCCGCGACCGAACCCACCTCCGAGCCCACGGCCGAGTGCAGGGCAAGCCACCCGGCCGGCAAACCCAAAATCAACTCGGCGCATGGGCAGGCTCTTTCTCTTTGGACGGCAGCGGGGCGACATAGCCGATCACCAGCATCAACACACCCACGCCGATGAACGACACGATGCGGGTGACGGTGCCGGAGCCCGAGAGGTCGACCAGCATCAGCTTGAGCACCACGGCCACCAGCAAGGCTGCGCCCACCATCCAGGGCAGCCGCGTGGCGCGGCGCGCCGAGAGCCACATCAACACCAGCGCGGTGGCCGACCAGAGCAGCGCGATGCCGGTTTGCACCGCGGCCGAATGCAGCCAGGCGTCGACGCGGAACGGCACACCGCCGAAGTGGTGGAAGGCGCGGATCAGCATCGCGTTCAACCACACAAAGCCGGTGATGCCGAGTGCCGCCACCGGCAGCTGCGGCGCCGGCTTCAGCCACTCACTCGCGGCTTCGCTGCGCAGCCACAGCCAGGCCGCAAGCAGCGCCACGCCGACGCCCAGGTCCAACGGGTTGGCCAGCGGCACGTAGGGCAGCGGCTGCGCCGAGCCGTTGGAGGCGACGTTGGCGAGCAGCGTCCAGAGCAGCAGGCCCGCGGTCAACACCGCCGCGGCGAGCGCCTGGTAGGCCCGTGGCGCTGCGCTCACCGGCCAGCGGCTGGCGAGGCCCGGCCGCGGCAGCCAGAGCAGCAGCAGCGCCGGCACCACCAGCCAGCCGAGCCAGGCCCAGGCACTGGCGGTGTCGCCCCAGGACTGCGTGAGCGCGCGGCCCTGCAAGGCGCCGAGTGCGGCGAGCACCAGCACGCCGAGCACATGCACCAGCGTTTGCGCCGCAGCCGGCCAACGAGGTGCCGCGCGCCAGAGCACGAAGGCATGCGTGGCCAGCGCCAGCGGCCAGGCCCAGGCGCCGCCGCCTGCCAGCGGGCTGCTCAGCGTGGCCATGCTGATCAGCACGCCCCA
>JANNGZ010000421.1:0-5749 GCA_031404155.1 Burkholderiales bacterium
GGGCCTAGCTGTCGCGCTCGACGATCTTGTCGGCCAGCAGGGCCAGCCGCGCCGCGCCGGGCAGGCCGCTCTGGGCCAATGCGGCGTGGGCGTGGTCGCGCAACTCGAGGGCGAAGCGGCCCGCGCCGTCCAGGCCCATCAGCGACACGTAGGTCGGCTTGTTGTGGTGTTCGTCCTTGCCGGCGGTCTTGCCCAGCGTTTCGGACGCCTGCGTGACGTCGAGGATGTCGTCGACGACCTGGAACGCCAGGCCGATCGCAGCGCCGTAGTCGGCCAGCGCGCGCCAGGCGCGTTCATCGGGCGCGCCACAGGCGGCGCCCATCAACACGCTGGCCTGCAGCAGGGCGCCAGTCTTGCGCCGGTGCATGTCGCGCAGCGCGGATTCGTCCAGCGGCTGGCCGATGCTGGCCAGGTCGATCGCCTGGCCGCCGGCCATGCCTTCGTGGCCGGCCGCTCGCGCCAGCAGCGCACACAGCCGCGCCTGCAAGGCGGGCGGTATGTCGCCATCGCCCGGGGTGAGCACTTCGAAGGCCAGCGCCTGCATCGCGTCGCCGGCCAGCATCGCCCGCGCCTGGCCGAACTGCACATGCACCGTGGGCTTGCCCCGGCGCAACACGTCGTTGTCCATGCACGGCATGTCGTCGTGAATCAGGGAGTACGCGTGGATCAACTCCACCGCACAGGCCGCGCGCAGCGCCGCGTTGCCTTGGCCATCCACCGCCTCGCAGGCGGCCAACACCAGCAGCGGGCGCAGCCGCTTGCCGCCGTCGAGCACGCCGTAGCGCATTGCGTCACCGAGGCCGGCGGGGGTGTCGCGCGGCACCCAGGCGTCCAGCGCTGTCTCGGTCGCTTCGAGCGCATGGCGCGCCCAGGCGTCAAAGCCGTCAGCCTTCATCGCGGCCCGCCCGCTTGTGCTCAACGCCGGCCCAAAGGCTGGGATTCGGCCCCAGGCCCAGCAGGCTTGCGGCGGGGGCGCGATGCTTCACGCACTCCACGGCTTGAGCTCGCCGTCCTCGAGCACCTTGACCTGCTCCTCCACCGCCTTCAGCCGGGTGCGGCAGAACGCGAGCAACTCGGCGCCGCGCTTGTAGCTCACCAGCAGCCGGTCCAGCGGCAACTGGCCGTCTTCCATGGCTTGAACCAGGCGCTCGAGTTCGGCGAGCGCGTCTTCGTAGCTCGGGGCTTCGGCCGCGGGCTCGGGGGTTTCGGTGGCGCTGCGTCGCATCGGGGTGTCATGAAAACCAAGGGGGCGATTGTAGTCAGCCGGCGTCGGGTCAAACCCTCGCCGCGCCGCGGCGGCCGGCGGGGCGCCCCGAGGGCCGCGGCCGGTGCCGGCGCCGATCGGACCCGCCGGTTAGAATCCGCCCCCTTGCGACGGCCCGGCCATCAGCGCCGGACCCGCGGCCTTCAGCGGCAGGCCTGCACCGGCTTCGCCGGACAGGGGTTCGACATCGGTTTTTGGAGACTCCGGGGATCATGTCCGACCTGAGCATCACCCTCAACGCTCTCTCGCAAACCGACTCGCAACTCTCGGTCAATGCCTACTTCGACGAGGCACTGTTCTGCCGCGAGCAAGCCACCCTCTTCAGCCAGCGCCCGCGCTACCTCGGGCACACGCTCGCGGTGCCCGCGCCCGGCGACTTCCACGCGCTGCCGCAGGAGGGCGACGGCCGCGCGCTGCTGCACACCCGCAAAGGCATCGAGCTGGTGTCCAACGTCTGCCGCCACCGCCAGGCGGTGATGCTGCGCGGGCGCGGCAACACCGGCGAGCATGTGGTCTGCCCGCTGCACCGCTGGACCTACGATCTGCACGGCCGCCTGGTGGGTGCGCCGCATTTCCAGACCGACCCCTGCCGGCATTTGCAGAACTACCCGGTGCAGCGCTGGAACGGCCTGCTCTTCGAAGCCGGAAGCCCCGACGCCCCAAAACGCAACGTGGCGGCCGACCTGGCCGAGCTCGGCCCCAAGGCCGAATTCGACTTCAGCGGCTACCAGCTCGACCGGGTGCACCTGCACGAGTGCGACTACAACTGGAAGACCTTCATCGAGGTCTACCTCGAGGACTACCACGTCGGCCCCTTCCACCCCGGGCTGGGCAACTTCGTCGCCTGCGACGAGCTGCGCTGGGAGATGGGGCGCGAGTACTCGGTGCAAACCGTGGGCGTGGCGCAGCACGCCGGCGAGGCGCTCGGCAAGGCCGGCTCCGACGTCTACCGCCAGTGGCAGGACGCGGTGCGCAACTACCGCGGCCAGAACCACGACGGCACACCGCCAAAACAGGGTGCGATCTGGCTCACCTACTACCCCGGCGTGATGCTCGAGGTCTACCCGCATGTGCTGGTGGTCTCGACGCTGGTGCCGCAGGGCCCGCGCAAGACGCTCAACGTGGTCGAGTTCTACTACCCCGAAGAGATCGTGGCGTTCGAGCGCGAGTACGTTGAAACCCAGCAGGCCGCGTACCTGGAAACCTGCGTCGAAGACGACGAAATCGCGCTGCGCATGGACGCCGGCCGCCAGGCGCTGCGTGAACGCGGCGACGACGACGCGGGGCCTTACCAGAGCCCGATGGAAGACGGCATGCAGCACTTCCACGAGTGGTACCGGCGGGTGATGGGCGAGGGCACGGCTCCCACCAGAACCGGCAACTGAGCAGGCACCAGCGGCTCAGGCCGGTGCCTGCTCGCCCGGCGCGTCGGCGTCGGCGTCGGCGTTGGCGCTGGCCTCCACCTCCTGCGCACGCACCAGCGTCACCGGCATGTGCGCGTCGTGCAACAACATGCGCGCGACAGCGCCAGGGGCGTTGCCGGCCTGGCCGAGCAGCAGCATGTCGCAGCCATGGTCCTCGGCGATGTCGAGCAGCGCATGCGCCGGCTGGCCGGCCGCGACCTCCAGCTCGAAGGCCACGCCGGCTTGTTCGCACAGCGCCTCTGCCGCCTCGAGCGCATGGGCGCCGGCGCCACGTGCGGCCTGCCGCGACACGTCGGGGTCGTGCGCCACCACCATCTCGTAGAGGTTGGCGCGCTCCTGCACGTTGGCCAGCACCAGGCTGGCGAGCAGGCCTTCGCGAACCAGGCCCAGCGCATGCGCCACCGCGGCCAGCGACGCCGGCGACCCGTCCACGCACACCAGGATCTTCATACGCAGCCTCCTTGTGCTCTCTTGCGGGAACCTTGCGCGCTTGGCGAACCGGCGATCCGAACAGCGCGCGAGACGCCCGACTCAAAGCCAGTGTGACACCGAGTGCGACGGGATGGAAGCGCCGCGCACGACGTGAGTCGCGATCGCTCAAGCCATGCCATGCAGCGCGCATCGAGCAAGCGCGGGCCCCAGGCCGGCGCCGGCGCCGAAGCGACAATGTTTCGATGTCCGCACCCTGGCTGATGATCAGCGCCACGCTCTTGTTCGCCGAGATGGGCGTGTGCATCAAGCTCGCGTCGGCGCAGTACGGCGCCGGCGAGGTGGTGTACTTCCGCGGCCTGGCGGGCTTCGGTGGCCGGTGTCGTCAGCGGCGGCACCCTGAAGCTCCTGGGCGATGTTCACGCGCACGACCTGCGCGGCGCGGCGCGGCGCGGCTGCTCGCGATCAGCGTGCTCGCCACCACCGCGCAGATGATGATGACCCGCGCCTACAAGATCGGCCGCACGCTCACCAATACCTGCTTGCAATATCTCGGCATCGTGTTCGCGTTCGGCTTCGGCGTGCTGCTCTTCGACGACGCGGTCACCGGGCGTGCGCTGGCCGGCATGCTGCCGATCGTGCTCGCGGGCCTGGCCGCGACGCTGCTTCGCGCCCGGCAGGCGCCAGAGACCAAGTTCCCTTCCGGAGACTCCTGATGAACACCGCTTTGCGCACCCTGGTCTCGGCGAATCAACTCTTGCACTGGCGCGGGCCGACCAAACCGCTGCTGCTCGACTGCGGTTTCGACCTCACGAAACCCGAAGCCGGCGAGGCCACGTTTGCACAGACGCACCTGCCCGGCGCGCTGTACCTGCACCTGGAGCGCGACCTCTCCGGGCCGAAGGTCGATGCGGACGGCCGCTTCCTCGGGCGCCACCCGCTGCCCGCGCGCGCCACCTTTGCCGCGCTCGCCGGCCGTCTCGGCATCGCACCCGGCGTGCCGGTGGTGGCTTACGACGCCCAGGGCGGGCCCTACGCGGCGCGCGCCTGGTGGCTGCTGCGCTGGCTCGGGCATGCGGATGTGGCAGTACTCGACGGCGGTGCCGCCGCCTGGCTCGCCGAGGGCGGCACGCTCACCCGCGAGCCGGCGCCACGCACACCGTGCCCGCCCTACCCCGACGCGGCGCCACTGGCCAACACGGTCGACGCCGACAGCCTGTTCAAGTGCCTCGGCCGCGTGCGCCTGATCGACGCGCGAGCGGGCGAACGCTTTCGCGGCGAAGTGGAACCCCTGGACAAGCAAGCCGGCCATATCCCCGGCGCCCTCAACCGCTTCTTCAAGGACAACCTCGCCGCCGACGGCCGCTTCAAGAGCGCCGAGGCGCTGCACGCCGACTGGGCGCCGCTGCTTGCCGGCCACGAGGCGGCGAGCGTGGTGCATCAATGCGGCTCCGGCGTCACCGCCTGCCACAACCTGCTGGCTGCCGAACATGCCGGCCTGGGCAGCGCGCGGCTCTACCCCGGCTCGTGGAGCGAGTGGTCCTCCGACGCGGCGCGGCCGGTGGCGATCGGCTGAACACGGCGCCGCGGCGACACCAGCGCCAACAGCCCGCTACCCGAGCTGCTGCCGGGTGACGAAGGGCGCGCGCCGCCGCGCTTGACGCAGCGCAAGCCCGCGGCGCAAGCTGCGGGAACACTCGGCCCGATCACTCTGTCCAACCGCCTTTCAACACCAGGAGGTGACCATGTACAAACGCATCCTCGTTCCCACCGACGGCTCAGCCGTCACCAGCCACGCGGTGGAACACGCCATCGGCCTGGCCAAACTCACCGGGGCGCAGCTGCTCACCATCAGCGTGAAGGAGCCCTTCCCATACAGCGCCATCTCCGAGATGCAGCCGACGCCGCCGCAGGAGTTCTACGACGCGCAGGAGCGCATCGCGGCCGAACGGGTGGGTGCGGTAAGCGCCGCCGCCGCCGCCGCAGGGCTCGATTGCAAGGCGCACACGGTCGAGGCGCTGCACCCCTGGGAGGCCATTTGCGACCACGCCAACACACAAGGCTGCGACCTGATCGTGATGGCCTCGCACGGCCGCCGCGGCGTGGCCGCGTTCTTGCTCGGCAGCGAGACGCAGCGGGTGCTGATCCACTCCAAGGTGCCGGTGATGATCGTGAAGTGAGCCTGGTGCTTACTTGCTGCCCGCCTTGGGCAGCGTGAGCGCCACGTCCTCGTGCGCCTTGGTCGCGGGGTCGATCACCACCAGACGCAGCACCCCTTCGGGCGCGTTCTTGCCCACGGTGAAGCGCGCCACCACCACCCCGCCCTCCACAGTGACCGCGAGCGCTTGCGCCTCGATGCTGCCCAGGTCGCCGTCCAGGCTCACCGACGGAAGGCCCTTGGCACCGGCAATTCGGAAGGTATAGGTCCCGCCGCGCGCCGCAGCCGTGTCTTCGTTCGGCACCAGCGTGAAACTCTCGCTGCCGCCGACGCGGCATTCGGGGATGCCGCGAACGCGGCGGTGGATGTCGTAGTGGTTCGCGAGAAACTGGTTCACCGGGCGTCGCACTGCGTAGAGCGTGGCGATCTGTGCGGCGAGGTCGCCGCGCACTTTGTCGGCGAGCGTGTTGCGCG
>JANNGZ010000422.1:0-8664 GCA_031404155.1 Burkholderiales bacterium
ATCGTCCGGAACACCGCGCCCGCGCCCCGGTTCTGGTTGAAGGCGTTGACCCGGAAGCGCGCCAGGCCCTGGATCTCGAACGAGAAGTCGCACTCCAGCGTGTCCTCGTAGGACTTGCGCTGGGCGTCGTTCATGATGTCGTACACCATGTCGTGCACCTGCTTGTGCTCCAGCGGGTCCACGTTGATGCGGCGCACGTCGCCATGCACCCGGATCATCGGCGGCAGGCCCGCCGAGAGGTGCAAGTCCGAGGCCTTGTTCTTGACCGAGAAGGCCAGGAGCTGGGTGATGTCCATCGTGGGCGGTGGCCGCGGGCAGGCGGTGGTTGTGGCGTGCGGGGTGTCGTGCGGGGGTTGCCTGGGTACGAGAGCGGGTGGGTGCCCTGCGTTAGGCTCGGCCGATTATGGCGAGCATCGCGGCCAAGTTACAAGAAACGCGCACCCGGATCGCTGCGGCTTGCGACCAGGCGCGGCGCCCCGTGCAAAGCGTCACGCTGCTCACGGTGGGCAAGACCCAACCCGCCACCGCCTTGCGCGAAGCCTTCGCGGCCGGGCAGCGCGCCTTCGGCGAAAACTATGTGCAGGAAGCCCTGGACAAGATCGCCGCGCTGGCCGAACTGCGCGCCGACATCGATTGGCATTTGATCGGACCCCTGCAAGCCAACAAGACCCGTGTAGTCGCCGAGTCCTTCGACTGGGTGCACACGGTGGACCGCCTGAAGATCGCACAGCGCTTGTCCGAGCAGCGGCCTGCGGCGCTGCCACCCTTGAACCTCTGCCTTCAGGTCAACGTCAGCCAGGAAGAGAGCAAGAGCGGCCTCGCGCCGGCAGAGGCGGCGGCGGTGGCGCAGGCGGTGGCGCAACTGCCACGCCTGCGGCTGCGCGGGCTGATGGCGATCCCGCGCGCCGCCGTGGGTTTCGAAGCGCAACGCGCACCGCACCGGGCGCTGCGCGAGTTGTTCGACGGCCTGCGCGCTGGGGGCTTGGCGCTGGACACGCTGTCGATCGGCATGAGCGACGACCTTGAGGCCGCGGTGGCCGAAGGCGCCACGATCGTTCGCGTGGGCAGCGCGATCTTCGGCCCGCGAAGTTGAAAGAGGCGTGAGCCGCGCGCCCGCCGCTCAGATCGAAATCGCGGTGGTGTTCTTTACCTCTTCCATCACCGCGTAGGTGCGGGTTTCGCGCACCCCCGGCAAGGTCCAGATCACGCTGCCGATGAACTCGCGGTAGGCGGCCATGTCGGCCACGCGCGTCTTGAGCAGGTAGTCGAAGCCGCCCGCCACCAGGTGGCATTCCAGGATCTCGGCGCGCACCTGCACCGAGGCTTTGAAGCTGTCCATCACGGCATGCACCGTGCGGTCGAGCAGCACCTCGACGAACACCAGCAGGCCGGCGCCGAGCAGCGCGGGGTTCAACTTGGCTTCGTAGCCGAGGATGTAGTGGTCGCGGGTCAGGCGCTTGACCCGCTCGAGCACCGCGGTCGGCGAAAGGTGCACCGTCTCGGCCAGCTTCAGGTTCGAGATGCGGCCGTCGGCTTGCAGCGCCCGCAGGATGCGCGCGTCGATCTTGTCGATGCCTCTGTCGGCCACCGCTTGCAGGGGCAGGCGGGTCTGGGGCAGGCGCAGGGGCGGTGTGCTCATGGCGGTGGTTTCCGGTGGCGCGCAGCTCGTGTGGCGCGCGAGTTGTCGCGCTGGTGGTGGCGCTGGTGCTGGCGCTGGCGCTACGCGGGCCGGGTTCTCGGCGGCATGTTGCGCCGGTGTCGAAGTCTCCGGCGAGGGTGTCGAACTCCGAATCACCTGCGGGGCGCCTCGGCGTAAGCTGGAAATTATCCAACAGCGAGCCTGTTTCAGGGCCGACGCTATGAGCCTTACCGCCGCCTTCGAGATGCCGCCGCCGCAGGCCCGCCTGCCCTACCCGTACCGCGACGAAATGGCCGTGGTGCAGGCCGCGCGTGAGGCACTCGCCGCCGTCGGCTGGCCCGCGGCACGGGCGCTGGCGCGCCCCTGGGTCGAGCAGGTGCGCGCCAACCCGGCGCCGTTCTGGGCCCTGGAGTCGCTGCTGCGCGAGTACCCGATCTCCAGCGCCGAAGGCCTGGCCCTGATGCGCCTGGCCGAGGCGTTGCTGCGGGTTCCCGACGCACAGACCGCCATCGCGCTCACCGCCGACCAGCTCGGCCGCGCCGATTTCGACAGCGCCGCCGACGGCCCGCACAAGCTGCTCGCCAGCCTGTCGGCCAGCGCGATCGCGATGTCCAAGCGGCTGCTGCCCGACAGTGAACAAGGCACGGGGCTGCTGCAACGCCTCGGCTCGAAGACCGTGGTGGCGGCCACCGTGCGTGCGATCCAGCTGCTCGGCCGCCAGTTCGTGCTCGGCCGCAACATCGCCGAGGCGATGGCCCAAGCGGCGGGCCAGAAGCGCGAGCAGCCGCAGCTGCGCTTTTCCTACGACATGCTCGGCGAAGGCGCGCGCAGCGAACGCGACGCGCTGCGCTACCTCGGCGAATACCGGCGGGCGATCGAGGCGATCGCCGTGGCCTCGTCGGCCGCCACGGCCGCCTCAGCCGGGTCACGCGGGGCGAGCGCCGCCGCCGCAGGCACTGGCCCGGAGGCGCGCGACGGCATCTCGATCAAACTCTCCGCCCTCTTCTCCCGCTACGAAGAGACACAGCGCGACCGTGTCTTTGCCGAGCTGCTGCCGCGGGTCTGGAGCCTGGTCGAGCTGGCCGCAAAGGCCGACCTGAACCTCACCATCGACGCCGAAGAAAGCGACCGGCTCGAGCTGTCGCTGGAGGTGCTGGAATCGCTCGCCACGCGTATCGCGCGAAACTTTCCGCGCTGGCGCGGCTTCGGCCTGGCGGTGCAGGCCTACCAGACCCGTGCGCTGGCGGTGGTCGACGAGGTGGCGCGCATCGCAAACCAGCACGGGCTGCGCTTGATGGTCCGCCTGGTCAAGGGGGCGTATTGGGACGGCGAGATCAAGCGCGCGCAGGAACTCGGGCTCGCGGGCTACCCGGTGTTCACCCACAAACACCACACCGACATCGCCTACCTGGCCTGCGCGCGCGCGCTGCTGGCGCACAAGGACGTGATCTACCCGCAGTTCGCCACCCACAACGCCGGCACCATGGCCGCGATCGTGCAGATGGCGCGCGAGGCCGATGCGCCGTTCGAAATGCAGCGGCTGCATGGCATGGGAGCCGGTATCTACCGGGAGTTCTCCCGGTACATCCCTGCGGGTGCAATGACGACCACACCCCCCGCTCCCCCCGCTCAAGCGGGGGGCCTGATCACCAGTGGCATTCCGGTGCGTGTGTACGCCCCCGTCGGCGAGCACCGCGACCTGCTCGCCTACCTGGTGCGCCGGCTGCTCGAAAACGGCGCCAACTCCTCGTTTGTGCACCAGCTTGCCGACGAGTCGCTGGGCATCGACACATTGCTCGCTTCTCCCTTGGCGACCCATGCGCAAGCCCCATCGCAGCCGATGCCGCTGGCAATGTTCGGCGTGGAGCGCGCCAACTCGCGCGGGGTCGACCTGGCCTGCCTGGCCGAGCGCGGGCCGCTGCTGCGTGCCGTCGCAACCACCGCCCTCGCCAGCGTTCAAGAGGCGCGGCCAGACGAGATCGCCATCACGATGGCGCGCCTGCAATCCGGCTTCGCCCGCTGGAACGCCAGGCCACTGCCCGAGCGCGCCGCGGTGCTCGAGCGCGCGGCCGAGGTGCTCGAAGCGCGCCTGCCCGAGTTCTGCGCGCTGCTCGGCAAGGAAGCGCACAAGACCCTCGGTGACGCGGTGGCCGAGGTACGCGAAGCGGTGGACTTCTGCCGCTACTACGCGGCGCAGGCGCGGGTGCGCCTCGCGCCGCAAACCCTGCCCGGCCCGACCGGCGAGAGCAACCAGCTGCGCCTGCACGGCCGCGGCGTCTTCGTCTGCATCAGCCCGTGGAATTTTCCGTTGGCGATCTTCGCCGGCCAGGTGGCGGCCGCGCTTGTCGCCGGCAACGCGGTGGCCGCGAAACCGGCAGAGCAGACGCCGTTCGTGGCGCTCCAGTTCGTCGAGTTGTTGCACCAGGCCGGCCTGCCCGCGGATGCGCTGGTGCTGCTGCACGGCCCGGGCGACACCGTGGGCGCCGCGCTGGTAGCCGATGCGCGCTGCGCCGGTGTCTGCTTCACCGGCAGCACCCAGGTGGCCCAATTGATCAACCGTGCGCTCGCGGCCAAGAGCGGCGCGATCGTGCCGCTGATCGCCGAGACCGGGGGCCTCAACGCAATGATCGTCGACTCCACCGCGCTGCCCGAGCAGGTGGTCGACGCGGTGGTGCAAAGCGCTTTCCGCTCCGCCGGCCAGCGCTGCTCGGCGCTGCGCCTGCTCTGCGTGCACGAGGGCATCGCCGACGCCGTCATCGAGATGATCCGCGGCGCGCTGGCGGAGTTGCGTCTCGGCGACCCCACGCAATGGAGCACCGATGTCGGCCCGGTGATCGACGCCGAAGCGCACACCAACCTCAGCCGCCATGTCGAACGCCTGAAGCGCGACGCCAAATGGCTCGGCGAGGCGGCGCCTGCCGCGGGCGTGGTGGGCGAGCAGCCGCGGTATTTCATCAACCCGGTGGCCTTCGAGATCGGCAGCGTCGCCGAGATGGGGGAAGAGGTCTTCGGCCCGGTGCTGCACATCGTGCGCTGGGGCGGCGAGGTCGACGCCCTGGTCGAGCAGATCAACGCCCTGGGCTACGGCCTCACGATCGGCATCCAGACCCGCATCGACTCGCGCGCCGCGCGAATTGCCGACGCCGCGCGCATCGGCAATGTCTACATCAACCGCAACATGATCGGCGCGGTGGTCGGTGTGCAACCCTTCGGTGGTGAGGGCATGTCGGGCACCGGCCCGAAGGCCGGCGGGCCGCATTACCTCTACCGGTTTTGCGCCGAGCAGACGGTGACGATCAACACCGCGGCCGCCGGGGGCAATGCGGAGTTGCTGGCCGGCAGCGGGCGCTGAGGGCGGGCCGGCTCAGTTCAGGGTCGAATCACGGTCCTCAGGCGAACTCGATCAAACCTTCGAGCTCGGGTGGCAGCACCGCGTCGCCCCAGACCTGCTCCTGCACGTCGAGCCCGGCGCGCAACTCGAAGCTCGACAAGTGCCAACCGCAACTGCAGGCCTCGCCGGGCTCGCAGGCACATTCTTCGGGCGTGGTGCAGGGCGGCGGCTCAGGCATCAGCAGCGGATCGTCGGTGGGCGGCGGCGCCCACACCAGCGGCGGCAGCACCACGCGCATCCGGGTGGCGGGGCGGGCCCAGGCGGTGAAGCGTGCGGGCATCAAGGGGGCGAGCGTGGCGAGCATCGGGTGTCTCCGGCAAGGGCTGGTTTTGATGCCGGAATATTCGTCGCGCTGCGCTCGCTTGGCATCGCCCCCAAAGGGCGAACCGGGCGTGGAAAACGGGTGCCCCCAAAAGAGGGTAGCCCACACCCGCTCAGTCGATCTTCAACCCGATCTTGTTGATGATCGCGCCCCAGCGTTTCATGTCGGCCTCGACCACACGTTTGAACTCCGCCGCGCTGCCGCCCACCGGCGTCAAGCCTTGGTTGTCGAGCGCGGTTTTCACCGCGGCCTCGGCCATCACCGCGTTGACGTCGGCGTTCACCCGCGCCACCACCGCGTCGGGCGTTCCGGCGGGCATGAACAGGCCGTTCCAGGCGAGTGACTCCACGTTGCGGTAGCCGGCGTCGGCGAGCGTGGGCAAATCCTTGAGCGAGTCGGGCCGTTGCGCACTGCTCACCGCCAGCATCCGCACCTTGCCCGACTGCACATGCGCGAGCAGCGCCGGTGCCACCATGAAGGTGGCGTCTGCCGTGCCCTGCGCCACCGCGAGTGCCGCGGGCGGCGAGCCGTTGAAGGGCACATGGGTGCCGCTGATGCCGGCTTCGGCGAGCAACAGCTCCATTGTCAAATGCGCCGAGCTGCCGTTGCCGAGGGAGGAAAAATTCATCTTGCCGCCCTGGGCACGCGCCCAGTCGACGAACTCCTTGACCGTCTTCGCCGGCACCTTCTCGGCATTCACCGCCAGCACGTTGGGTTGCGAGGTGGTCATCACCACCGGCAGCAAATCCTTCGCCGGGTCGTAGGGCATCTTGCGGTAGAGGTAGGGCGCAAACGCGATCGGCCCGTTGAAGCCGATGCCCATCGTGTGCCCGTCGCCGGCCTTGGCCACAGCGTCCATGCCGAGCATGCCGCCGGCGCCGGCCTTGTTCTCCACCACCACCGGCTGGCCCCAGCGCGCGCCGAGCTTGTCGCTCATCAGCCGCACGATGATGTCCAGCGAGCTGCCCGCGGGCGCCGGCACCACGATGCGCACCGGCTTGCTCGGCCAGGCCAGGCCCGAGCTTGTCGAAGGGACGGCCTGCGCGTGCACCGCCGGGCTGGTCAGCGAGGCGGCGAACAGGGTGATGGCGGCGAGGGCGAGAAGCTGGCGGCGCTGCATTTGGGGGCTCCGGTGTGGCGCTGAGGGTGGTCGCCATCGTATTCGCCACCTGCCGGCGCCCCGATGCGGACAAGCCCGCGGCGCTTGCCGCGCGCGGCGGCGACTTCATGCGACGATGCGCGCCTTCCTGCGCCACCCGATCCGCCACCCCGCGCCACCCCGCGCCACCCGCGCCACCCCCACCACCACCCCGCCGCCATGTTCAAAGCCCTCGCCCTCGGCATCGTCGTCCTCGTCGCCCTCGTGGTCGGCTACTTCGCGATCGTGCTCAACTGGAGCTACTCCAGCGGCGAGCGTGCCGGCTGGGTGCAAAAGCTCTCCAAGAAGGGCTGGGTGTGCAAAACCTGGGAGGGTGAACTCGCGCTCGTCTCACTGCCCGGCAGCTCGGTGGAGAAGTTCTTCTTCACGGTCAAGGACGAAGCCGTGGCGCAGAAGATCATGCAGGCGATGGGCACCCGCGTCAGCTTGCACTACGACGAGAAGGTGGGCCTGCCGACGAGCTGCTTCGGCGAGACCCGGCACTTCGTCAGCAAGGTGCTCGCCAGCACCGAGATTCCGCTTGGGCCGGGGGTGGTGCTGCCGGCCCCGCCGGCGGCCGCGGCGTCGAAGTAGTTCAGGCGGGGGGCGGACGACGGAGTCGTCGGCCTGGGGGCGCTCTCAACTTACGGGTACAGCCCCCGCTCCTGCCGCGCCATCAAAATCCGCTCGCAGGCCACCGCGAAGGTGGCGGTGCGCAGGGTGATCTCGTGGCGGTCGGCGGTGTCCCAGATCTTGCGCAGCGCGTCGACCATGATCTTGTCCAGGCGCAGGTTGATCTCGTCCTCGCTCCAGAAGAAGCTGGAGAAGTCCTGCACCCACTCGAAGTAGCTCACCGTCACGCCGCCGGCGTTGCAGATCACGTCGGGCACCACCAGCACGCCGCGGTCGGCCAGGATGTCGTCGGCCTTGCTCACCGTGGGGCCGTTGGCACCTTCGAGCACCAGCTTGGCGGTGAGGCGTTCGGCGCGTGCCGCGGTGATCTGGCCTTCCAGCGCGGCCGGGATCATGACTTCGCACTTCACGTCCCAGAAGGCCTCGGCGTCCATCGGCTCGCCGCCCTTGAAGCCGGCCACGCCGCCGCTGGCCTTGACATGCGGGACCAGCTCCGACAGGTCGAAGCCGTTTGAATTGAAGACCGTGCCGCTGTGGTCCTGCGCCGCCACCACCTTGGCCCCGGCCTGCGCAAACAACTCCGCCGCCGACGAGCCCACGTTGCCGAAACCCTGCACCGCGACTCTCGCACCGTCGAGCTTCAGGTTGATGCGCCGGGCCGCCTCGCGCCCGGTGACGAAGACACCGCGCCCGGTCGCCTTGACGCGGCCCAGGCTGCCGCCGAGGTGGATCGGCTTGCCGGTGACGACACCGGTGGCGGTGGCGCCGGTGTTCATCGAATACGTGTCCATCATCCACGCCATCACCTGCGGGTTGGTGTTCACGTCGGGCGCCGGGATGTCCTGGTTGGGGCCGATGATGATGCCGATCTCGCTGGTGTAGCGGCGCGTCATCTTCTCCAGCTCCTTCAGCGACAGCAGCTTCGGGTCGACGCGGATGCCGCCCTTGGCGCCGCCGTAGGGCAGGTTCACCGCGGCGTTCTTGATCGTCATCCACGCCGCCAGCGCCATCACTTCTTCCAGCGTGACTTCGGGGTGGTAGCGCACCCCGCCCTTGCCTGGGCCGCGGGTCAGGCTGTGCTGGACCCGGTACCCCTCGAAGTGCGCGATGCGGCCGTTGTCCATCTCGATCGGGATGTCCACGATCAGGCTGCGCTTGGGCCGGCGCAGCGTGTCGACCCAGCGGCTCAGCTCGCCGAGGTAGGGCTCGACCCGGTCGATCTGCGACAGGTAGGTGCCCCAGGGGCTGTCGGGTGTGGGGTGGACGAAGGACAGGCTCATGGCGGTCTCCGAAGGGGTGTTGTGGGGCCTGACAGATCATGGGCTCGTGGCCCGCGCTGGCCGGCGGCATGGGTGGGCACTGTAGGCGCGAGGGCGCCGAATTTTTCACCATCCGTCATGCCGGGATGGCATCGGACCATGACTCCCCATAGGAGCCTGTCGGGCTTGGGGTTGGGCCCGCGCCGAGGTGAGTTGCCGTGCCAGGCTAGGCGCCCGCGAGGCGTGTGGCGGTGCCACACAACGAGCTGGCAACGACGCCTG
>JANNGZ010000423.1:0-3667 GCA_031404155.1 Burkholderiales bacterium
TTGCTGGCGCTGTAGTGCGACGCGTTCGGGTTGCCTTCCTTGCCGGCGATCGACGCGATGTTGACGATGCGGCCGTAACCCTGGCTCAGCATCTGCGGCACCACCGCGCGGCAGACCAGGTAGGGCGCGATCAGGTTCACTTCGACGACACGCCGCCAGACCTCCGGCGCCAGCTCCCAGGTGGGCGCGTTGCCGCCGGTGATGCCGGCGTTGTTGACCAGGATGTCGATGCGGCCCTGCTCGGCCAGCGTGGCGGCGGTGGCCTGGGCCACGCCGGCTTCATCGGTGAGTTCGACCTTGACCGTGCTCACCCGCCCGAGCGCCGAGAGCTCCTTGCGCGCCGCGTCGAGCAGGGCCGCGTCCATGTCCCACAGCGCCACGCTGGCACCGGAGTTGAGCATGCGCTGCGCGGTGGCGAAGCCAATGCCCTGCGCGCCGCCGGTGATGACCGCGACGCGGCCCTTCAAGTCGATCTGGTTCATGTTCAGTGTCCTTGTGGGCTTCCTTCGACAAGCTCAGGATGATTGGAAATACAAGCTCAGCCCGAACGGTGTTTTGCGTGATCAACGGTGTCTTGCGTGGTCGCCTGCGAAACCGTGTCAGAGCCCTTTGAGTGCGCTTCCGGCCAGGCCGGCGGCGCGGCAGTCCGCGATGTACTGGCGCACGATGTCCTCGAAACTCTGGTCCGCCTTCAGGCCGAGCCGCGAAGCCCGCTGGGCCGTGGCGCCACCCGGCCAATTGGCCACGATGCCGGCAATGCGCTCGTCGCGCTCGAAGCGCACCCGCGCGCGCACCTTCGGCCCGGCCACCGCTTCGAGCGCGTCGAGCATTTGCTGCACGCTCACGTTCAGCGCCGGCAGGTTGAGCGCACTGCGGCCGAGAAACGCCTCGCGGCTGGCCTCGTAGACCGCGATCAATCCGGCCACCGCGCTCGACGGTGAGGACACCGGGTGCGTGACGCCGGCGTCCACCGGGCACGTGGCCTCCTCGCCCGCCAGCGGCTCGCGGATGATGCCGCTGAAGAAGGAACTCGCCGCGCCGTTGGGCCGGCCCGGGCGCACCGTGACCGTCATCAGGCGCGCGGCACGGCCGTCGATGAAACCCTTGCGGGTGTAGTCGGCCACCAGGTGCTCGCAGACCAGCTTCTGCGTGCCGTAGGAGGTTTGCGGCGCGGGGATGGTGTCGTCGGCCACCAGCTTGGGCAGCGGCAGCGCCGGGTCGGGGCCGAAGACGGCGACCGAGCTGCTGAAGACAACGCGCGGCGGCGTGCCCGATGCGGTAGACGCCGCGCGCAGTGCGTCGAGCAGCGCGCGCGTGGTGTCCAGGTTGCTGCGCAGGCCGAGCTCGAAGTCGGCTTCACATTCGCCGGACACCGCCGAGGCCAGGTGGAAGACGCCGTCGAAACCGTCCTGCGCGAGCGCGGCGCACATCGGCAGCAGCGGGCCGGTGCGCACCTCGACCTTTGAGCTCTCGATCAGGTCCGCCGGCGGCGCAAACTGGTCGGCGAGCACCAAGTGCTCGATGGTGTGGCCGGCCAGGGTGCCGCGCCTGAGCAACTCGCGGGCGAGCCGGGCGCCGACAAAACCGGCGCCGCCGGTGATCAAGAGTTTCATCTCGTCTGCTCCAGGTTCAGCGGCGCAGCGGGGGCCGTGGCGCCAGGCTCGTTTTTGTCAGCACCGGCACGGCCGCGGGTGGCGGCAGGGAAGCGCCGCGGCGTGTCTTGGCGCGCGGCGCGATCGCACCGCTGGCCTCCAAGCGGCGCTCGCCATTGGCATGGTGTTGGATCGCGGCGCCGCGTGCGCCGGCTTCGTCGCGGGCGGCAATCGCGGTCACGATGGCGCGGTGCTCCAGCCGCACCTGCTGCATGAAGTCCAGCCGCCGCGACTCGTAGCCCTTGGTCACGCTCATCGCGTCGCGCAGGTACTGCTCGATGAAGGAGAGCAGGCGCACGAACTGCGGGTTGCCGGTGGCCTCGCCGATGGCGCGGTGAAAGGCCAGGTCCTCGTCGACGCCGAGTTGGCCGGCCTCGGTGGCGCTGTCGATCGCGAGCAGCGCGCGTTTCAGGCCCGCCACCTGCTCGCGGCTGCGCCGCCGCGCCGCCAGTGCGGCCATCTCGCCTTCGAGCACGCGGCGCAACTCCACCATTTGCACCACCGCGCCCATCGACTCCAGCACCTTGGGGTCGAAAGCCAGCGGCTGGTGCCGCGGCGGCTCGGCGACGTAGACGCCGGAGCCCTGGCGCGAATTGAGCAGCCCGCGCGACTTGACCTGGTGCACCGCCTCGCGCACCACCGAGCGCGAGACGCCGTGCGCCACGCCAAGCTGGGCCTCGGTGGGCAGCCGGTCGCCGGGCTTGAGCTGGCCCTTCTCGATCTGCGCCATCAGCCGCGCGGCAAGCCGGTCCGACAGGTGCTCGCTGACCAGCGGCGCGGCGGCGGCCGGGCGCTTGCGAAGCCGCGGCAAAGCGGCAGGGGTGGCTCTGGCCAGGGCAGACATATTGGTCAGGTTATCAGACAACTTTTGGGACCCACAACGGGTATCCACCAAGGCGCCCGCGGCGGGCCCGGGCGTATCGTTCGCGCCGGTTCGTCGGCAACGCCAGACCGCGTTTCAAGCAGATTCAAGCGGGTTGAAAAATCATGGCAAGCGTCTCCATCCAGCAGGTGAAAAAGCGCTTCGGCGAGGTCGAGGTGCTGCACGGCGTGGACATCGAGATCCCCGACGGCTCCTTCACCGTGCTGGTCGGCCCCTCGGGCTGCGGCAAGAGCACGCTGCTGCGCATGGTGGCGGGGCTGGAGAACATCTCCGCGGGCGACATCCGCATCGGCGAGCGCATCGTCAACCAGGTGCCGCCGAAAGAGCGCGACATCGCGATGGTGTTCCAGAACTACGCGCTCTACCCGCACATGACGGTGCGCGACAACATGGCTTTCTCGCTCACCCTGGCCAAGCAGAGCAAGGCCTTCATCGCCGAGCGGGTCAACAAGGCCGCCGGCATCCTCGGCCTGGCGCCGCTGCTGGACCGCTTCCCGCGCCAGCTCTCCGGCGGCCAGCGCCAGCGCGTGGCGATGGGCCGCTGCATCGTGCGCGACCCGCAGGTCTTCCTCTTCGACGAGCCGCTGAGCAACCTGGACGCCAAGCTGCGCGTGGCGATGCGCACCGAAATCAAGGAGCTGCACCAGCGCCTGAAGACCACGTCCATCTACGTCACGCACGACCAGATCGAAGCGATGACGATGGCCGACCAGATCGTGGTGATGCACGACGGGCGCATCGAGCAGGTGGGCACGCCGCTGCAGCTCTACGACCACCCGGCCAACAAGTTCGTGGCCGGCTTCATCGGCTCGCCGGCGATGAACTTTGTCGACGGCACGCTGCGCATGAACGGCGGCAGCGCGTACGTTGAAGGCGCCGGCGGCGCGCGCCTGCCGGTGGACCGTGCGCCCGCCGGCAGCGACGGCCGCAGCGTGGTCTACGGCATCCGCCCCGAACACCTGGACATCGCCGACGGCGTTGAAGGTTTCGAAGCCGAGGTCGTGGTCGTCGAGCCCACCGGCTCCGAAACGCAGGTGTTCGCGCGCCTGGGTGCGCAGGAGCTGATCGGCGTCTTCCGCGAGCGCCACGACTTCGAGCCGGGCAAGAAGATCCGGCTGCGCCCGCGCGGCGC
>JANNGZ010000424.1:0-1951 GCA_031404155.1 Burkholderiales bacterium
TCTTGCGCGCCGGCGTGGCTTGATCAGGAATCGGCAATTAGTCTGTAGGGTGGGTTGAGCGCAGCGAAACCCACCACACCGTTATGCAGAGGCGATGGGTTTCGCTGCACTCAACCCATCCTACACACCGGCGCTGACGACGGATTACTGACGACTGGCTACGTCGCCTCCACCGCCAGGTCCGCGCCGTCGGCGCTCGCGACCTTGACGCGGCTGCCGGCCGGAAGATCGGGCCCGCTCACGCGCCAGACCGTGTCCTCGATGCGGATGGTGCCGATCCCGTCGACGATCGGCTTCTCGAGGGTGAACACACGCCCGACATAGCCATCCGCGCGGCGGTTGAGGAACGGCCGTTCCCCCGGCCCTTCCATCTTGCGGGCGAAATAGCGCCAGGCCGGGATGCACGCAATCGACAGCACGGCGAAGGCGATGAGCTGCGCCTGCCACGTGAGCACGGTCGCGAGCGATATGACCCCGACGAGGATCGCGGCGATGCCGAGCCAGAGCATGAACACGTCGAACTCGATGCGGTCGGCGAAGCCTTCCACCGACTCGTCGGCGTTGTCGCGCTTTTGCCTGTAGCTGGCCTGGCGCGCCGGGGTGCCGATCGCAGTCGCGGCCCGGTAGCCGCTTGCCAGCTCGCGCACTTCCATGCGTTCGGCGCGGATCAGCAGCGTGCCCTGGCTGAACGAGACGTTGCCGTTGAACACCACCAACTGGCGCTGCGTGTCCAGCGTGCCGGGCTTGTCGGCCTCGACCACCATCGGCTTGTTGCGGTCGGCCTTTTCGGCCGCAGCCGGCACGGCGCCAGCGGCCACGGCAAGGGCTGCCGCGGCGCGGATCAAGGTCATCGGGAGGCGGGGTGAATGGCTCGGCATTCCTGGCGGCACGAAAATTGCAGACCCATTGTAGGCACAAGGTCCGCGCCACCCGCCGAAGAAAGTTCGTGATGGCCGCCACGCGCGCGGCCATCGGTTGAAACGGCTAGGCCGATCGCGCGCGCTGGATCAGGAAGTCGGCCACCGCCAATGCTCTCTCATGGTTGCCGGCCAGCGACGCCGCGGTCCAGAAGCGGCCCTGGATTCCGAGCGCCGGCACGCCATCGATTTTGTAGGCATCAGCGAGCTGGCGCGCGCGTGTGGCCAGTGTGTTGACCTGGAAAGATTTGTACAAATCGCCGAACTTGGCCATGTCAACGCCTTGTTCCTTGACGTAGGCCATGACCTCGGCCTCGGTGGACATGCGCCGGCCCTGGACGTGGATCGCGGTGAAGACGCGCCGGTGCAGGGCCGGCAACTGGCCCATTGCCTCGAGCGCGTAGTACAGGCGCTGCGTGACCTGGTGGCGCGCCGTGAAGCCCACCGGCACCTGCCGAAAGGCGACATCGGCGGGCAACTTCTTCACCCAGGCCTCCAGCGGCAGTTCGAAGGCGTTGCAGTGCGAACATTCGTACCAGAAGAACTCCACCACCTCGATCTTCTTGCCCTCGGGCAAGCTCACCGGGGCCGGCGCGTTGAGTTTGACGAAGTGGGTGCCCTCCACCGGGCCGCCCTGGGCGCGCGCCAGAGGCGACAAAGCCCATGCCGCACCGGCAAGTTGCAAGGAAAAATCGCGCCGCTTCATGGTCACCTTTCTGATAAACGAATCATTGACTTGCTCGGTGCAGCCGTCAGGCCCCAACCGGTTCCTTCACGAACGTTCGACGCGCACCAGGCGCGCATCGGTGCCGCCTTCGGCCAGCCGCGCCTGGGCCGCTTCGGCGTCCTCGCGCCTCTCGAACGGCCCCAGGCGCACGCGGAAAACGGTGCGCCCGGCCTGTTCGCGCTCGGTGATCCTGGCGGCCAGGCCCGCGAGGGCGAGCTTGGCACGCTGTTGTTCGGCTTCGTCGGCATTCGCAAAAGCTCCCACCTGCACGAAGTACACAAACGGATCGATGCCCGGTGCGGTGGAC
>JANNGZ010000425.1:0-8949 GCA_031404155.1 Burkholderiales bacterium
GGTTTCAACGACTACGTTGAAGCGGCCGATGGCGTCGAGGCATTGCAGAAGTTTGATCAATCCATCCACTTCATCATTACGGACTGGAACATGCCGAACATGAGCGGCACGGAACTGGCGAAAGCCATTCGTGCGCGTGAAGACGGCAAGAATGTTCCGGTGTTGATGGTGACCGCGCGCTCCGTGCGCGATGACATTCTAGCGGCCATGGAAGCCGGTGTAAACAACTACATCGTCAAGCCATTCACCCCGCAAGTGCTCAAGGAAAAAATTGACGCACTCCTGCCGGCGGCCGCCTGATTCCATGTCTGCCATGACTACCAATCGCACGCAGGAAGTGTTGTACGAATCGGAGGCCGCCCTCCGCCTCGTCGATCACGAACTGAATGAATTGCATGAAGTGCAGACGCACGAAGCGCTCCGGCCGCCTTGTCGGTGGGGCCGCCGGCGGCGAAAGGCACCACGATCGTGACCGGCTTATCCGGGTAGTCGGCGAAGGCGGAGGTGGCGGCCAGCACAGCGGCGGCGCAGAGCAGTTTTTTCATGGTCAGGGACTCCTGTCGAACAAGCGGGGACTGATGGAACGCCGATGCTAGTGCCCGCCGCTGTCAGGGTTTGTCGGGAAGTACGTAGCCGCCGGGATCCCTCTCTACTCGTACTTGCGCGCGTCCTCGATCACCTTGCCGTCGTTGGGCAGCGCGCCGGGCGCCACCAGCTCGACATCGGCGCGCAGCTTGGTCACGTCACGTGTGGTCGTGGCGATGCGCTCGGCCAGGCCCTCGGGGGTGCCACTGGATTCCACCCGCAGGGTCATGCGGTCGTTGGCCATTTCGCCGCTCACCACCAGCCGCGCGCGGCCCAGGCCCGGGTGGCGCGACAGGATCTCGGCCACCTGGCTCGGGTGCACGAACATGCCGCGCACCTTGGCGGTCTGGTCGGCGCGCCCCATCCAGCCCTTGATGCGTGTGTTGCTGCGGCCGCTGGGGCAGCGGCCGTGCAGCACCGCAGAGAGGTCGCCGGTGCCGAAGCGGAGCAGCGGGTAGTCCGGATTCAACGAGGTGACCACCACCTCGCCGACATCGCCCTCGGGTACCGGGTCGCCGGTGCCGGGGCGGACGATCTCGACGATGACCGCCTCGTCGAGGACGAGGCCTTCGCGCGCCGCGGTTTCGTAGGCGATCAGGCCGACATCCGCGGTGGCATAGGCCTGGTAGCCCTCGATACCGCGCTCGCGCAGCCAGTCACGCAAAGACGGCGGGAAGGCCTCGCCGCTGACCAGCGCCTTCTTCAGCCCGGGCAGCGCCAGGCCCGCTTCGGCCGCTTTTTCGATCGCGATGCGCAGGAAGCTCGGGGTGCCGGTGTAGCCGTCGGGCTTTAGCTCGCTCATCGCCTGCAATTGCAGTTCGGTGTTGCCGACGCCGCCGGCAAAGACGGTGCAGCCAAGCGCGAGCGCGCCGGTTTCCATCATCGAACCGGCAGGTGTGAGGTGGTAGCTGAAGCTGTTGTGGATCAGGTCGCCGGCACGGAAGCCGGCGGCGAAGAGTGCGCGGGCCACGCGCCAGTAGTCGGCGGCCAGGCCTTCGGGTTCGTAGATCGGGCCGGGCGACTGAAAGACACGCCGCGCGCCGCGCTTGACACCCCAGCCGATCGGCGAAAAACCGCCGAAGGGGTCGCCCTGCGTTTTTGCATCGGCGAGGCCGGCGCGCTGGCGCTGGTGCAATTCGGCCTTGCGCATCACCGGCAGCTGCGCCAGCGCCGAGCGCGAAGTGACCGCCTTGGCGTCGATGCCCGCGAGCCACTCGGCGCCGACGCGGGTGGCGGTTTTGGTCTGGGCCACCTGCGCCGGCAGCGCCGCCATCAAGGCGGACTCGCGCGCCGCCGGGTCGCGCGTTTCCAGCGCGTCGTAGAAAGAATCGTTCATGACAACAACTCCTTTTGCAGCGCCTTGGGCAGCTTCGCCAGCACCAGGGCGTGCGAGCGCTCGACCAGCGCCTTCAGTTCGGGCAGCGGCAGCGCCTTGGGGTTGCTCAACTGGACCCATTTGGCGCGTGCGAGATACGGTGCCGGCGCCAGGCCCGCCAGCCCGCTGAGTTCGAGAAAGCGGTGCTCGTCGACCTTGAACGAGCAGCCGCTCCAGCGGCCCGGCTCGGGCCCGCCGACGAGGAACATCTTGCCGCCGACGCTGGCCACCCAATCGACGCCCCATTTGATGTCGGTGGTGGCGCCGGGCAGGGTGAGCGCGTGTTTGCGCAGCGCCAGAAAACTCATTCCTCGCTCCAGCGTGCAACGCGGCGCTTGATCTCGTCGAGTGCGCTGCGCACCTCGGTGTTGCTTTTGAGCCGGCGCGGCTCCCACTCGGGGCTGACCGCGGGCCGCTTGGCCAGGCGCAGCTTGAGCGCCGCGCTGCCGTCCACCGTTTCGAGGCCAAGCTCGACGGCCGCGCGGCCCTTCCACTCGAAGGCCGCACCGCGCTCGCTGAACACACGCAACGCTCGCAGGTCGCGCTTCAAGCGCTCCAGCGCCTCGTCGGGCTTGAATGGGGGCGGCGCAAATTCGGGTTCGTCAGGCATGGCAATGACCTTCGGGATACGAAATCCGAAGCAGGTGGAGAAGACCGCGACGGCGAGCCCGCGGGCGAGCGCTGCGCTCAAGCCAGCCAGCGCTTGCGCCGCTTGTAGCTCTTCACATCCTTGAAGCTCTTCCTGTCGCCGCCGCCCATGCCGAGATAGAACTCCTTCACGTCCTCGTTCTCGCGCAGGTCCTTGGCCACACCGTCCATCACCACACGCCCGTTTTCCAGGA
Organism: Burkholderiales bacterium; assembly: GCA_031404155.1. GTDB lineage: Bacteria > Pseudomonadota > Gammaproteobacteria > Burkholderiales > Burkholderiaceae_C > JANNGZ01. Next base: position 2,803 of record JANNGZ010000425.1, read on the forward strand.
TGTAGCCGTAGTCGGCATAACGCAGCGCCATGTTGGTGTTCTGCTCGGCGAGCAGGAAGGTCACCCCTTCGCGCTGGTTCAGGTCCTTGACGATCTCGAACACCTCTTCGACGATCTGCGGCGCCAGGCCCATGCTCGGCTCATCGAGCAGCACCATGTTCGGCTCGGCCATCAGCGCGCGGCCGATCGCGCACATCTGCTGCTCGCCGCCGGAGGTGTACGCGGCCTGGCTGCTACGGCGTGTCTTCAGCCGCGGGAAGTAGTTGTAGACCTTGTCCAGCGTGGCGGCCACGGCCGCCTTGCCGTCCTTGCGCGTGTAGGCGCCGGTCATCAGGTTGTCCTCGATGGTCAGGTGGGCAAAGCAATGCCGGCCCTCCATCACCTGGATCACGCCGCGCTCCACCATGTCGGCAGTGGACAGCGCCTGGATGCGCTCGCCGCGCAACTCGATGCTGCCCTTGGTCACTTCACCCCGTTCACCCGCGAGCAGGTTGCTCACCGCGCGCAGCGTGGTCGTCTTGCCCGCGCCGTTGCCGCCGAGCAACGCCACGATGCCGCGCTCGGGCACCTGCAAGGACACGCCCTTGAGCACCAGGATCACGTGGTTGTAGATGACCTCGATGCCGTTGACGTTGAGGATGATGTTCGACATGGACAAACCGCCTCGAAAAGCTCGTCGAAGCGCCGCAGGCGACACTTCGACGAGGGCTCCGAAGGAGCCCCCTCAAGGAGGGGGTTGGGGGAGCCAAAAACACCCCTCCCGATTGGCGGGAGGGGAAGGGGTGGGAGCGAAGCCCGCCGCCCGCGGCGGACAAGTGGTCGAGACGGGCACTAACTCTGACAGTCCTCAGGCGTCCGACGAGTGATCTTCTTCTCCGCCGCGTACTTGTCCGCCGCCGCCTTGATCATCGGTTTGATGATCGACTCGTCCGACTGGTACCAGTCGGAGGTGAAATTCCACTTCGCACCGTCCCACGCGTGGATGCGCGCCCAGGTGGCGCCACGGTGATCGGCGCACGAAGTGCTGATCGGCCGCATCACGCCGGCGAAGCCCAACGCGTCGAGTTTCTTCTGGTCGAGCGCCAGGTTCTCGTAGCCCCAGCGAGCCTGTTCGCCGGTGATTACCTTGCCCTTGCCGTAGCGCTCCTGCGCGCGGCGCACGCCTTCCACCGAAAGCATCGCTGCCGTCAACCCGCGCATGTAGAGCACCTGACCGACTTCCTCCTTCGGTCCCGTGCCCTGGCCCTTGCCGTGAAGCGACTCGAGCACCTCCTTGACGACTTTCGAGTTCGGCTCGGCGCCATGCTGCAGCGCCAGGCCGCTATAGCCCTTGGCACCGTCGCCTATGTCCTTGACGTCCGGCTCAGCGGCGGCCCACCACACGCCGTACATCTTTTCACGGGGGTAGCCGGTGGCCACGGCTTCCTTCAGGGCGGTTGAGTTCATGACGCCCCAGCCCCACAACAGCACATAGTCGGGCCGCTGCTGGCGGATCTGCAACCAGGCCGACTTCTGCTCGATGCCTGGGTTGGCGACCGGAATCGTTGTCAGCTCGAAGCCGTGCATCTTGCTGCGCTCGGCGAGCAGGGGAATCGGCTCTTTGCCGAACGGGCTGTCGTGGTACAGGTGCACGAATTTCTTGCCCTTCAGCTTGTCCCAGCCGCCTTCCTTCTTGGCGATGTGCTGCAGGATGATGTCTGCCGCGTCCCAATAAGTTCCGGTGAGCGGAAAGTTCCACTTGAAGACGTTGCCATCCACGCTTTCGCTGCGGCCATAGCCTGCGGTGATGAGCGGGATCTTGTCGGCGGGGGCCTTCTCGGTCAGGGCGAAGGTGATGCCGGTAGACAGGGTGTGGAAGACGGTGGCGCCGCCGTGCTTGCCCTTCAGGCGCTCGTAGCACTCGACACCCTTGTCGGCTGCGTATTGCGTGTCGCACTCCTCCCAGATGACCTTGACGCCATTGATGCCGCCGCGCGCGTTGGTGAGCTTCAGGTAGTCGACGTAGCCGTTGGCAAACGGAATGCCGTTGGGTGCGAATGCGCCAGTCCGGTACACCATCGCCGGGAAGAACTGCTCCTTGGCCTGCGCGAAGGCAGCCGGGGCCATGGCCAGACCGACCAAGCCTGCGCCGGCGAGGGCCACGGCGATTTTTAGGGACTTCAACTTCATATCTGCCTCCTGGGGTGGAAAGAGCACTTCAAGTGCGGTGCAAACTCGTGACGGATGAAACGTGCGCGGGCGCCTGGGGTTTCATGGGGTAAACGCGGGTCAGTGCGGGAATGGCCACAGGCGCATCTTTTCCTTTCCGATCGACCACAGCCGCGCCAGCCCGTGCGGCTCGACGATCAGGAAGAAGACGATGAGTGCGCCGAAGATCATCAGTTCGGTGTGCGAGATGGCGGCCGTGCTGATCGTCACGCCGAACAGCGCGCCCAGCGCAGGCAGGGCCCGGTTCAAGAAGATCGGCAGGATCACGATGAACCCGGCGCCGAAGAAGCTGCCCATGATCGAACCCAGGCCGCCGATGATGATCATGAACAGCAACTGGAACGAGCGGTCGATCGAGAACGCCGCCGGCTCCCATGAGCCCAGGTGAACGAAGCCCCACAGCCCGCCGGCCACGCCGACGATGAACGAGCTGACCGCAAACGCGGTGAGCTTGGCGTACACCGGGCGGATGCCGATCACGGCAGCAGCCACGTCCATATCGCGGATCGCCATCCACTCGCGGCCGATGTGGCCGCGCACCAGGTTCTTCGCCAGCACCGCGAATGTGATCACCACGGCCAGGCAGAACAGGTACTTCTGGAGCGGCGAGTCCACGGCCAGACCGAATACCTCCAGGTTGGACACCGAGACCGAACCCGACGACGAGTCGTTGGTGAACCACTTGATTCGCAGGAAGGCCCAGTCGACAAAGAACTGCGCGGCCAGTGTGGCCACAGCCAGGTACAGGCCCTTGATACGCAGCGATGGAATGCCGAACAGCACGCCGACAACCGTGGCGCACGCGCCACCGAGCAGCAGCGAGGCCAACAACGGCATGCCTTCGATGCGCACCTGGAAGTTGTAGGCGGCGTAAGCGCCGACGGCCATGAAGGCGCCGGTGCCGAGCGAAATCTGGCCGCAATAGCCGACCAGGATATTCAGCCCCAGGGCGGCCAGCGCCAGGATCAGGAACGGGATCAGGATGGCGCGAAACATATATTCGTCGGCCAGCAGCGGCACACCGACCACCGCGAAGGCCAACAGCAGGCCGATCGCGATGCGGTCTTGCGCGATCGGGAAGACTTGGCCGTCGGAGCGGTAGCTGGTCTTGAACTGGCCGTTTTCGCGGTAGAGCATGTTCTTCTCCTTGTCGGCTCAGACGCGGTCGATGATCTTCTCGCCGAACAGCCCTTGCGGCCGCACGAGCAGAACGAACAACACCAGCACGTAGCCGAACCAGATCTCGATGCCGCCGCCGAACGTGGGCCCGACATATACCTCCGACAGCTTCTCGCCCACACCGATGATCAGCCCGCCGATGATCGCGCCGGGCACCGAGGTCAGGCCGCCGAGGATCACCACCGGCAGCGCCTTCAGCGCCACCAGCGAGAGCGAGAACTGCACCCCGAGCTTGCTGCCCCAGATCACGCCGGCCACTAGTGCCACGATGCCGGCGACGCTCCAGACGATGACCCAGATGCGGTTGAGCGGAATGCCGATCGACTGCGCGGCCTGGTGGTCGTCGGCCACCGCGCGCAAGGCGCGGCCGGTGGCGGTCTTCTGGAAGAACAGGCTGAGCAGCGCCACCAGCGCGGCGGCAATCACCGCGGCATAGAGGTCTTCCTTGTTGACCAGGATGCCGCCCTGGAAGGTGCTCTCGAACAGGAAGATCGGGTCCTTGGGCAGGCCGACGTCGATCTTGTAGATGTCGCTGCCGAACAGGGTCTGGCCGAAGCCGTCGAGGAAGTAGGTGATGCCCAGGGTGGCCATCAGCAGCGTGATGCCCTCCTGGTTGACCAGCTTGCCGAGCACCAGGCGCTCGATCAGCCAGGCCACGGCCACCATCACCAGCGCCGCGCCGACAAAGGCCAGCATATTGCCGAGCAGCTTGTTGTCGAAGCCGAGCAGCGCCGGGAACCACTCGGCAAAGCGCGCCATCGCCAGCGCCGCGAACAGCACCATCGCGCCCTGCGCGAAGTTGAAAACGCCGCTGGCCTTGAAGATCAGCACGAAGCCGAGCGCGACCAGCGAATACAGCATGCCGGTCATCAGGCCGCCGAACAAGGTTTCGAGGAAGGGTCCCATTTTTCTCCCCGCGCTCAGTGGCTGGTTCCGAGGTAGGCGCTGATGACTTCCGGGTTCGAGCGCACCTCCTGCGGCGTGCCGTCGCCGATCTTCTTGCCGTAGTCGAGCACCACCACGCGGTCGGAGATGTCCATCACCACGCCCATGTCGTGTTCGATCAGCACGATGGTCGAGCCGAACTCGTCGTTGACATCGAGCACGAAGCGGCACATGTCCTGCTTCTCCTCGACGTTCATGCCGGCCATCGGCTCGTCCAGCAGCAGCACCTGCGGCTCCATCGCCAGCGCGCGGCCGAGGTCGACACGCTTTTGCAGGCCATAGGGGAGGCGGCCAACCGGCGTCTTGCGGTAGGCCTGGATTTCCAGGAAGTCGATGATCTGCTCGACATAGGCGCGGTGCTCGGTCTCTTCGCGTTCGGCCGCGCCCCAGCGGATGGCCTGCTGGAAGATGTTGCTCTTCATCTTGAGGTTGCGGCCGGACATGATGTTGTCGAGCACGCTCATGCCCTTGAACAGCGCCAGGCTCTGAAAGGTGCGCGCCACGCCCATCTCGGCCACCTGGCGCGAGTTCATGTGGCTGAAGGTCTGGCCGCGGAAGCTGATCGTGCCCTGCTGCGGCGTGTAGACACCGTTGATGCAGTTGAGCATCGAGCTCTTGCCCGCGCCGTTGGGGCCGATGATCGCCCGCACCTCGTGCTCGCGCACGTCGAAGCTGATGTCGGTGAGCGCCTTCACGCCGCCGAAGCTCAAGCTGATGTTCTTGACGTCGAGGATGACGTCGCCGATGTTTCTGTCAGCCACCTAGGCAGCCCTCCGCACGGCGGGGAATGTCGGCACGTCGACGATCGGCAGCGTGGCCGACACCAGGCCGGTGCGCCCGTCCTCGAACTTCACCTGGGTCTCGATGTACTGCTCGGTCTTGCCGCCGTAGAGCGCGTCCACCAGCAACTGGTACTTGTCGCCGATGTAGCCGCGGCGCACCTTGCGCGTGCGGGTGAGCTCGCCGTCGTCGGCGTCGAGTTCCTTGTGCAGGATCAGGAAGCGGTGGATTTGCGAGCCTGCCAGCCGCTCGTCGGCAGCGAGGTCGGCGTTGACCTTCTTGACGCAGTCGGTGATCAACTCGCGCACCTCGGTTTTGGCCGCCAGGTCGGTGTAGCCGGCGTAGGGCAGGTTGCGCCGCTCGGCCCAATTGCCCACCGCTTCGAAGTCGATGTTGATGAAGGCGCAGGCCTTCTCGCGCTTGTCGCCGAAGGCCACCGCTTCCTTGATGTAGGGGAAGAACTTGAGCTTGTTCTCCACATACTTGGGCGCGAACATGGCGCCGTCGTTCGGCCCGCCGAGCAGGCGGCCCACGTCCTTGGCGCGGTCGATGATCTTCAGGTGCCCGCTGGCGTCGAGGAAGCCGGCGTCGCCGGTGCGGTACCAGCCGTCGGGCGTGAGCACCTCGGCGGTGGCGGCGGGGTTCTTGTAGTACTCCTTGAGCAGGCCCTTGGAGCGCACCAGCAACTCGCCGTTGCTGTCGACCTTGATCTCCACACCCTGGATCGGCACGCCCACCGTGTCGGCGCGCACCTCGTGGTCGGGCTGCAGGCAGACGAACACGGCGGTTTCGGTCGAGCCGTAGAGCTGCTTCAGGTTGATGCCGATCGAGCGGTAGAAGGTGAACAGGTCGGGCCCGATCGCCTCGCCCGCGGTGTAGGCCACACGCACCCGAGACAGGCCGAGCGTGTTGCGCAGCGGGCCGTAGACGAACAGGTTGCCCAGCAACAGCTGGACGCGGTCGGCCAAGCCGACCGCCTTTCCGTCCAGTAAATCCGGGCCGACCCGCTGGGCCACGGCCATGAAGTGTTTGTAG
>JANNGZ010000426.1:0-3350 GCA_031404155.1 Burkholderiales bacterium
GCGCGCCGACGCCGGCGCCTCGCGTCGGGTAGGGTCATGTCATGAACGCCATGCTGCCGCTGAACCCGTTCAGGCCGGCCGAATCACGCGCGGGCCGCCGCTGTACAGCGCTGACACCTCCGCCGCGCGCCGGCGCAGCACTGCGCCCTGGTTGACGTAACCCTTGTCGGTGATCTCGCCCGCGTCCACGCTGGGCGGTTCGCTCAGCACCAACGCGCGCGTGGGCGCCTGTGACGAGCCGCCACCCTCGGCCTTGAGCAGCGCCAGGGCCGCGGCCACGCGGGCCACGAAGTCCGCCGCGCTCAAGCCCTGCGCCGCCGCGCTCGGGAACACCAGCACGCCGACCTCGTTGCGATCGTGGCCGGCCACGACCACGTCCTGCGCCAACGGCGCGAGCGCGGACACCACCTTCAAGCGCAGCGTGCCCACCGACACCCAGGTGCCGGAGCCGAGCTTGAAGTCCTCGGCGACGCGGCCGTTGAAGGCCACGCCGAGCTCGGGCCGCGCAGCGTCCACCAGCAGGCCGGCGTCGCCGATCAGGTAGTAGCCCTCGTCGTCGAACGCCTGGGCCGTGAGCTCCGGCGCGTTGCGGTAGCCGGGGAACACCGACACACCGCGCACCCGCATCTCCAGCTTCTCGCCGTTGGGCACGAACTTCAACTCCATGCCAGGCATGGGCAGCCCGATGCAGCCCGCGCGTTCGAGCCGCCAATGTGCGCTGGTGATGCCCGGCGATGTTTCGGTGGAGCCCCACGAAGTGGTGAGCCACAGCGGCTCGGCGCGCACACGCCGGGCCACCGCGTCCAGCCGCTCCCATGTGGATTGCGGCAACGCGGCGCCGGCGTAAAAAGCGAAGCGCAGCCGTGAGAGCACATCGCGCGCGAGGCCGTCGTCGGCTTCCAGGAGCGGCAGCAGCATGTCGAAGCCGCGCGGCACGTTGAACAGCAGCGTGGGCTTCACCTCGCGCAGGTTGGCCACTGTCTTCTCGACCAGCCCCGGCGCCGGCCGGCCCTCGTCGATGTACAGCGCGCCGCCGTTGCGCAGCACCAGGTTGAAATTGTGGTTGGCGCCGAAGGTGTGGCTCCAGGGCAGCCAGTCCACCACCACCGGCTTTTCGTGAGCGAGGAAGCGCCAGGTCTGCGCGATCATTTGCTGGTTCGCACAGAGCATGCGGTGCGTGTTGATCACCACCTTGGGGTGGCCGGTGGAGCCCGAGGTGAGCAGGTACTTGGCATGGTCGTCGGGTTTGATCGCGGCGAAGGCGTGCATCACCGCGGGGGACTCGGTGGCCGATGCCAGCTGCTCGAAGCTGATGGTGCGGGCAGGGGCGGTGGCTTGCGCGGCGGCTCCTTTCGTGTCGGCTTGCGTAATCGCTTGCGTGCCGGCTTGCGTGCTTCCTTGCGCGCTGGCCTGCACATTCGCACCGCGCGAGAACACCCGCACCGCGCTGCCGGCCCAACCGCTGAGCACATGGCCGTACCCGCCCATATCGGACGCATAGACCAGGGCCGGGTCCAGCGTGTCGAGGATGCCGCGAACCTTGGTCGTGTCCTTGGTCAGCCGGCTGTAGGCGCTCGACACGGTGCAAACGGCGACGCCGATGTGTTGGCCGGCGAGTAGCAACATCGCATGGTCGAGTGCGTTGTCGGAGAGCACCACGATCGGCTTGCCGGCGGGCAGGCCCAAGTCGAGCAGGCCCTGCGCGACACGGCCGACACGCTCGCGCAGCTCGCGGTAGCTGATGCGGCGCCATGCGCCGTTGGCGGTGTCCCGCTCGGCCAACGCGGTGGCCTCGGGCGTGCTGCGCGCCCATTGCTCGAGCCATTCGCCGGTGCAGCGGGCGTAGGGCTCGAGCGGCTCGGGGGAGCGCAGAACGAAACCGCCGTTGGCCAGGGGCTCGCGGTGGACGTGGGGCGGGGCGAGCATCGTGGGGTCGGTGAAGAGTGAATGGTTCATGGCGTGACTTGTTCCCTTGAACGCGCGCACGCCCGTCGGTGCGCAGCTGAACATCTTGACCGATGAGAGATTGGACGGCGGTTCCGTTGCATAGCGGTGGGGGCCGAATGCACCTTACTTGGGATGCCGCCTGCCAAGCAGCAAATCCTGAACCGCGGTGTTCGGGAACGCCAACCGACTACAACCCCAGGATCTGCTTACTCGGTGGCTCGGGTGCCTACCGACACTGTCGATGGGCTTGGCGCGTCGGCCGGCGTGCCCGCCGGCATCTCTTCGGTTGAAGTTTTGGAGGTGACTCGCTGTGATGATTGCCCGAAGCCGTAGTGTCGTGACCGACTCGAAAACATGAACTCGCGGCAGATGCTCTACGTCAACGTGGCCCTCGGCGCTCTGACCGCGGTTGCCAATGGCGCGGCTGCGATGATGATGATTGGCGACTCTCAGAGATCGCTTGCCCAAGTAGGTGAGGCTGCGCTGTTCGCTCTGATCGGTTTTGCGCTGGTTGTTATCGGTGCGATTGCGCTTGCTGGAAGGGCGCCGTTGCCACGCGCGCTGAGCTGGCAGGCTAGCGCTCTAGCCGCTCTGCTGCTCTTCCTGACTCTCTGGGGCGCGACGATATTGCTCGCCAATCCTGGGCAACCGTTCGCCGTGTCGTGGATGGTTGGCATCCTCTCGGCTCTGGCGATTTACCTCTTCTTCCTCGTAAGGCGCACTGTGGAGGCGAAGAGGTTCGAGTCGTTTCGTTGGCCTCTGTTGATTGCCTGCGGAGTGGCGATCGTCGTAGATCTCGGGGTGTTTGCCCGAGTTGGGTGGTTCTAGGAGCCTGTCGGACTTGAGCCGTGCCGGCCCGTTGCGTCGAGTGCGTGGCGCTGTTCCCGGCGGCGTGAGCCGAATTCGGGCTGTGCGGGGTTCCTGAGCGCGCTACGAGGCGCCCAGGGGACGCTGCAAGGCCGGCTTCGCAGGCTCTTGGCAGACATTTGCCCTCTGTTCACGCTGCCCGCAGCACGTGCTTATCTATGTCTACGACCCGAACGGGCAACTGCTCGGGGAGTACGACTCGGCCGGCGTGGCCTTGCGCGAGTACGTGTGGCTAAACTCGACACCGGTGGCGGTGTTCACGCCGGACCCGACGGGTGCCACCAAACCGCCGCTGCTGTACTACATCCACACCGACCATCTGGACGCGCCGCGGGTGGTGGTGGACAAGAACAACGCGACGCGCTGGACTTGGCTCGCGGAGCCGTTCGGGACGACAGCGGCGAACGGCAATCCGTAGGGGCTGGGCGCGTTCAGTTTCAGCCTGCGGCTGCCGGGGCAGGTGTTTGATTCGGAGAGCGGGTTGCACTACAACGTCTTCAGGGACTATGACGCGGGGAGTGGGAGGTATGTGCAGT
>JANNGZ010000427.1:0-3489 GCA_031404155.1 Burkholderiales bacterium
GGGCGCATCTGCCTGCAACCGACACGGTATTCGTGTGCCGTTCGGTTGCTGCCTCTGTCGTGCTGCGTGCTTGGTCCTTACACCCGGGATCGACTTCGACGCGGGTCGGTCCGAACCCGCGCCCGCGGCGAGGCGGCCTGAAGCGTGTCCACCTCGGGGACGCGAAGGCCTGCAGGCGCTACTCACCGCTCGGCGCGCGCTACCTGCGCTGCGCGCCGGGAGCCCCGGCAAAGGTGACGAGCCTTACCCTCGGCACTGGTTGCAACGACTAGGGCTGCTTGGTTCCCCACCTGACCCGGTTGGCCGCGCTTCCATGCGAGGAGGCCCGTCGGCGACGATTGTAGTGGGCGGTCTTTGCCGCAGCCGATGCGCGCGCCCCGAGCGCACCGCGGCCATCAGCGCAACTGCAACTCGTCGCCGCCGAACGTGATCCCCAGCGGCTCGATCAGCAATCGCTTGGGGCCATTCTCGACCCGGCCCGCGATCAGCGCCGGTACGCCGAGTGCATTGGAGATCTCGACCGTACGCTGCGCGTCTTTCGCGTCGACGAAGAGCGCAAACCCCGCGCCCATGTTCAGCGTGCCATAGGCCTCGCGGTCGTCCTGCCGGGCGTGGTGCTGGAGGAACTTCAGCACCGCCGGGACCTCGGGCAAGCGCTCGATGCGGTAGCTGAACGCCGCCGGATGGCGCAGCAGCTTTCTCCAGCCATGGCCGGTGATGTTGGCGCCATAGTGCGGCACGATGCCGGCCTTGGCCAGCGCTTCGGTCACCGGCGAATACAGCGTGGTCGGCGCCAGCAAGGCGTCGCCGTAGCTCGGGCCACCGGGGGACACCGGTGTGAGGTAGCCCTGCGGCAGCCGCTCAACCAGCTTGCGCGCCAGGCTCAGGCCGTTGGCATGGATGCCGCTGGAGGCGAGCAACACCAGCGCGTCGCCGGCTTGAAGGTTCTCGCCGAGCGAGAGGCGCGACTTCGGGTTGACGATGCCGGTGCAGGCCGCGGCGAGGTCGATGCGCCCTGCCTCGACGATGCCGGCCAGCGCCGGGGTTTCACCGCCGCCCCAGGCCACGCCGCAGGCCTCGCAGGCGCGCTTCCAGCCGGCCACCAGCGCACCGGCGCGTTGCGCGTCGCCGAACCATTCGCTGCCGCCCGCGGCCCAGTAGGCCTGCACCACCAGCGGCGTGGCGCCCACGGTGATCAGGTCGTTCACCGCCATCGCGATCGTGTCCTGCGCAATCGCGTCGTAATAGCTTTGGCCGGTGAGCCGCTGCATCTCGTCGGCCACCAACGCCTTGCTGCCCAGGCATTCGACGATGCTGGCCAGGTAGAACGGGCCGACATCGACCACATAGGCCGATTCGCCGCGCGAAGCGGCCACCTCGCTGAAGCCATGCGCCAAAAGCTGCGACGCGGTCGACGCGGCAGCACGTTGCGCGGCCACCTTCAGCGGGTCGATCAACCCGTAGTTCACCCCCGCTTGTTCATAGCTCAGGGTGTCGTCGGCGCTGCTCTCGGGGCTTGATTCGGCGGGCTTCGGCATGGCGCAATTATCGGGCAGTGCCATGGCCGGCCCGTTGAGTCTCGGCCCGTAGAATCGGCTGATGAGCTACGTGGTGCTCGCCCGCAAATACCGTCCCCGAACCTTCTCGCAGATGGTCGGGCAGGAGGTGGTGGTGCGCGCCCTGACCAATGCGCTGACCCAGCAGCGCCTGCACCACGCTTACCTGTTCACCGGCACCCGCGGCATCGGCAAGACCACGGTCTCGCGCATCCTGGCCAAGAGCCTGAACTGCACCGGGCCCGACGGCTCGGGCGGCATCACCGCCGAGCCCTGCGGTGTCTGCCAGGCCTGCACCGAGATCGACGCCGACCGCTACCTCGACTACACCGAGCTCGACGCGGCGAGCAACCGCGGCATCGACGAGGCACGCGACCTGATCGAACGTGCGGCCTACAAACCGGTGCTCGGCCGCTTCAAGGTTTTCATGATCGACGAGGCGCACCAGCTCACCAAGGACGCGTTCAGTGCCCTGCTCAAGACGCTGGAAGAGCCGCCCGAGTACCTGAAGTTCGTGCTGGCCACCACCGACCCCGAGAAGATGCTGCCCACGGTGCTCAGCCGTTGCTTGCAGTTCAACCTGCGGCCGATGGCGCCCGAGGTGGTTTACGAACACCTGGTGAACGTGCTGAAGGCCGAGAACGTGGGCTACGACGAGCCTTCGCTGCGCCTGCTCGCGCGTGCCGCGCGCGGGTCGATGCGCGACGGCCTGTCGCTGGCCGACCAGGCGATCGCGTTCGGCGGCGGCACGCTGGAGCAAACGCAGGTGCGCGCAATGCTCGGCGCGGTGGACACGAGCTATGCCGAGTCCTTTGTCGAAGCGCTGGCGCGCCACGACGGCCCCGCGGTGCTCGCCGGTGTCAACGCGCTGCGCGAGCGCGGGCTTTCCGCCGGCGGTGCCTTGGGCGAGATGGCGGCGCTGCTGCAACGCATGGCGGTGGAGCAAGCGGTGCCGGGTGCGCTTGATGCCACCGACCCCGACACCCCGACCAGCGTGCGCCTGGCCGCGCTGCTCGCACCCGACTCGACGCAGCTGCTCTACAGCATCGTGCTGCACGGCCGCGGTGAGCTGCACCTGGCGCCCGACGAATACGCCGGCCTGAGCATGGTGCTGCTGCGCATGTTCGCGTTCCCGAAGGGTGGGGCGGGGTTGCGCAGCGCTGCACCCGCGCAGGATGCCGCCACTCGCGCGACGGCGCCGGCAAGCGCGGCGGCCGCAGCGGTGGCCGGCGGCGATGCGAACGCCGATGCGCTCGCGCCGACGCACAGTGCGTCGCCTGTAGCACCGTCGGCGCACAGTGCGGCGCAAGTCGCACCGCCAGCGCGTACTGCGGCGCCTATCGCGTCAGCTGCGCCGGTGTCTGCGGTGCCGGCCTCGAGCGCCCCATCCGCACCGGATGCGGCGCGAGCGGTGAACCCGGCCGTGGGTGCTCCGGGCGTTGCCGCTGCGCGTCCGCACGCGCCCCCGAACGTGTCGCGCCTCGGGTCGGCGTCCAACGAGCCCCCGGCCTGGCTCGACGAGGTGCCGCCGCCCGAGGGCGAACTTGTTGCGCCGCCCGCCGCCAGCGCGCCGCTGCGTACCGGCCCCGCGCGGGGCGTGGTGGAGTTGGAAGTGCGCGACAGCGCCCCGCAATTGCTCACGCCCGAGATGCAGACCGCGCTCGGCGACCGTTGGGCCGAAGTGGTTGCGCGGCTCAACCAGAGGCAGGCGGTCAGCGCGCTGGTGCGCGAGCTGGCGATGCGCGCCGAGCTGGTCGCCGCCGACGCCGCGCCGGCCGGCGGCGAGCCGCAACGCTGGCGCCTGCGCGTCGAGCGCGAGTCGCTGCGCACCGCGCCGCTGCGCGAAAAGTTGCAGGCCGCGCTCGATGAACACCTGGACGCCCCCGCGCCACGCATCGAGCTCGAAGCCGGGGTGGCGGTCGACTCGCCGGCA
>JANNGZ010000428.1:0-2083 GCA_031404155.1 Burkholderiales bacterium
GGGCATCGCGAGCAAGGCCAGCGACATCGACATGGTCTACCTCACCGGCTACGGCTTCCCGCTGCACCGCGGCGGGCCGATGTGCTACGCCGACACGGTGGGCCTGTACAACGTGGTGCAGAGCATGAAGCGCTTCGCGGCGAACCCGCTCGACGACGCCAGCTTCTGGCAGCCGGCGCCGCTGCTGGCCAGGTTGGCCGCCGAAGGCAAGTCACTCACCTGAATTGAAAGCTGAATTGAAAGGTTCGCCATGAGCAACGCTGTCATCGTCTCCACCGCCCGTACTCAAGACGGTTGACCGACTTCAAGACTTGAGCGAACAGCTTCATGAAGACCATCACCGACTTCTTTAAGCACGATCTTCAGGCCCCGCTGCACAACGCAGTGTGGTCTTGGGGTGCCGTTTCGATCGATGGCAAGCGCCAGGCCCTCCGAGTGTGGGCCGACGAGTACAAGCCGATCGACGGGAAGTGGTGGGTGTCAGTCCACTATGTCCAGATTCCGTTAGCGCAAATCTCTCTGGGCGCGCCCGAGCGAAGGCGACATGTCGAAGCACTGCGCGCCGGTTTTCCGACGGCCGGCGTCATCGTGACGGCCGAAGACCCTGCTGCGATACCGCGAACAATCAAGCACACCGACTTTGAGCAGTTGATTGTTCTTGCGCCGGATTTCAAGGAGATCGGGAATGAAGTGTTCGCAAGGGTCGCACGGAAGATAGCGCCTGCCCAGTTCAGGGAGCTGTAGGCGAAGACAGTGCCGTCGCCTTCTGCGAAGCAAAAACCAGTCGATTCATCGTGACCGCCCATTTCGCACAGCAGCCTCTCACACTTGCTCACCTCTCGCATTGACCAGACAAGAGACTCGAAGGAACACCACCATGACCCAAGCCCTCATCGTCTCCACCGCCCGCACCCCGCTCGCCAAGAGCTGGAAGGGCGCTTTCAACATGACCCATGGCGCCACGCTCGGCGGCCACGCGGTCAAAGCCGCGGTCGAACGCGCCGGCGTCGACCCCGGCGCGATCGAAGACGTGCTGATGGGCTGCGCCACGCCCGAAGGTGCCACCGGCAGCAACATCGCGCGCCAGATTGCGCTGCGCGCCGGACTGCCGATCACGGTGAGCGGCGCCACGGTCAACCGCTTCTGCTCCAGCGGCCTGCAAACCATCGCGATGGCCGCGCAACGCATCATCGCCGGCGAGGGCGACGTGTACGTGGCCGGCGGCGTCGAGAGCATCTCCTGCGTGCAGCAGGAAATGAACACCCACATGCTCGTGGACAGCTGGCTGAAGGAAAACAAACCCGAGATCTACCTGCCGATGCTGCAGACCGCGGAGAACGTGGCCAAGCGCTACAACATGCCCAGGGAGCGCATGGACCGGTACGGCGCGAGCAGCCAGCAAAAGGCCAGCGCCGCACAGGCCGAAGGGCGCTTCAAGGACGAGATTGCGCCGATCACTGTCACCGCCGGCATGGCCGATGCGGTGCTCGGCCTGCGCAGCAAGGAAGTCACGGTGAGTGCCGACGAAGGCATCCGCCCCGGCACCACCTACGAAGGCGTCAAGGACATCCGCACCGCGCTGCCCGGCGGCGTGGTGACCGCCGGCAACGCCAGCCAGTTCAGCGACGGCGCGGGCGCCTGCGTGCTGGTCAGCGAGAGCTACGCGCAGCAAAAGGGCCTGAAGCCGCTCGGCCGCTTCCTTGGCTTCGCGGTGGCCGGCTGCGAGCCCGACGAGATGGGCATCGGCCCGGTGTTCGCGGTGCCCAAGGTGCTCAAGCGCCTGGGCCTGAAGGTCGAGGACATCGACCTGTGGGAGTTGAACGAGGCCTTCGCGGTGCAGGTGCTGTACTGCGCCGACAAGCTCGGCATTCCGCTGGACCGGCTCAATGTGAACGGCGGCGCGATCGCGCTCGGCCACCCCTATGGCGTGAGCGGCCAGCGCCTCACCGGCCATGCGCTGATCGAAGGCAAGCGCCGTGGCGCCAAGCGGGTCTGCGTCACCATGTGCGTCGGCGGTGGCATGGGGGCCGCGGGCATCTTCGAAGTGCTGTGAGCCGGCGGACCGCGTTGCCGCATTCGCCAC
>JANNGZ010000429.1:0-2200 GCA_031404155.1 Burkholderiales bacterium
CAATGATCCTGTCGTAGCAAGACAGCACGCCATGAAGGTTCGCCGCGTACCGCTCAGTCAATGCCGCTGCAGCCATGGTCAATCACCTCACCATCGGTTCGCGGGTGATCGTATTACCTGTTTGGTTCCGGCTCTGCCGGCTTAGGATGGACGTCGATCATCGTCCTTGTTGCGCCGTCCGGCACCTCCAGTGGTTGACAGTACGTCGGGAGTGCCCCTGGTGCATCGTGCCAAAGCTGGTCGTCACCGGCGTCGGTGACCCGCGGACCGAAAGCATGTCGGCGGTCGCGCCACTCAAGCGTCGCGCAACAGTTCCTGCATGAGGCGGCGCACGATAGGCATTGCTGGCGCCTCGCTGCGGCCGGCCAGCGTGACGATGGCGAATCGCGCGGTCGCGTTCAAGGCCGGCTTCATCGCCAGTTCGACCAGATCGGAACCCGCAGCGCGGATGGCGATCAGCACGGCGTCGGTGTGCCGCGTCAACTCAACCAGGCTCGGCAGTTCCTCGCAGCGCAGCGTGACGAAGCGCGCCGGGTGCGCGTCGGGGCCGTAGCGCTCGACCAGCACGCGTGCCACTTCGTCGCTGAGCGGCGTCGATGCGATCGGATAGGCGCGCAGTTGATCGAAGCTCACGCCGGCTCGTTTACGAGCCAGCGGGTGGCCGCGGCGGCACAAGAAGGCGCCGCGCATCTCGTAGGTGTCGGTGGCGCGCAGGTCGGCAGCGGGCGTCAGCGAACGCGCATCGACCACCAGCGCGTCGATCGTGCGTTCGCGCAAGCTGCGTTCGAGCAGCTCGGTGCGGCCACGCGAAATCTCGAGGTGCAGTTGCGGATGCTGCGTGGCCATGTGCATGAGCAGCGGCGTCATCAGCATGGCGCCCGGGCCCGAGCCGAGGCCGATGCGCAGCGATCCGGCCATGCCGCGCGCCAACTGCTGGCCACTTTCGTGCAAGTCTTCGGCTGCGAGCACGATCTCGCGCGCCCGCTCGACGATCTCGCGTCCGAAGGGGGTGACCTCGCTGTGCCGGCCGATGCGGTCGAACAGCGGTTGGCCGAGTTCAGCTTCGAGCGCGCGGATGCTGCGGCTCAAGGCTGGCTGGGTCAGGAACACGGCGACTGCCGACTTGCTGAACGAGCCGGTTTGCGCCAGCGAAATCAGGTGTCGCAACTGGACGAGGGTCATCGCCGGGCTCCGAGAGTAAATGCGCTGAACTCATGCTAATGCATAGAACAATGCATTGGACTTTGCACTGACCGAACCCTACATTGGCCACGCCCGAAGCCCACTGTCGCCCTCACACCTCCAGGAGTTGCCATGACGAAACCCACTTTCCACCGGTCGCTGGCTTTGATTGCCGGCTTGCTGCTCAGCGCCGGCGCGGCCGTCGCGCAGAGTTACCCCGCCAAGCCGGTCAACCTGATGGTGCCGTATCCGGCGGGCGGCCCCTCGGATGCGATCGCCCGCATCTTCAACAACCAACTCGGTAAAGAACTGGGGCAGCAGGTGCTGGTGGAGAACCTGGGCGGCGTCAGCGGTGCGTTGGCGGCGCAAAAGGTGCTGGCCGCTCCCGCCGACGGCTACTACATCTTTCAGGGCTCGCCCAACGAGGTGATCCTGTCGCCCCTGGCCAATGCCGCGGTGAAGCTGAAGACGGAAGACTTTCGCCTGGTGCAACCGGTGGCCGATGCGGTGATGGTGTTCGTCACGCGCAAGGACCTGCCGGTCAACAGCGTCGATGAACTGATTGCCCTGGCGCGCAAGTCGGCCGACAAGCCGCTGACCTACGGCAGCGTGGGCATCGGCTCGCTCTACCACCTGATCCTCGAGAACGTGCAGGCTTCCACCGGCGTCAAGCTGGCGCATGTGCCGTACAAGGGGAATGCGCCGCTGCTGCAGGACATCGGCGGCGGCCAGGTCGACTTCGCGGTGCTGGTCTACAGCGCCGCGATGGGCGCGCTGGCCGAGCAAGGGCGAATGAAGGTGATCGGCCAGCTCGGTGCGCAGCGCTCGGAATTGCTGAAGAACGTGCCGACGGCCAGCGAGGGCAAGGAGCTGAAGGACTTCTCGTACAAGATCTGGACCGGCTTCATGGTGCCCAAGAGCACGCCCGAGGATGTCGTCGCCCGTCTGCATGCCGCGATCGGCAAGACGTTGCAGGACCCGGGGGTACGGTCGCAACTGGCGGCCCAGACGCAGCTGG
>JANNGZ010000430.1:0-25368 GCA_031404155.1 Burkholderiales bacterium
CGATGCACGGCGCGAGGTGCTGCTCGCGGCCGGTGCCTTGCAGTCACCACAGTTGCTGATGTTGTCCGGCATCGGTCCCGGCGCTGCGCTGCAGAAACACGGCATCGGCGTCGTGCACGATCTGGCGGGTGTCGGCCAGCACCTGCACGACCACGTCGATGTCGTGCAGGTGGTCGATGCGCCGCATCTGAAAGACCTGTTCGGGCTGAGCCTGGGCGGGCTGGTGCGGGTGGTGCGTGGCATCTTCGAGTGGCGCGCGAAGCGCAGCGGCATGTTGACGACCAACTTCGCCGAATCGGGCGGGTTTATCCGCAGTTCGGCCGACGAGCCGATCCCCGATCTGCAACTGCACTTTGTCATCGGCAAACTCGTCGACCACGGGCGCAAGACGGTTTTCGGCCATGGCTATTCGTGCCACGTCTGTCTGCTGCAACCGAAGAGCCGTGGCAGCGTCATGCTGGCCAGTGCCGACCCATTTGCGGCGCCGCTGATCGACCCCAACTTTCTGGCCGAGCGCGACGATGTCGAACGTCTCGTTCGGGGCTTCAAGCTGATGCGCCGGATTCTGCAGCAGCCGGCGCTGGCGGCCCAGGGCGGGCGCGAGCTGGCAGCGTCGGCGCAGGCGATCACCGACGCGCAGATCGAGTTGTTCATCCGCGAGCGTGCCGACACCATCTACCACCCGGTGGGCAGTTGCCGCATGGGGCCGGGGCCGATGGACGTGGTCGATGCCCACCTGCGTGTGCACGGTACCGAAAACTTGCGCGTCGTCGATGCATCGATCATGCCGCGCATCGTCGGCGGCAATACCAATGCGCCGACGATCATGATCGCCGAGAAGGCGGTGGACATGATCCGCGCGGCCCCATAAAACGAAACCCCCCGGAGCCTTGCGGTGCCGGGGGGGCGGATGATTTTGCAATCACCATTCGGATCTCCGGAGGAAAGATGTCCGGGGATCCTGACGCGCAGAAGACTGCGCCGTCTTTGATTGCCTGACTTGCAGGCCTCCCTACATTAGGCGATGGGCCTGGCAGAAGCAAGTTCGATTGTTCAAAACATGATCGGCACCTGTTCGGCGACGACCTTTTATTTTCACCGGCGCGCCAGCACCCCTTGCACGATGGCCGCCACCCGCTGCTCGACCGCAGCATCCATGCGGATCGTGCGGCCCCACTCGCGGCTGGTTTCGCCGGGCCATTTGTTCGTCGCGTCCAGCCCCATCTTGCCGCCCAGGCCACTCACCGGCGACGCAAAGTCGAGATAGTCGATCGGCGTCGATTCGACCAGCGTGGTGTCGCGCACCGGGTCCATTCGTGTGGTGACCGCCCAGATCACTTCTTTCCAGTCGCGGATGTTCACGTCCTCGTCAGTGACGACGATGAACTTGGTGTACATGAACTGGCGCAGAAAACTCCACAGACCGAACATCAGGCGCTTGGCGTGGCCGGGGTAGCTCTTGCGGATCGAGATCACCGCCATGCGATAGCTGCAAGCCTCGGGCGGAAGGTAAAAGTCGACGATCTCGGGAAACTGCTTTTGCAGGATCGGCACGAACACCTCGTTCAGCGCCACGCCGAGCACCGAAGGTTCGTCCGGCGGCTTGCCGGTGTAGGTGGAGTGGTAGATCGGGTCGCGCCGGTGGGTCATGCGGTCGATGCGAAACACCGGGAACCAGTCCTGCTCGTTGTAGTAGCCGGTGTGGTCTCCGAAAGGGCCCTCCAGCGCGTGCAAGTAGCCGCCCTGCTCCCGCCAGCGCACTCCATGCGGGCTCTCGCCGGTGAAGCCGGGGTCCGCGGTCGGGATGTGCCCCTCGAGGACGAACTCGGCGCTTGCCGGCGCCTGCAGCATCAGGCCGCCGTCGCCGACTTCGGTGTCCACGACCTCGGTTCGGCCGCCGCGCAGCAGACCCGCGAACTGGAACTCCGACAAGGTGTCGGGCACCGGCGTCACTGCGCCGAGGATCGTCGCCGGGTCGGCGCCGAGCGCGACCACGAGCGGGAACGGCCGGCCGGGTTGAGCACGCGCGAACTCGCGAAAGTCGAGCGCGCCGCCTCGGTGGGCGAGCCATCGCATGATCACGTCGCGCGGGCCGATCACCTGCTGCCGGTAAATGCCGAGGTTTTGGCGCTGGCGCGGGTTCGGCACCGACTGCGGCCCACGGGTGACCACCAGGCCCCAAGTGATCAGCGGCCCCGCGTCGCCGGGCCAGCAAGTCTGGATCGGCAATTGCCCCAGGTCGACCGATGGGCCGTCGACGACCGCCTCCTGGCACGCCGCTTCGCGCACCCGGGAAGGCTTCATGTTCCAGAGCGCCTTGGCCATCGACAGCAACTTGCCCGCGTCCTTCAACCCGCTCGGTGCTTGCGGCTCCTTAAGGTTGGCCAGAACCTGGCCCACTTCGCGAAGTTCGGCGAGGCCGGAGGCACCCATGCCCATCGCCACCCGTTCGACAGTGCCGAACAGGTTGGTCAGCACCGGAATTTTGTAACCCACTGGTTTTTCAAACAGCAGGGCCGGCCCACCGGAATTCAGCACCCGGTCGCTGAGCGCTGTCATTTCAAGCCGCACCGAGACTGGATCTGCGACCCGGCTGAGTTGCGCCGTCCGTGCAAGCTGGTCGGTGAAGTCCCGCAGGTCGCGATACTTCATGTTAAAAATGCATTACGGTTGCAGTTCATATGCTTGACCGGTTATGACGCGACTTCCTAGAATCCGCGAAACCTGACGAAGATCGGGGTTAACCCGCGCTCAACCCTTCTGGATGGCAGGAGCGCACGCTGCCTAGAAACAGGCTGCCGGTGCCAGCGTATTGGCGACGACGCCGAAGCAGTCAATTATCACCGTCGCCTTTCGGCCTTTCGGGTTCTCAAGCCCGGTCGAGCGAGAGGGGCCGGAGGGAAAGGAAACGCATGACAGCGCGTGAACTTTGGACGACCACCAGCGCCTCGGTGACCGTCTTCGTCCGTGACGTGGGCCATGGCCTGCTCGAAGTCAGTCACAACTCGCTTGCGCTTCTCGGCTTGGCCGTGGTCGCGTTGTTGGCGTTCGCCGCCGGCCAGCCTGATCTTCGTCAGCAAGCCGAACGTGTTGCACTGGGCTGGCTCCAGGCTCGTCACGAGGAGCGTGCCGACAGCCGTACCGACGAACTTCCCGCTCTTGTCGAGCCCGGTGCGGTGGCGCGCGCGACGGCTGCCGACCCCAAGGATCTGCCGCGGCAGCAGGCTGCGGTCGCGCATTGGCTATCCCGTCGCTACCGGGTCGCTCCGGAGCCGGTGAGCCGCCTGGTACTCGAAGCCTGGCAGGTCGGCCAGCGCGCCGGCCTGGACCCCACATTGATACTGGCCATCATGGCCATCGAATCCAGCTTCAACCCGTTCGCTCAGAGCGCTGTCGGTGCACAAGGGCTGATGCAGGTGATGACCCGCGTACACGACGACAAGTACGAGGCCTTCGGTGGGGTCTATGCCGCCTTCGACCCGGTGACCAACCTGCGGGTGGGTGTGCAGGTGCTCAAGGAATGCATCGCCCGCGCCGGGGGGCTTGAAGCGGGCCTGAAGTTCTATGTCGGTGCCGCCAACCTGAACGACGACGGGGGCTATGTCGGCAAGGTGCTGGCCGAGCAGGCGCACCTGAAACAACTGGTGCTCGGCAAGGGGGTGCCATTCAATGCGCCGAACCTGCCGCCGAAGCAAGCCCTGCAAGGCGCCACGAACTCCCCGGCGACCGCGCCTGCGAAGACCGAAGCCACGCCGGCCAAGGACGGCCCCGCCGACCAGGTCGCGCTGCGGCGCTAGGCGCGGCATCGCTTAGGCCCGCTCGCAGGCCTGCGCCTCGCCGCGCCCGGGATTCCGGGTCCGCCTCCGATAGACTGGAGGTCCGCGCAACTGGCGATGGAGCCCTCGTCCCAGGACGGGCGCTCGAGGTGGGTCACCACCGGGGAGCGTGGGGTGTCGGGCGCGTTTTGGCGCGGCCCGATCGCCTTCCCGCCGTGCGCCTGGGCAGCTCCAATGTCAGCCATGCCCTGTTGCCCCCGGCAGCGGCGGCGAGGCTGGATTCACCGAGAGGACTGCCATGTTCGACCGTCAACATCACACGCTCGCGGCCATCGATCCCGAAATTCAGGCGGCGATCCTGGCCGAAAACCAGCGCCAGGAAGCGCACATCGAATTGATCGCGAGCGAAAACTACACCTCGCCGGCCGTTATGGCTGCGCAGGGCTCGCAACTCACCAACAAGTACGCGGAGGGCTACCCTGGCAAGCGCTACTACGGTGGCTGCGAAAACGTTGACGTGGTCGAGCAGTTGGCCATCGACCGCCTGAAAGCGCTGTTCGGCGCCGAGCACGCCAACGTGCAACCCAACTCCGGCTCCCAAGCCAACCAGGGAGTTTTCTTCGGCCTGCTTCAGCCGGGTGACACGATCATGGGGATGAGCCTGGCCGAGGGCGGCCACCTCACCCACGGCATGCCGCTGAACATGAGCGGCAAGTGGTTCAAGGTGGTCAGCTACGGCCTGGATGCGCAGGAAGCCATCGACTACGACGCGATGGAGCGCCAGGCGCACCAGCATCGGCCCAAGCTGATCATCGCCGGCGCGTCGGCCTATTCCTTGCGCATCGACTTCGAGCGCTTTGCTCGCGTCGCGAAGGACATTGGCGCGATCTTCATGGTGGACATGGCGCACTACGCCGGCCTGATTGCCGCGGGTGTGTACCCGAACCCGGTGCCGCACGCCGACGTGGTGACCTCCACCACGCACAAGAGCCTGCGCGGCCCGCGCGGCGGCTTCATCCTGATGAAGGACCCTGTGGCCAAAGCCATCAACAGCGCCATTTTCCCGGGCATCCAGGGCGGGCCGCTGATGCACGTGATAGCTGGCAAGGCGGTGGCGTTCAAGGAGGCGCAGTCGAACGAGTTCAAGGCCTACCAACAACAGGTGGTGGTCAACGCGCGCGTGCTCGCCGAGACCTTGACCGAACGGGGCCTGCGCATCGTGAGCGGCCGCACCGAGAGCCATGTGATGCTGGTCGACCTGCGGCCCAAGGGGCTGACCGGCAAGGAGGCCGAACTCGTGCTCGGCCAGGCCCACATGACCTGCAACAAGAACGGCATCCCGAACGACCCGCAGAAGCCGATGGTCACCAGCGGCATCCGGCTCGGCAGCCCGGCGTTCACCACCCGCGGCTTCAAGGAAGCGCAGGCGCGCGCCACCGCGCACCTGATCGCCGACGTGCTGGACAAGCCCTACGACAGCGCCAACACCGCCGCGGTGCGCGAGCAGGTGTCGGCGCTGACACGCGAGTTTCCGGTTTACCGCTGACGCGGCACCAGGCTCCAAGCGCCGCCGCCAGATCATGCGTTGCCCCTTTTGCAGCCACGAGGAAACGCAGGTCGTCGAGACGCGCGAGTCCGACGAGGGCGACACGATCCGCCGGCGCCGCCGCTGCCTCAAGTGCGACAAGCGCTTCACCACCTATGAGCGCCCCGAGATCGCATTGCCGGCGGTGGTGAAGAAGAACGGCGCCCGCGCCGAATTCGACCCCGCCAAACTGCGCGCGTCGATGATGCTGGCGCTGCGCAAACGCTCGGTGAGCGTGGAGCAGGTGGAGGCGGCGGTGCTGCGCATCGAGGACAAGCTCCTGAACAGCGCGGCGCGCGAGGTCAGCTCCACCAAGCTGGGCGAGTTGGTGATGCGCGAGTTGAAACGGCTCGACAAGGTGGCGTATGTGCGCTTCGCATCCGTGTACCGGGAGTTCGAGGACGTCGACGAGTTCCGCCAGCTGATCCGCGACATCTGAGCGCCCCCGAGGCCGCCGCCTTGCGGCGTTCGCCCACCGAGGGGGTATGAGAAAGGTGACAGAGCCACATTTGCTCGTGAACCGCGCGCGCTGACGGCGCGCTTGCCGGCGAGAGCCGTTTCGCGCGGCACCCCCCTTCGGGGGCCCCCACCTGATCCCCCTTCGAGACCCCCGCAAGAGGGGCGCGGGCCTGAGCTGCAAATCCTACAGTGGCTTCACTCGACCACCACACCGGAGACGCAGATGAACCGCTCGCTCAAGACCACCAACACCGTCAACACCGCCCGCCGCCAACAACGCGGGTTCACCCTTGTCGAACTCAGCGTGGTCACCAGCGTGGTCGCGGTGGTGGTGAGCAGCATCGCGCCATCGTTCTCGGGCAGCGCGGAACGGCACCATGTTCAGGGCGTGGCCGCGCAACTCGAGACCGACATCCAGTACGCACGCTCCACCGCTGGCGCCACCGGGCAAGCGCTGCGCATCAGCTTCCAGGCGGGGTCCGGCGCCAGCTGCTACATCCTCCACACCGGCGCGGCCAACGCCTGCACCTGCGACGCTCAGGGCGTGGCGCATTGCACCGGCGATGCCGAGGCAGTGCGCAGCGTGCACCTTCCCAGCGTCGGCGCCGTGCAACTGCAGAGCAATGTGCGCTCGATGCTGTTCAACCCGGCGCGCAACACCGTGACCCCCGCCGGCACGCTGCGGGTCACGGGCCGCAGCGGCGCCGCTGTACACCATGTGGTGAACATCGTTGGCCGGGTGCGATCCTGCTCGCCGCAGGCGGCGGTGCCGGGCGTCAAGGCCTGCTGACCTGCGCTCCGCCGTCGAGCGCCGCAAGCCGCTGGCACATACCGACGAGCGGCGCGTGGTCGCCGACGAGCGGCAACCTGCAAGTAACTGTTCGTCGCCAATAATCGAGCATGCTGTGCATTCCTCACGGTCATCGTTCACGCTTTAGCGGACATCGGCGCAGCACGGGCTTCACGCTGATCGAGATGATGATCGTCGTGGCGGTGATCGCCATCATTGCCACGATCGCGGTGCCGGCCTACCGCGACTCGGTGCGTAAAGGTGGCCGTGCCGACGCCGTATCGCGCCTTGCGCAGCTGCAGCAGGCCCAGGAACGCTGGCGCGCCGACAGCGCCACCTTTGCCCTGACGCTCGCCGAGCTGGGCCTGACCGCCACCATCGCCAACAGCCAGTACACGCTGGCGATCACCGAAGCCACTGCCACCCGGTTCGTCGCCACCGCCACCGCCACTGGCAGCTCGCAAATCGACGACGCCGCATGCCGGGTGCTCAGGCTGACCAGCAACGGCGGCAACGTCAGCTACACCTCGTTCAACGCCGGCGGTAGCGAAGACACCAGCACCTCCAACCGCTGCTGGAACCGCTGAGGAGCCGGACATGCCACAGCCGATACGCCGCCTGCCCCACGGGTTCACCATGGTCGAGCTGATGACCGTACTGGTGCTCGTCTCGATCCTGCTCGCGGTTGCCACGCCGTCGTTCATCGACATGATCGCGCGGCAGCGGGTGCGCTCGGTCAATGCCGAGTTGGTGGGCGACATCCGCTACGCGCGTTCCGAATCGGTCCAGCGCAACCGCGAAGTGGCGATGGAGTTCCGCAGTAACGCCGGCCTCACCTGCTACAGCATCTTCCTGCCCACAGTGATCGGCAACTGCAATTGCCTGCGCCCCGAAACCACACGTTGTTCCTTCGAGGCGGTGGAGTTGAAGACGGTGCAGGTGCCGCGCAGCGAATCGGTCACGCTCGCGGCCTCGAGCAGCCTGGGCGCGCGGGTGACCTTCGACAAGGACCGCAGCCTTGCGGCGCCACCCGACATGTCGATCGACATCGCCAGCGCGCGCGGCGGCCGCCTGAACACCCGAATCAACCCGGTGGGGCAGGTCAAGGTCTGCTCGCCGGACGGTTCCATCCCGGGAGTGCCGGCTATATGTTCATGACCCCTCATCGCACCCGCGTGCCGCAGCGCGGCCTGTCGCTCGTTGAGTTGCTGATTGGCATCGCGGTCGGCCTGTTCATCGTCGCCGCGGCATCGTTCACGCTCACAAACCATCTCGACGACAGCCGCCGCCTGCTGCTCGAAACCCAACTCCAGCAAGACCTGCGTGGTGCCACCGACATCGTCGTGCGCGACCTGCGGCGCAGTGGCTACTGGGGCAATTCGCAGAACTCAGTCTGGTACCGCGGCACCCCGGGCGTGGTGGGCAACCCGTACACCAACCTCGCCGGCGTGACCGCCGACACCACCAGCGCGAGCGTCACCTTCAACTACTCGCTCGACGGCCCGCCCCACCCACCGGAAAACGATGCGGTCGATAGCCACGACGTGGCCGGCTTCAGGCTGCGCAACGGCGCGATCGAACTGCAACTCGGCGACAACAACTGGCAGCAGGTGACCGACCCGACCACGCTGACGATCACCAACTTCGGCGTCACGCTGCGCACGCAGGAGATCGACCTTTCCCGCTTCTGCCTCAGGCCCTGCCCGGTCGGCAGCCTCACCTGCCCTCCGCGGCAACTGGTGCGCGAATTCGAAGTGGCTATCGACGGCCAGGCCACCAACCAGGCGACCGTGCGGCGCAGCATGCGGGCCAACGTGCGCCCCCGCAACGACGTGATGACCGGCGCTTGCGCGGTTTAAGGGTCCCGAAATGACGCATAACCAATTCGAGTCCCGCCTTTCGGTGTATCGCCCGCCGCAACAGCGGCGCCGCAGCGCGGCGACCGCAGCGGTCATGCGCAATCACAGCCACCATCGCGGCGCCGCCTCGCTGGTCGTGGTGATGGTGCTGTTCTTCCTGATGATGCTGGTCACCGCCTACGCCAACCGCGCTCTGGTGTTCGAGCAGCGCACCTCGGCCAACCAGTACCGCTCGACCCAGGCCTTCGAAGCCGCCGAGGCCGGGCTGCAGTGGGCCTTGGCGATGCTCAACGGTGGGCGCGTCGGCGCCAACTGCACCCCCAGCGTCGCACCCGCCGACAACAGCTTCCGCGAGCGCTACACACAAGGCAACCTGGCCACCGGCATGTTGACCCCGGTGGCCAACACCAGCCCGCTCACCGTGGTCACGGTCACCGACCTTACGGTGCGCCCCGGCTGTGTGCGCACCGCTGCCGGCTGGTCCTGCACCTGCCCCTCGGCCGGCCAACCTGCGCTGCTGCCACCGGCGGGCGCCGGCGCCTTTCCCGCCTTCACGGTCGAATTCAGACCCGGCATCACTCCGGGCACGCTCGGTGTGGTCTCGCGCGGTTGCTCCGGTGTCGGCAGGCGCTGCGTTCACGGCTCGGCCTTCGACTCCGATGCCTACGCCGCGCTGAGCATGCAGGTGGCACTCGCCTCTGCACTCGGCACGCCGCCCTCCGCTGCGCTCACGGCGCGCGGGCTGGTCGACGTGGGCGCTGCCTCGGTGGGCTTCCACAACCCCGACTCGTCGAGCAACGGCATCACCGTCAACGCCGGCGGCAGCATCAGCGCCGCCAGCGCAAGGGTCACCAGCGTGCCGGGTTCACCGGCCGCGGGCTCGCTGCTGCCCAACGACGCGTCCCTCTCCGTGTTGACCACGGACGAGATGTTCAAAACCTACTTCGGCATGGACAAGGCCACCTTCCAGCGCCGGCCTTCGGTGGCCCGCGTCACCTGCGGCGGCGACTGCACGGCCGCGGTGCAGGCCGCTGTCGACAACAAGGCCCGCATGATCTGGGTCGAGGGCGCGATGACGCTGGCCAGCGGGACGGTCGTCGGCAGTGCTGCCGAGCCGGTGGTGCTGGTGGTCAATGGCAACGCCAGTTTCGGCGGCACCACACAGGTCCACGGCCTGGTCTACGCCGCGGCCGACTGGGACCTGGGCGACGGCGGTACCGCACTCGTACGCGGCGCGGCCATCGCCGAAGGCGCCTTTCGCGCCAGCGGCACGCCCAACATCTACTACGACAGCGCGGTGCTGACGCGCCTGAACATGCTGTCCGGGTCGTTCACCCGCGTCAGCGGCAGCTGGAAGGATTTCGGCGAATGAGCATCCTGATGCAAGGCCAAGCGCTCGCGCACACCGTGTCGACAAACTCGCCCACCGCGACCTTGCGCCGCGGTTCGCGCGGTCGCGTGGCCGAAGAGGGCATCACGCTGATCGAGGCGCTGATCGCCTTCGTGGTCATGGGCCTGGGCATGCTCGCGGTGGTCAACGTGCAGGGCACGCTGCGCTTCAACAGCGACATCGCCAAGCAGCGATCCGAAGCGGTTCGCATCGCGCAGTACGACGTCGAGAACCTGCGCTCGTTCTCGGTGCTCGCACCGGTTGCCGGCCGCGCGGCCTACGACGACATCCTCGGCGGCACGCCCGTACCTGTGGTCGGGCCGACCACCAACACCACGTACAACATCGTGCGCAGCGTGACCGACCTCATCGCGCCCGACTTCAAGAGCGTGCAGGTCGTGGTGAGCTGGGAAGATCGGCGCGGCACCACGCCGGCGCCGTCGGTCACGGTGAACACGTTGGTCACGGGCATTGACCCGGCGCTGTCGGGCATGTTGTCGATCGCGCCGAACGGCTCGCCGCTGAAGAACCCGTTGGCCCGCGTCGCGTCGATTCCGCTGCTGGCGGTGGACCTGGGCGATGGCCGCAGCGCCATCAAGGGCAGCGAAAGCGGTACCGTGGCCTGGACCTTCGACAACCTGAGCGGCGCAATCACGAGCCGCTGCACTGTCGGGGCCGGTACGTCGACAGCGACGCTGACCGCGGCGGACCTCACGGTCTGCACCAGCATCGACGGACGGTTGCTCAATGGTTTTGTGCGCTTCTCCACCGGGGCGACGGTCACCGCAGCCGACGCGGAAAACCCGCTCAGCCTGGCCCTGGACGTGAACATGGCCATGTCCGGTTTGAGCGCCGGCGCCAGCCTCGAATGTTTCGACAATGGCGCGAGTGTGGTCGGCACGCTGACGCCGTTGTCGTTCCTGTGTGTGGTGACGCCGCCCACTGGCAGCGACCCCTGGAGCGGGCAACTCCGCGTCGCGCCGGTGGGTTGGGTGCTTGGCACGGCGGTCACCGAATTTCGCCTTTGCCGCTACAGCGGCGACTACAACGGCTCGGGCTCGGTCAGCAACGACGAGCACCCCGCCACCTACAGCGCGGTGACCGGCAACCTCACCAACCAGAACTTCCTGGTCGTGCGCGGCGACAACAACTGCCCCACCGACGTCGCCGCCGACCCGGCCAGCGGCGACGTGGTCAACAGCAACACCGCGCAAGTGCTGCCCTGACACGGCGACCATCAGCGCCCTGACGCTGATGGGACCGCGCGACCGGCGCGGTTGACACGGGCGACGCGATTCGCGCGCGAACCCGCCGGGCACAATTGCCGCATGGCGCCTGCAAGCTTCACCGACACCGAGCACGACACGATGCGCGAGGCTCTGGCGCTCGCGCAGCAGGCGTTCGGCCTGACCGAGCCGAACCCGCGTGTCGGTTGCGTGCTTGCCGGCAACGGCTGGCGCGCGAGCGGACATACCCAGCCCGCGGGCCAAGCCCATGCCGAGGTGATGGCGCTGCGCGATGCCCGCGCACGTGGCCATGACCCCCGCGGCGCCACCGCCTTCGTCACCCTCGAGCCCTGCGCCCACCACGGCCGCACCCCGCCCTGCTGCGACGCGCTGATCGAAGCCGGCCTGGCACGCGTGGTGGTGGCCACGCTCGACCCGTTCCCGCAGGTCAACGGCGAAGGTGTGGCACGGCTGCGCGCCGCCGGCATCCGGGTCGACACCGGCCTGTTGGCCGACGAAGCGCGTGATCTCAACATCGGCTTCTTTTCACGGGTGAAACGTGACCGGCCGTGGCTGCGCATGAAGATCGCCGCGTCGCTGGACGGCCGCACCGCGCTGGCCAACGGGCGCAGCCAGTGGATCACCGGCGAGCCCGCACGCGCCGACGGCCATGCCTGGCGACGGCGCGCCGGCGCGGTGCTCACCGGCGTTGGCACCTTGCTCGAAGACAACCCGCGGCTGGATGTTCGCCTCGTGCCCACCACGCGGCAACCGCTGCGGGTGCTGGTCGACTCGCGCCTGGACGCACCGGCCGATGCGCGCCTGTTTGCGCCACCGGGCGATGTGCTGGTTTACGCCGCAGCGCTCGTGTCGAGCGCCGGCGCGGAACGGCTGGCGGCGCTGCGCGAGCGTGGTATCGAGGTGGTGCGCAAGCCCGGCCCGGGGGACAAGGTCGACCTCGCCGCGATGCTCGCCGACCTGGCCGCGCGCGGGGTCAACGAGTTGCATGTCGAAGCCGGCCACAAGCTCAACGGTTCGCTGCTGCGCGACGGCCTGGTCGACGAACTGCTGGTTTATCTCGCCCCGCGGCTGATCGGTCTCGGCCGCGAGATGGCGGCCTTCGGCCCGCTCACCGACCTGGCCGAGGCGATGGCCTTCGAGTTCATTGATGTGCAGCGGGTCGGCGCCGACATCCGCCTGCGCGCACGCCCGCCCCACCGCGCGGAGTTCTGAACACCCGCGGGCCGACCACCGGGCCGGCGATGGGCGCATTCGCTTGGCCTCGCATGCTTCGGCGAAGCGCTTGCGACACCACCGGGACAGGGCGGCCGCGGCACGACTCCTACAATTCGCCCCATGCCGATTTCCCCTGTCCCCGAACTGGTGGCCGAGCTTGCTGCTGGCCGCATGGTGATCCTCGTCGACGAGGAGGACCGTGAGAACGAAGGCGACCTGGTGCTGGCCGCCGACCATGTCACGCCCGAGGCGATCAACTTCATGGCGCGTTTCGGCCGCGGCCTGATCTGCCTGACCCTCACCCGCGAGCGATGCGAGCGGCTGCGCCTGCCGCCGATGGCGCCGCGCAACGGCGGCAAACATGGCACCGCATTCACCGTCTCGATCGAAGCCGCCGAGGGCGTCAGCACCGGCATCTCTGCGGCCGACCGCGCGCGCACGGTCAAGGCCGCGGTGGCGCTCGACGCGCAGGCCAGCGACCTGGTGCAGCCGGGCCACATCTTCCCGCTGCTGGCGCAGGACGGCGGTGTGCTCATGCGCGCCGGCCACACCGAAGCCGGATGCGACCTGGCCACCATGGCCGGCCTGACCCCCGCCGCCGTCATCTGCGAAATCATGAACGACGACGGCACCATGGCCCGGCTGCCCGACCTGGAGCGCTTCGCGCGCGAACATGGCCTGAAGATCGGCACCATCGCCTCGCTGATCCACCACCGCAGCCACAACGAGTCCTTGATCGAACGGGCCGGCCGGCGCGAGCTCGACACTCCGCAGGGCCGCTTCGACTGCACCGCCTACCGCGACCGCTCGGGCGGGCTGCACCTGGCGCTGATGCACGGCCATTGGTCGCCCGACGACGAGGTGCTGGTACGGGTGCACGAACCGCTGTCGGTGATGGATCTGTTCGACGCCGGCGCCGGCTCGCACCACTCCTGGCCGCTGCCCGCCGCCCTGGCCGCGCTGCGGGCGCAGCCCTGCGGCGTCGCGGTGCTGCTCAACTGCGGCGAGGACGTGGGCCAGCTGATGCAGCGCGTGCTGCCCTCGCCACATTCGCCGCGCGAGCCGCAGCGCGGCGCGATGGACCTGCGCACCTATGGCATCGGCGCGCAGATTCTGCGCGACATCGGCGTGCGCCGCATGAAGCTGCTCGGCCACCCACGCCGCATGCCCAGCGTCACCGGCTACGGCCTGGAGATCACCGGCTTCGTGGCCGCGCCAGGCCCCACCGAGCACGCCACCGAACACCACAACCACCCCCGCGAAAGCCACGCCTGATGCAAGCCGCCGAACAAGGCCCGACCCCCCTCCTGGACGGCGAGGGGCTTCGTATCGCCCTGGTGCGCGCGCGCTTCAACGACGCGGTCACCCAGAAGATGGCGCTGGTCTGCCGCGAGGAGTTGCTCGCGCTCGGCGTCGCCGAAAAACATATCCGCGAAATCTCGGTACCCGGCGCGCTCGAAATCCCGCTCGCGCTCAAGGCCCTGGCCGAGGGCGATGACCACGATGCGCTGGTGGCCATCGGCTGCGTCATCCGCGGCGAGACCTACCACTTCGAACTCGTTGCCAACGAAAGCAGCGGCGGCGTGATGAGCGTTTCGCTGGAGCATCAGGTGCCGGTCGCCAACGCGATCCTCACCGTCGAAAACGAAGCCCAGGCCTGGGCCCGCGCTGAGGACAAGGGCCGCGACGCGGCACGGGTTGCGGTGGAGATGGCCAACCTGTTGGACGAGCTGCTGTGAGCGGCAACGGCAATGCGCCGCCCGAGCCGCCGCGCGATCCGACGCCGGAGCGCGCGCCCGCGCGTGCCCCGGGAAAGGCGCCCAACAAACCGAAGTCGGCACGCCGGCGCTCGCGTGAGCTGGCTCTGCAGGGCCTGTACCAGTGGCTGGTCTCGGGCGAAGACGCCGCCGTGATCGACGCCCACATTCGCGAGCAGGAAGGCTTTGACAAGTGCGACCGCGCGCACTTCGACGCGCTGCTGCACGGCTGCATTCGCGACGCCGCGGCCCTGGACGAGATCCTGGCGCGCCATGTCGACCGCAAGACCACCGAGCTCTCGCCGGTGGAGCATGGGGTGCTGATGATCGGCGCGCAGGAACTGATGCATTGCCTGGACATCCCCTACAAGGTGGCGATCAACGAGGCGGTGGAACTGGCCAAGAGCTTCGGCGGCACCGACGGGCACCGCTACGTGAACGGCGTGCTCGACAAGACCGCGGCGGACCTGCGCGCGGTCGAAGTGCAGGCGGCGCGGGCGGCGCGGCGTTAGCCGCGCGCCGCGAACAGGCTGCCCACACCCGACCTCGGCGTGATCCGTGCCTGGACGCATGAAGCTCATAAGCCGTCGCGTGCCGGCATGAAGCTGCTTTCCTCTTCGGTGCAAAGATGAAGCTTGCGACCTCTTCAACGCAACCATGAAGCTTGCGCAGCGCCTCGACCATATAGAGCCCTTCTACGTGATGGAGTGCGCCAAGGCGGCCGACGAGATCTCTCGTGGGCCGCTGTGCGACCCGGCGCGGGGCGGGCGGCCGATGATCTATCTCAACATCGGCGAGCCCGACTTCGGCGCGCCGGCAGCGGTGCAGGCCGCGGCCACGCGCTGCATGGCCGAAGGCCGCACCCAGTACACCCAGGCCACCGGGTTGCCCGCGCTGCGCGAGGCCTTGAGCGCCTGGTACCGCGGCCGCTTCGGCCTGGAGGTGCCGGCCCGCCGTATCGTGATCACCGCAGGCGCTTCGGCCGCGCTGCAGTTGATCACGCTGGCCCTGGTCGAGCCGGGTGACGAGGTGCTGATGCCCGACCCGAGCTACCCCTGCAACCGCCACTTCGTTGCCGCGGCCGGTGGCCAGGCCAGGTTGCTCGCCAGCCCGGCGCAGGCGCGCTTTCAGCTCGACGCCGAGAGCGTCGCCTCAGCCTGGACGGCGCACACCCGCGGCGTCCTGCTCGCGTCGCCCTCCAACCCCACCGGCACCTCGATCCACCGCGGCGAGATGCGCCGCATCGTCGAGCTGGTGCGCGCGCGTGGCGGCTTCACCATCGTCGACGAGATCTACCTCGCGCTGAGCTACGAGGAGGCCTTCGGCCACAGCGCGCTCGAACATGGCGACGACGTGATTTCGGTGAACAGCTTCAGCAAGTACTTCGGCATGACCGGCTGGCGCCTGGGCTGGCTGGTGCTGCCCGACACGCTGGTGGGCGCGGTGGAGAAGCTGGCACAGAACCTCTACATCTGCGCCAACAGCGTCTCGCAGCATGCGGCGCTGGCCTGCTTCGAGCCGCCTTGCCTGGCCGAGTACGAAGCGCGCCGCAACCAGTTCCGTGCCCGCCGCGACTTCATCGTGCCGGCCTTGCAGCGGCTGGGCTTGCAGGTGCCTGTGGTTCCCGATGGCGCTTTCTACGCCTGGGCGGATTGCAGCGCCCATGCAAACCCACCGGGCGCAGAACGCGGCGGCGGCGGCGCGAGCCCGCGCAGCGGCCGCGAGCCACAAGGGGGCAGCTGGGACTTCTGCTTCGAGATGATGCGCCGTGCACAAGTGGCGCTCACGCCCGGCCGCGACTTCGGGCATGCCGGCACCGAGCGCTTTCTGCGCTTGTCATTCGCCAGCTCGATGGCGCAGTTGCAGGAAGCGGTGCGCAGGCTCCAGGCCGCACTCTGACCGGACGCCCGTCGCCGCAGGCGGCCGCAGGGGTGAGTGTTCGGTGTCGAACAGTGTCAGCAAGGCACCGCCTTGATAATTCCCTGCCGGCCGGGGCAAGATTTGGTTTCAAGCCGTTAACCGAGCCGACTCGAACACGTTTTTTCTCGCTGACCCCACGGCACCCCACGTAAGCTGCTCGGCCATGCCCAGCAACCGCACCGAACCCAGTACCTTTGTGCCCACCGTCGCCCAGGAAATGCCGGGCGCGGACGGGCTCGACCCGCGCCAGGCGCGTGGCACGGCCAACGAGTTCGCGCCGGTGCCGGGTGTCGAGGCCGACGACGGCAAGCCGATCGAGCGCCTGCCGACGATCGGCTATGTCGGCCGCTATGCGCTGAAGTACAAGCTCGGCGAAGGTGGTCTGGGCACGGTGCATGCCGCACACGACCCGCTGCTCTCGCGCACGATCGCGGTGAAGACATTGCGCCTCGCCGAGGGCAGCCACGAGCGCGGCGAGCTGGAGTCCGGCCTGCTGCACGAAGCACGCGCCTCGGCGCGGCTGAACCACCCCTGCATCGTCACGGTTTACGACGCCGGCCTGGCCGACGAGGGCGTGTACATCTCGATGGAGCGGCTGCGCGGGCGCGACCTGCGTGCCCTGCTCGCGGTCGGCTGGCGGCCCACGCCGCAGCAATCGGCGCAGATCGTGCGCCGCGTGGCTGACGCGCTAGCCTACGCCCACAGCAAGGGCGTGATCCATTGCGACATCAAGCCGGCCAACATCTTCATGGTCGGCCGCACCCATCCCAAGGTGCTGGACTTCGGCATCGCCCGCATCACCCACCGCGACCGCAGCGAGACCGTGAGCCCTACGTTCGCCGGCTCGCCCTGCTACATGGCGCCCGAGCAGCTCACCGCCGACCTGGTACTCGATGCCCGCTGCGACGTCTACTCGCTCGGCGTGGTGCTCTACGAGTTGCTCAGCGGCCGCAGGCCCTTCGGCGGCGAGTCGCTCGACGAGATCCTCAATGCGGTGCGTGGACACTCGGTGCCGCTGGCCCACGAAGTCAACCCCGCCGTGCCGCCGCAGCTGTCAGCCATCGCGCAGCGCGCCATGGCCCGCGACCCCGGCATGCGCTGGCGTTCGGCACGTGCGCTGTCGCGCGCGCTGCGCGTGGCGCTGGCGGAATCGGCGCCGAAGAGCAAGCCCGGCAGCGCGCCCGTGGTGGCGCCGCGTGTCTCGGCCACGCCGGCACTGGCCCTGGTGGCCACGGTCTTCGCCCTCAGCGCCCTGCTCTACAACCGGTGGCAGGCCGAAGATGCGTCGGCCGCGGGCTCGCCGGTGGCAACGCCGTCGGCTTCGGTGGCTGCCGCGCCAAGAGCCGTGACGACGGCACCCCGCATCGAAACGGTGGACGCCGGCACGGCGACCGCCGTGGCGCAGGCGACTGCAACGGCACGTCCGCCGCCGCCGCCGATTGCCTCGAACGATGCCTCCGATCTCGCTCCAAAGGTCGACAACAAGGAGCTCAACAAGGAAATTCCAAAGGAGACCGCCAAGGAGCCCACCAAGGAGGCGCGCGCGGGCCGCGACACGCGCCTTGCCGACGCGCCGCGCAGCCCCACGCCGAGGCCAGCCGCCGCGGCGACCAAGGGCGAATTGCGGATCGCGGTCTCGCCCTGGGGATCGATCGAGGTCAACGGCGCCGCGGCCGGCACGACACCTCCGCTGACCCGCCTGAAGCTGCCCGAGGGCACCCACAAGATCGTGATTCGCAACCAGAACTTCGTGCCCTACGCCGCCACCGTCACTGTCAGCGCGGACAGGCCGGTCCAGCTCAAACACCGTTTTGGCACATGAGGCCTCGCGCCGCGCTTCCGGTCGCCCTGCTTGCGCTGGCCCTGCTTGCGGGCTGCGCGGTGCCGTGGTCGACGGACCCGCCGGGCGGCCCGGCCGAACGTGCGCTCGAGGCCGGCCTGCGCGCCTATGACGATGGCCAGTACGCCGAGGCCGAGCGCCACCTGCGTGTGGCGCTGGCATCGGGCCTGGACCATGCGGCCGACCGCGCCAGCGCCCACAAGACCCTGGCCTTCGTCTACTGCACCAGCCAGCGCCTGCCGCGCTGCGAGCGGGAGTTCCGCAATGCGCGCCGTGCCGACCCCGCGTTTGCGCTCAGCCGCGCCGAGGCCGGCCACCCGCTGTGGGGCCCCGTGTACCGGCGCGTTGTTCCGGGTTCCTGACCCGGCGTCCGCCGCGCTGCGCAGCGGCGGCGATAATGCCTCGAAGCGCACGATGACCGAGCCGACAGCCCCGAACCCAGCCACCGACCGCGCCCCGGCGCGCGACTTCGAGTTCGTGCTACGCGTCTACTGGGAGGACACCGACGCCGGCGGCGTGGTGTTCTATGCCAACTACCTGAAGTTCTTCGAACGTGCGCGCACCGAATGGCTGCGTGCATTCGGTTTCGCCCAATCCCGGCTCATCGACGAAGATGGCGTCATGTTCATCGTTGCCGACACCCGCGTTCGCTACCTGCGCCCGGCGCGCCTGGACGACCTGCTGGTGGTGAGCGTTCGGCCGCGTCTGGTC
This sequence comes from Burkholderiales bacterium, assembly GCA_031404155.1. Lineage (GTDB taxonomy): Bacteria > Pseudomonadota > Gammaproteobacteria > Burkholderiales > Burkholderiaceae_C > JANNGZ01. The sequence goes on from JANNGZ010000430.1 coordinate 18,550, forward strand.
GGCCGCGCCACGCTGGTGGTCGAGCAGCAGGCTAGACGCGCCGGCGAGTTGCTCGCGGCGGGCGAAATTCGTGTCGGCTGCGTCGACAGTGCAGAGTTCCGCCCGCGCCGGATTCCTGAGCGTGTCATCAAGGCCATCCAGCCCGACCCCAAGCCCGACCCCAAACTCCTCGCCGCATGAACCAGGACCTTTCGATTTTTTCGCTCGTGCTGCAGGCCAGCCTGGTGGTGCAGCTCGTGATGGCGCTGCTGATGGTGGTCTCGCTGGTGAGCTGGACCGTGATCTTCGGCAAGCTCTTCTCGCTGCGCGGCGTGCGCGGTGGCAACGACGAGTTCGAGCGCGATTTCTGGTCGGGCCGCAACTTGAATGACCTGCACCAGGCCATCACCGCCAAACCGCGCAGCGCGCCGATCGAACGCATCTTCGCCAGCGGCATGCGCGAATTTTTGAAGCTGCGCGAAAAGCGGCTCGACGCGGCCACCCAGCTCGACGGCGCGCGGCGTGCCATGCGTGCGAGCTACCAGCGCGAGCTCGACACCATCGAGAGCAACCTGAGCTTTCTCGGCTCGGTGGGCTCGGTGAGCCCGTACGTTGGGCTTTTCGGCACGGTGTGGGGAATCATGCATGCCTTCGTCGGGCTGTCCAACCTGCAGCAGGTGACGCTGGCCACCGTGGCGCCAGGCATCGCCGAGGCCCTGGTGGCCACCGCGATCGGCCTCTTCGCGGCGATACCGGCGGTGATCGCGTACAACCGCTTCGCCCGCGACATCGACCGCATCGCGATCCAGCTCGAGACCTTCATCGAGGAGTTCTCGAACATCCTGCAGCGCAACGCCGGCGTGCCGGTGACGCCTGCGCATCCGGCCCGCTGAAATGAACCACCCCCGTTGCGCCTTCGGCGCTCCCCCTCCAGGGGGCCGAGGCCCGCGGCTCCAAGCCGACCCGCGTCGGCTTGGACGGGCCAAGGAATGGCCGCGTCTCGCGGCCATGCGGCCTGCAAGGCCCCCTGGCGGACCGGCAAAGCCGGCTCCGCGGCGGCCGCTTGGATCGGCCTGGTTCACGCGCCGAGGGTGCCGCGGTGGCGCCATGGAAAACTGAAATGAAGCCCCCAAGCTCACTTCGTTCGCTGCCCCCCAAGGGGGCGCTCAGTACCTTCGGAACGGCCGGGCGGTACTGAGATGGCCGGCGTCATCGCCCGCGGCCCGCGCCGCCGCCGCACCATGAACGAGATCAACATGGTCCCGTTCATCGACGTGATGCTGGTGCTGCTGATCATCTTCATGGTCACGGCGCCGCTGATCACCACCGGTGTGGTCGACCTGCCCAGCGTCGGCAAGTCGACACAGCGGCCCACCAGCGTGGTCGAAATCGTGGTCGGCGCCGACGAGAAGCTGCGCATGAAGCTCGACAGCGCCGAGGCCAAGCCAGTGGCCTTGACGCAGCTGGCCGCGAGCGTGAAGCTGGCGCAGTCGGCCGCGTCCGGCACACCCGACACGGTGCCGGTGGTGATCTCCGCCGACCGCGGCGTGCGATATGAAGCCGTGGTGCGGGTGATGGACACCTTGCAGCGCGCCGGGGTGCAGCGCGTCGGCCTGTCGGTCAAACAAGGCAGCTGAGATGCCACCAAAGATGCCATCAGCGGCGAGGCCGAAGCGATGATTGCCGCCACCGCCGACGACCTGCGCCCGCCGCGGACCGGCGGGCTCGGCGCTGGCGCCCTCTTTGCCCTACTGGTCCACGGCGGCCTGCTCGTGCTCCTGGCCTTTGGGGTGCACTGGCGCTCCAGTGACGTGGTGGCGGTGAGTGCCGAGCTGTGGGCCGCAGTGCCCCAGGCGGCAGCGCCCAAGGCGCTGGAGGTGCCGACGCCCGAGCCCAAACCCCAAGTCGAACCCGAGCCCAAGCCGGAGCCGAAACCGGTTGAGCCGCCGAAGCCGGTGCAGCGCGATGCCGACATTGCGCTGGAGAAGGCCAAACTCGAGAAGGCGCGCGAGAAGGAACGCGACGCCGAACGCCAGCGCGAGCGAGAACGCAAGGAGCGCGCCGAGCGTGAAACACGCGAAGCCAATGCGGCCGCCGACAGGAAGCGCGACGAGCAACGCCGTGCCGACGAGAAGCGCCTCGCGGCCCAGCGCGAAGAGAACCTCAAACGCATGCTCGGCCAGGCCGGCGCCACCGGCGGGCCCAGCGCCACCGGCACCGCGGCGCAGAGTGGGGCGCCGTCGGCGAGCTACACCGGCCGCATCATTGCGCGCATCAAGCCGAACATTGTTTTCAGCGACGAGGTGGCGGGCAACCCGGTGGCCGTGGTGGAGGTGCGTGCCGCGCCGGACGGCACCATCATCGGCCGCCGCCTGCTCAAGTCCAGCGGGTCGCGCGCCTGGGACGATGCGGTGCTGCGTGCGGTGGACCGTACCGAAGTGCTGCCGCGCGACACCGATGGCCGTGTGCCCGCGCAGATCATCATCGACTTCCGGCCCCGCGATTGAATGGCCCGCCGCATCCAGCCGCCACCGGGATGCGTAAGAGTCGGCATCGCGTATACAGCGCAGGCACCGGGTTGTGATCCGCTTGTGATACGGGCTCCAGCTGTGCTGGCTACACTGCCCCCACGTTTGCACGCCGCCATGAATCCACACCGTCGCCTGAATTGCTGCACGCCAACAGGGGCTGGCGCTTGAACGCTCCGATGCCCGCCGCAGCCCTCGCCGGTTCTGCGTTGCGCGACGGGCTCGCGCCGCTGACACCGGTGTTCGTGCCACGAAGCGCCGCAAGCCATGTCACCGCGCAACGCGCCGAGCCCTTGCGCCTGCTGCTGCTGTTCGAGAAGGAATGGGACAGCGGCGGTTTTGCGCCGCTGGAGCGGGCCGGCGAACTGAAGGTCTTCAGCGAAGGTTTCGACCTCTTCCGCTTCCCGAGCAACGCGCGCCTGATGACTTTCAACGTCGAGCGCTGGGTCGACAAGCTGGTGCACCGTTATCGCGGGCGCGTGGACGCTGTGATCTCCAGCGACGAGCAGTTCGGCTGCCTGCTTGCGGCCGTGGTGGCGCAACGCCTGGGCCTGCCCGGCAACGACCCTGCGGCGATCGCCCGCGCGCAGCACAAGCTGCTGCTGCGCCAGGTGGTGGCACGCGCGGTGCCCGAAGCCACCGTGGCAGCGGCCGCACTGCCCTTCAGTTTGAGCGACCGGCGTGTGCGCGACCCGCGGCTGCTGGCACATGCGCTGGCCGAGATCGGCTTCGGCGATCGTGCGCTCTTCGTCAAGCCGATCAAGGCCACCTTCTCGGTGCTGGCGCGGCGGGTGGCGCATGCGGGCGAACTCTCGCGCCACCTGCACTTCTCGGCCTTCGAGCGGCTGGTGATCGACCGCCTCGTCGCACCCTACGCGCGGCTGGCGTCGCGCCATGCCGAGCTGCCTTGCCATCCGACACGGATGATGGTCGAAGAGGCGCTGGACGGGCACCAGGTCAACGTCGACGGTTATGCCTTCGAGGGCGAGCCGCACATCATCGGCATCATCGACGAGTGGATGTACCCGCGCGAGGCCGAAGGCGCACGCCACTTCCTGCGCTTTGCCTACCCCTCGCACCTGGATCCGGCGATGCATTCGCGCATCGAGGACGTGGTCAAGCGGGTGATGCGGGCGATCGGCTTTCGCAACGGCTTCTTCAACTGCGAGCTCTTCGTCATGGCCGACGGCAGCCTGCGCGTCATCGAGGTCAACCCGCGGCTCGCGGTGCAGTTCGTCGCCGCCTACCGTGACGTCGACGGCCTGGACATTTTTCGTATGCTGGTGGCGCTGGCACGCGGGCAGGACCCGGCCGGGGTGCCCCGGCTCGAGCCGCGCGGCGGCGCCGCGGCAAGCTTCGTGTTCCGGCGCTTCGACGGCAACGGCGCACGGCCGCCCACCGCAGGGGCGGAGCAGTGGCTGGCCGAGCACTATCCACACGCCGAGCTCACCCAGTACCACAAGCGCGGTGTCGGCCTGGCGCGCGAATACAAGTGGCTCGGCTCGCACCGTTATGCGCTGCTGAACCTGTCGTCACAGGACCAAGCCAGCCTGCATGCCGATTTCGAGCGCATCTGCGAACGCCTGGGTTGGCCCTGCGAGATCTGACCATCGCCTGACGCGCGGGCGGTGTAGCGACGGCCGGTCCGTGGCTGCATCGCACCGACGGGCCATCCGCCGATGAGCGAATTCACCTGGCTGTTGAACGAGGACTCGCCGTTCCCCGACACCGCCTCGGCCCTGGGCAGCGACAGCGGCGCACCCGGCTTGCTCGCGGCCGGCGGCGAACTCAGCCTGGCGCGGCTGGAGGCGGCCTACCGCCGCGGCATCTTCCCCTGGTTTTCGCCCGGCCAGCCGGTGCTCTGGTGGTCGCCCGACCCGCGCATGGTGTTGCCGGTGGCCGGTTTCAAGCTCGCGCGCTCGCTGCGCAAGACGGTGCAGAAGTTCATCCGCTCTCCCGGCTGCGAACTGCGTATCGACAGCGCCTTCGACGAAGTGATCGCGGCTTGCGCCAGCAGCCCGCGCGACGACCAGGGCGGCACCTGGATCGTGCCGGGGATGATCGACGCCTACCGCCGCTGGCACCGCGCGGGCCGGGTGCACAGCTTCGAGACCTGGATCGACGGCACGCTCGCCGGCGGCCTCTATGGTGTCTGGATCGGCCGGATGTTTTTCGGCGAGTCGATGTTCGCGCGCCGCACCGATGCGTCGAAGATCGCACTCGCGGCGCTGGTGTGCTTTTGCCGTACCAACGCCATCACGCTGATCGACTGCCAGCAGAACACGGCGCACCTGGCGTCCTTCGGTGCGCATGAACTCAGCCGCGCGGAATTTGAAGGCCACGTCGCCCGCTGCGTAGGGGACGCCACGGCGCTGGATTGGACCTATCATCGTCGCACTTGGGCGCAGCTCGGCTTCGATGTCCCCGACCTCGCCGCGCCCGCAAGCCGACCTGAAGCGCACGCGTGACCCACCCCAAAGAGCTACCGCTCGCCTCGCTGCAGTTCTATGCCACGGCGCCCTACCCGTGCAGCTATCTCGCGGGCCGGCTGGCGCGCTCGCAGGTGGCCACGCCGAGCCACCTGATCCACGCCGATGCCTACTCGGGCCTGGTCGCCAACGGCTTCCGGCGCAGCGGCATGTTCACCTACCGCCCGTATTGCGACGGCTGCCGCGCCTGTGTGCCGCTGCGCGTGCCGGTGAGCCAATTCGAGCCGACACGCAGCCAGCGGCGCGCCTGGACGCAACATGCGCGCTTGAGCGCTCGGGTACTGCGCCTGTGTTTTGTGCCGGAGCATTACCAGCTCTACCTGCGCTACCAGTCGGGGCGCCACAGCGGTGGCGGCATGGACCACGACAGCGTCGACCAGTACACCCAATTCCTGCTGCAGAGCCGCGTCAATTCACGCCTGGTGGAGTTCCGCGAAACCCGCAGCGACGGCAGCCTCGGCGCGCTGAAGATGGTGTCGATCCTGGACGTGCTCAACGACGGTCTGTCGGCGGTCTACACCTTCTACGAGCCCGAGGCCGGCATGAGCTACGGCACCTACAGCGTGCTCTGGCAGATCGAACAGACCAGGCTGCTGCAGCTGCCGCATGTCTACCTCGGCTACTGGATCGCGAGCAGCCCGAAGATGGCCTACAAGGCGCAGTTCGGTCCCCACGAGTTGCTGCGCGACGGGCACTGGGAGCGGGCCACGACCTGAGGGCCCCGCGGCCTGGCGCGCCGCGTATCGACCACCTCGTTGAGCGTCTCTTTCAGCCTGCTTCGATGGCCTACTTCAACGTGCGCTGTGCATGCAGCGACCACAGCCGCGCCAGGTCGGCGCTGCCGTCGCCGCCCTTGACCGCGGCGAGCGTGGCCAGCGCCTTGTCCTTCTGGCCGGCGAGCACATAGGCCATGCCCAGGCGCAGGCGCGTGTCCTCGGGCTGGCGCAGGCCACCCTTGGCCAGGCCTTCTTCCATCATCGCCAGGCCCTTGTCGGCCTGGCCGGCAAAGAACAGGTTCAGGCCGGTGCTGGCGAGCACATTGCCGTCGCGCACGCCGGCCGACGCGGCTGGCGCCAGCGACTTCAGGTCGTCCGCCGCAGCCTTGGCGAAGCGCTCGCGCAAGGCCTTGTGCTGCGCGGCCTGAGGCCCGATGCCGAGCACGCTGGCCGCGTAGCCCTGCTCGATCAGCTCACGCGCCTCGATCGGGTAGCCGGCCTGCTGCGCCATCTGCGCCACGTCGGTGTACTCGCCGGCATCGCGCAGGCCGGCGACGGCCTTCTGCAAGCGGTAAGCGTCGAGCCCCAGGCGTTCGGCAAAGCCGCTCTTGCGCGTCGTTCGCGACAGCAGGTCGAACCAGTAGTCCTTCTTCGGGTGGTAAGCCACCAGCCGCTCGAGCGCCACCACATAGCCGGCATCGTTCTTGGCCTGCGACTGGCTGCTCGCCAGAAGGCGCAAGCGTTCCTCGGTCGGCGCGCGGCCGGCGGCCAGGTCGGCGTTGACGTCGACTTCAAGTTCGCGCGCCGTCGCCGCGAAGTCACCACTCAGGTAGTGCGACTGGATCAACATCGTGCGCACCGAGGGCTGCGTGCCGCCGTCCTTGGTGTACTGCGTCGCCCAGCGCAACGCGGCGGCGTAATCCTTGGCAGTGAATGCAGCCGCGGCCAACACCGCCATGAGCTGCACCCGGTCGACGTCTTTGAGCCGGCCCGACGCCACCGCCGCCTGGAACGCCTTTTCGGCCAGCGCCAGATCACCGGCGCCCGCCGCGGCGGAGATGCGCATCTGGTCGACCACGAAACGTTCGTAGGCAGTCTTGTCCGCAA
>JANNGZ010000431.1:0-11618 GCA_031404155.1 Burkholderiales bacterium
TGTTCCAGGTGCAGGTTCATCGCTTCGGCCAGCAGGCGCACATGGGGCTCCTGCAACATGCTCGAATGCCCGCCGGGCACGTCGACCGCTTTCACCGGCCCGTCCACCCGCGCACTCCAACCGAACAGCGGGTCGACAAACTGCTCGACGTAGGCTTGGTCGCCCGGCACGTCCTCGCCCTTCATCGCGCGGTAGAGCACCACCTCGCCACCGCTGAACACGCCCTGCGGCACATGCTCGCGGTGCGCCTGTTCATACAGACTCAGGTAGGGGATCGCCTGGGCGTCGTTGCTGCCGGCATCGGCGATCGCATCGCCTCCGTGCCGAAGTTGCGCCAGCTTGCGCGCGTCCTTCAAGCGGCCGAGCCGCGCGCTGATTTCGTAGCGGGCGAAGTTCGCCACCTTGCGCACCAACTTCGGCAGCGCCGTCGCCATGCGGAGCAGCGCCGGTTTGCCCGAGCCGTCGTCGGCAAACGCTTCGAGAAAACGTCCGAGCCGCTCGTGCGCGATGCGAAACGACTTCTCCTCGGCCTGCGTGTCGGCCGCATCCATGATGCCGACATACAGCGTGCGCTCGCCCTCTTCCTGGAGCTGGCGTGCCATCTCGAACGCGATGACACCGCCAGCGCACAGGCCCGCGAGCAGGTAGGGGCCCTGCGGCTGCACGCTGCGCAGGCTGCGGATATGCGCCGAGGCCCAGTCGCTGATGCGCGTCTGCGCATACTGGCCTTGCGCGTCGACCTCGGGCTGGATGCCGTACACCGTGTGGCCAGGTTGCAGCTGCAAGGCCAGGTTGCGGTAGAGCAGGGTTTCGCCCAACCCGTCGTGCACCAGGAAGATCGGCGGGCGTTCGTTGCTGCCGGGGCGGATCGGCACCAGCGTCGCGCTGCGCATCGGCGTGGGTGCCGCGGCGCCGGCGGCCGCCGGTTCGCCGCCGTTGGCGGAGGAACCCGGCGGCTCGATCAACGCGGCGAGCGCCTGCACCGTCGGCGCTTCGAGCAAGGCGGTCAGCGGCAGCGCCTTGCCGGTCTTTTTCTTCAGCTTGTTGATCACCTGCACCGCCAGCAGCGAGTGGCCGCCGAGGTCGAAGAAGTCGTCGGTTGCGCTGACTTTGCTGTGACCGAGCATCTCGCCCCACATCTGCGCGATCAGCTTTTCAGTGGTGGTGCTCGGTGCCTTGAAGCCGGGGCTGTCGCCCTCGGCCGACATGTCTTGTGCGTCCGCATGCCCATACCCGGCCGGCGGCAGGCGCAATTGAGCCTGCAGCGCCACCAGGTCCTGCGGCGAGACCACGATCTGCGGGCCCGCGCCCCAGGCCAGCACCCGGTCGAGCACCTCGGTGCCTTCGGCGTTGAGGATGCCGTCGCGCAGGCCGACCGAGAGGATGTTGTTGGCGGTGGCTCGGGGCTTGTGCGCGGCTTGCACGCTGCTGCCGATGCCCCTACCGGCATTCGCCGCGCTCGGCTCGACGCGGCCGAGCAGCGCCTTGTCGCGCACCCGGATCATCGTGAACTCGCGGATGTCCACCAGCACGCGGCCCAGTTCGTCGTAGAGCGTCACGTCATAGAGTGCCAGGTCCTGCGTGCCCGGGGCATCGTCGCCGCCGTGGTCGACGCCGTTGCCAAGGTAGCGGATGTGGCTTGAGAGCCGGCCGCTCAGCGGCGCGAAGACACGCAGTTGCCCGTACGACGCCGGCACGAAGAAATCGCGCGCTTCGTCGAAGTGCGGCACCAGCGCCTGCGCGCCGGCGGTGGCCATGTCCATCAGCGCCGGGTGCAGCGGGAAGCGCTCGAGGTCGCTCACAAACGCTGTCGGCAGTTCGAGCCGGGCCAGCGCTTCGCCGGCGCCGAAGTCGATGCGCTGGATGTTGCTCCAGCGCGGCCCGAAGAGCAGGTGCAGCGGCGCGTCCTGGCCGAGCTGGGTGCGCTGCTTGCAGCGTGCGGCGATGGTTGCGAGGTCGGCGGAAGCCGGGGCGGCCGAGTCGACGTAGGCCACCGTGCCGCGCACGTTTTCGCTCCAGGCCTGGTCCTTGTAGGCCTCGCCGGCGCTGCGGCTTACGATCGAGAAGGGCGACGCGGCGTTGGCGCGGCTGCGGATGTGGATGCGCAGGTCGCGCTCCTCCTCCGCGCGCACCACGAAGGGCGCGAGAAAGGTCACGTTGCGCAGTTCCACGGTCTGCGCGGGGCCCGCGGGCGGCGGCTTCTGGGTAAAGGCGCTGCGCACGATCTCCAGGTAGCCGGTGCCGGGAATCAGCGCTTCGCCACCACGCACCCGGTGTTCGTCGAGCAGCCAGTGCGACTTCAACCCGAAGCGGGTGCTGTAGACACGCTCGTCGGCTTGGTCGAGCAGGCGGCGGTCGACGAGGGGCTCGCCGACCGCTTCGCCCACCTCGTCGGCGAGCGCGTCGGCGGACAAGCCGAGCTGATGCGCCAGCTCGGCGGCCATGCCCACCTCTTGCCACTGGCTCCAGTTGACCGCCACGGTGAAGGTGGCGTCGCGCGCAAAACGCTCCTGCGCGTAGGCGTCGAGGAAGGCGTTCGCGGCGGCATAGTCGACCTGGCCGGCGAGGCCGGCAAAGGCGCTGATCGAGGAGAACAGCACCAGGAAGTCCAGCGGCGCGCCCTTCTGCGACTTGCCCTGCGCCTCGGCCAGCGCGGCCTCGAGCACCAGCGTGCCTTGCAGCTTGGGCGCCAGCACCGAGGCGGCCACCTGCGCCTCCTTGAGCTGCACTACCCCGTCGTTGAGCACACCGGCGGTGTGCAGCACGCCATGGATGTCGCCGAAGCGGGCGCGGGCCTGTTTGACCACGCCCTTCATCTGCGCCAGGTGGGTGATGTCGGCGGCGACCACCATCACTTCGGCGCCCAGCGCTTCCAGCGCCATCACCTTGCGGATGCGTTGGGCGACGGAGGGCAAAGTATCCGGCGCGGCCAACAGACGCGGCCACTCGGCGCGTTCGGGCAGGCCGCTGCGGCCAACCAGCACCAGGCGCGCCTTGACGCTGCGCGCCAGGTGCTCGGCCAGCGTCAGGCCGACGCCGCCGAGGCCGCCGGTGATCAGGTAGGTGCCACGCTCGCGCAGGCGTTGCAGCGGTGCGGCGTGTTGGGCATGGACACCCGCCAGCGGCATCGCCTCATGGCTCTGCACCCAGCGCTGCGCCGAGCGGTAGGCCACCACGTCCTCGTCGGCCTTCGAGTCGCCGTCGATTTCGGCCACCAGCGCGTCGAGCAACAGTTGCTCCTGGCGCGAGCCGGGCTGCGGCAGCTCGATGTCGATGCAGGGGCAGCGCAGTGTGTTGAATTCGCGCGGGATCACCTTGCACGGCCCGAGCACCGTGGCTTTGGCGGGTACCAGGCCGGTCTCGCTGGCCACCCGCTGCAGGTGGTCGGTGATCACGGCCAGGCGCATCGAGTCGGCCAGGTCTTCGCTGCCGATCGCCTGCGCCAGGTGCAGCAGGCTGTAGAAGCCCAGGTGCTGCATCTCCTGCGCCGCGGCCAGGCCGGGGGCGGGTTTGTTTTGCCCGGTGAGGGTCCACAGGTGCACCACCCGCTGCGGTGCCTTGCCTTCGCCGTTGAGCGTGGTGAGCAGGCGCTGCACCTCGCCGCCGGAGCGGGCGTTGATCGTGAAGCGCTGCGGGCCTTCGCGCCGGTAGGACTTGCCGGCGAAGACCAGGGTGACCTCGTCGCCACGCTCGCGCAGGCGCTGTGCCAGGCGCTCACCGAAGCCCAGCGTGTCGGCAAAGATCAGGCAGCGCGAGGGTGGCTTGCCGTCGCCGCCTGCCACCGTGGTGGCCCGCGGCGCGGGCAACGCGGGTGTGGCGGTGCGCTTCCATACCGGCTGGTAGAACCACTCGGCGATGTCCTTGCGTTTGTGCAGCGAGCGTTCTTCGGGCGGCAGCACACCGGCGCCCTTGCCGGGCTCGACCCAATGCCGCTGGTGGTCGAAGCGGTAGGTGGGTAGCTCGACGCGCAGGCGTCTTTCGTCGCCGCGCAACTTCGCCCAATCGACCTCGACGCCCACGCCCCAGAGGCGGCCGAAGACGCCGAGCATGAAGGCCTGGTCGGAGAGTTGTTCGTCGGGGTGCCGCATCGCGTTCAGCACCGTCTGTTGCGGTTTGCGCGCCGGATGCTGGCGCGCCAGGCTGGACAGGGTGCGGCCGGGGCCGACTTCGAGCAGCACGCGCGACTCGTCCTTGAGCAGTTCCTGCAAGCCATCGGCAAACCGCACCGTGTTGCGCAGGTGGCGCACCCAGTACTGCGGATCGGTGGCTTCGGCCGGCGCGATCCAGGTGCCCGACAGGTTGGAGACGAAGGGCAGCGTCGGCGGCTTCAGCGCGATGCGCTGGAAGAAGGCACCGAACTCGGCCAGGATCGGCTCGAGCATCGACGAATGCGCGGCCACGTTGATGCGCACCCGCGCGGCGTCGACCTCCATGGCTGCGAGCGTGGTTTGCAGCGCTTCCACCGCGTGCACCGGGCCGGCGGCCACGGTCATGCGCGGGCCGTTGATCACCGCGATCGACAACTCCGGCGGCAGCAGCGGTTTCAGCTCGGCCTCGGCCATCGGCACGCTGAGCATCGCGCCTTCGGGCAGGGTTTCAAAAAGGCGGCCACGCAGTTCCACCAGCGTCAGCGCTTCGGCCAGGCTGAACACACCGGCCAGGTGCGCGGCGGTGTATTCGCCCATGCTGTGGCCGATCATCGCGCTGGGCTGCATGCCCCAGGACATCCACAGCTTGGCCTGCGCGTACTGCACCGTGAGCAGCGCGGGCAGGGCCAGCGAGGGCCGCTGCAACTGTTCGGAGGCCTGGACTTCGTGGCCCTCGGCCGGGAACAGCAGCGGGCGGATGTCGCTCTTGAGCTTGCCGAGCAGAATTTGCAGGCACTCGTCGACCGCGGCACGGAACACCGGCTCGCTGCGGTAGAGGTCCAGGCCCATGTTCGGGTACTGCGCACCACCGCCGGCAAACATGAAGGTGATGCTGCGCGGCGTGCCGTCGGCGGCGGTTTCATTGAAGACACGCTGCGCATCGCTGTTGGCAAGGGCCGCGGCCAGCGCTTCCGCCGCATCGGCCGCACTTGCTGCCACCAGCACGCGGCGGTGTTTCATCGACTGGCGGCCCACTTGCAGCGTGTGCGCGGCGTCGGCCAGGTTCAGGCCGGGTTGGGCCTTGAAATGTTCGGCCAGTGCCAACGAGCCGGCGTCGAGCGCGGTCAAGGTTTTTGCCGACTGCACCAGCACCTGGAAGGGCCGCGACGGCCCCGAGTCGCCGCGCCGCGGCGCCTCTTCCATCACGATATGGGCGTTGGTGCCGCCAACGCCGAGCGAGCTCACGCCGGCGCGGCGCGGCATGCCTTGCGGCGGCTGCCAGGCCTTCAAGGCCGCGTTGACATAGAACGGGCTGCCGTCGAAATCGCAGGCCGGGTTCGGCGCTTTGAAATGCAGCGACGGCGGGAGTTGTTTCGCGCGCATCGCCATCGCCACCGCGATGAAACTCGCCACGCCGGCGGCGGTGTCGGTATGGCCGATGTTGGTCTTCACCGAGCCGATGGCGCAATAGTTTGTTTTGTGCGCGCCGGTCTGGTCGCTGCCCTGGCGATAAGCCTGCGTCAGTGCGGCGACCTCGATCGGGTCGCCCACCGGCGTGCCGGTGCCGTGGCTGGCCAGGTAGGTGATCGTGTCGGGCTCGACGTTGGCCACCGCCAGCGCCTCGGCGATCGCCTGGGCTTGGCCGTCGACGCTCGGCGCCATGTAGCCGACCTTCTGCGAGCCGTCGTTGTTGAGCGCCGAGCCCTTGATCACCGCGTGGATGAAGTCGCCGTCGGCGACGGCGTCGGCCAGGCGGCGCAGCACCACCACGCCGACGCCGCTGCCGAACACGGTGCCCTTGGAGTCGGCGTCGAAGGCGCGGCAATGGCCGTCGGGCGAGAGGATTTCGTTTTCGCGGTAGAGGTAGCCGTGGCGGTGCGGCATCTCGATCGTCACGCCGCCGGCCAGCGCCATGTCGCACTCGCGGTTGAGCAGGCTCTGCACGCCGAGATGGATCGCGACCAGCGAGGTCGAGCACGCGGTCTGCACATTGACGCTCGGGCCGCGCAGGTTGAGCAGGTAGGAGACGCGGGTGGTGAGGAAGTCCTTGTCGTTGCCGGTGTGGCGCACCAGGAAGAAGCCGACGCTGCTCATCAGACCCGGATTCGTCATCAGGTTGTAGGGCATGTAGGCGTTGTGGCCCGAGCCGCCGAACATGCCGATCGAGCCGGTGAACTTCTCGGGCAGGTGGCCCGCGTTTTCCAGCGCCTCCCACGCGCACTCCAGGAAGTGGCGGTGCTGCGGGTCCATGATCGACGCTTCGCGCGGGCTGAAGCCGAAGAACTTGGCGTCGAACATTTCCATGTCCGGCATCACCGCGCCCACCGGCACGTAGTTCGGGTCGGCCAGTTGCGCGGGGTCGACGCCGGCGGCGAGCAATTCGCTCTCGCTGAAGGTGCTCAAGGACTCGACACCGTCGCGCAGGTTGTTCCAGTACTCGTGGATGTTGCGCGCGCCGGCAAAGCGACCGGCCATGCCGACCACGGCGATGTCGGTGTCAAAACTGCTGTCGTCCATGGGCGAACTCATCGCGGCCTTCTTGTCATGCTTTTTTTGGCGTGATCACGCTTGGGCATTCCGCGTTCAGCGCTCAACGCTCGGCCGTCACCGTCGGGCGCACGCCCTGTCGGCGCTGCATCGCGGCACGGCGGCCCTGCGCGCGGTCTTTGCCGGCCTGCGCGGCGGCGCCGTCGGCACCGTCCTGCGAGAGGTAGTTGGCCAGGCTCTGCACCGTGGGGAAACGGAAGATGTCGGTGATCGACAGCTCGCGCTGCAACGCCTCCTTCAGGCGGCGGTGGGTTTGCACCGCCAGCAAGGAATGTCCACCGAGGTCGAAGAAGTTGTCGCGTGTGCCCACCTGCGGCAGCTTGAGCACGTCCTTCCAGATCGCGGCGATGGTCGCTTCGAGCCCGTCACCGGGCTCGACATAAGCCAGCGCGGCGGCGGTCGGCGCGGCGGCCATGTCGGGTGCCGGCAACGCCTTGCGGTCGATCTTGCCGTTGGGCGTTTGCGGCAGCGCCTTCAGCATCACGAAGTGCGCCGGCACCATGAATTCGGGCAGGGTGCCGCGCAGGTGGTCGCGCAGCGCTGACGCGTTTGTGTCCTCGTTCGGCGACGACACCAGGTAGGCCACCAGGCGCACATCGCCCGGCACGTCCTCGCGCGCCACGACCACGGTTTCGAGTACCGAGGCGTGGCCGAGCAAGGCGGCTTCGATCTCGCCCAGCTCGATGCGGTAGCCGCGCACCTTCACCTGGTGGTCCAGGCGGCCGAGGAATTCGACGACACCGTCGTCGCGCAGGCGCGCCAGGTCGCCGGTGCGATAGAAGCGCTCGCCGCCGGCCACGAAGGGGTTGGCCAGGAAGCGCTCCGCGGTCAGCTCGGGCCGGTGCAGGTAACCGCGCACCACACCCGCGCCGCCGATCACCAGCTCACCCGGCACACCCACCGGCAGCGGTTGCTGGCGGCGGTCGAGGATGTAGACGCTTTGGTTGACCAGCGGGCGGCCGAGCGGGATCGTGCTTTCGATCCTGCCTTCGATCTTGCCGTCCATGGCTTGCACCGCATGCACCGCCGACCAGATCGTGGTTTCGGTCGGGCCATACATGTTCATCAGCTTGCCGTGGCTCATCAGCTGCGTCAGTTCGCTGGCCAAGGTGGGCGGCAGCGCCTCGCCGCCGATCATCATCTGCTGCAGCTTGGCCAGGCCCGGCTTCGCGGCCTCGTCCATCAGCAGCATGCGCGCCATCGACGGAGTGCATTGCAGGTGCGTGACCGGGTGGCACTGCATCAGCGCGGGCAGCGAATGGTCGCCGCCGCTGGCCTTGGGCGGCATCGACAGGCGGCGCAGGCGGTTGAGCTCGGGCAGGTGTTCGAGCACCGACGCGGAGTCGACACCGAAGTCGATCAGGCAGGCCACGTCGTCGACGCCGATTGCCTTGATCGAATCGACCATCGCCAGGCAGGACTCGGGCGTGCCGAACAGGCCGCTGGTCTCGAAGTAGCGCTCGAAGGAATGTTCGAGCAGCGCGTCCATCTCGTCCTTGGACAGGCTGTTGAGGTCGACCGCGCCGGGCGAGGTGTCCATGCCCTCGCGCCGCTTGAACGCGGGGAAGGACCAGGCGTACTGCTTGACCAGGTTCAGCGAGCTGCGCAGGTACTCGATCAGCGGCTGCTTGACCTTGGCGCGCACCTGTTCGGCGTCGCTGCCGACAAATGCGTGCAGCATCAGCGAGACATAACCCTCACCGGCATGGCCGGCGTCTTTGCGGGCCTGGCGGTACGCGGCGAGCTTGTCCTTGAGTTCGTCGACCGTCTGCCCCAACAAGTGGGTGAGCACATTGGCGCCGATGCGCCCGGCGGCGGCGAAGGTCTCTGGGTTGCCGGCTGAAGTGACCCAGTAGGGCAGCTCTTTTTGCACCGGGCGCGGCAGGATGTGCAGCTCCACCGGCTTGCCCAGCGGGCCGTCGAAGGGCAGTGTTTCGCCGCGCCAGAGTTTGCGCACCACCTCGATGTTGCGCAGCATCACGTTCTTGGCGTCGGCGAAGTTTTCCGGCCGCAAGACAAAGTCGTTGGGTTGCCAGCCCGACGCGAAGGAGATGCCGACGCGGCCCTTGGAGATGTTGTCGACCACCGACCACTCTTCGGCCACACGCGCAGGGTGGTGCAGCGGCAGCACCACGCTGCCGGCACGGATCTGCACCCGCTCGGTAACCGCCGCGATCGCGGCACCGGTGACCGCCGGGTTGGGGTACAGGCCGCCGAAGGCATGGAAGTGGCGCTCAGGGGTCCAGACCGCGGCAAAGCCATGCTGGTCGGCGTAACGCGCGCCGTCGAGCAGGAGCTTGTACTTGTCGTGGTTGGGTGAGTGCTGTCCTTCGGATTCGTCGCTCGAAAAATAGAACAGGCTGAAGTCCAGCGGCCGGTGTGCATGTTCGCCGCGCGGCAGCGCGGCCGAGCGGTCTTCGTCCGACGAGACCACCACATGGAAGCCGCGCGTCAGCGTCCAGCAGAGTTCGAGCACCGAGATGTCGAAGCTCAGCGAGGTCACCGCGAGCCAGGTGCCGGGGTTCCCGGTGCCGAGGTGGGCGTCCATGCCGGCGAAGAAATTGACCACGTTGCGGTGTTCGACCATCACGCCCTTGGGCTTGCCGGTGGAGCCCGAGGTGTAGATCACGTAGGCCAGGTGGCGGGCCTCGGCGCCGCCGTCGAAGGGCTCGGCCGAGTGGGTGGCGATCGCGGGCCAGTCGCTGTCCAGGCAGATCACCTGGGCGCGGTGTTTCGGCAAATCGCCCCGCAGGCGCTCCAGCGTCAGCAATACCGGCACGCGCGAGTCCTCGACCATGTACGCGATGCGCTCGCGCGGGTAGGTCGGGTCCAGCGGTACATAGGCGCCCCCGGCTTTGTGCACGGCGAGCAGGCCGACCATCATCTCGACCGAGCGCTCGACCATCAGGCCGACCAGCACGTCCGGGCCGACATGCAGCTGCGCCAGCCGGCGCGCCAGCTGGTTGGCACGCTGGTCGAGCTCGGCGTAGGTGAGCGAGCGGCCTTCGCAGGTGACGGCCACCGCATCGGGCGTCTTCGCCGCCTGCTCTTCGATCAGGCGGTGCACACAGGCGCTGGAGCGCACCGGCTGCGCGGTGGCGTTCCACTCTTGCAGCACGCGGTTGAGCAGCGCGGGGTTGAGCAGCGGCAGTTCGGCCACGACGCGGCGCGGGTCGGCGTCGACCGCGGCGAGCAGTTGTGCGAACTGGTCCTGCAATGCCGCGACCTGTGCGCGCGAAACCTTGACCGCATCGAAGATCCAGCGGCTGGCGCTGCCGTCGCTGCTGATGGCGACGGTGAGTTCGTTGCCCGGCAGCGCCTGGGCGTCGTCGAGCCGGTCGACGAGCAACACCGCGGTCGGCAGCACACGCGGGTCGAATGCGGCGGCCATCTGGCGCAGCTCCGGTGTGCGTGCGACCAGGTCGTGGGCAAAGCTGCCACGCTTGCGCAGCAAAGCGCGCTCTGCGGCCACCGCGTCGCGCAGGCCGTCGAACGGGCGGGTGAATTGAATCGTCGAGCGCAGCGGAACTTGCGTCGCGAAGCAGTCGCCGAGCGCGCCGACTTGTGCGCGCAGCGCCGGCTCGGCATAACCGAGGTCGAATTCGTCCTTGTCGCTCAGGCGCGCGAGCAGCGCGACAAAACCCGCGATCAGCGTGTCGCTGCGCTGACCTGCCGCTGCGCTCGTGGGCCCGGGTGCGACGGCATGGGTGGTGTCCAGGTGGATGAAGCTTGCCGGCTGCGCGGTGGCGCTGCGGTCGATCGTCGGCAGCTCCACCGACGAGCGGGTTTCCAGGCGCTGCAACCAGAAGCCCTCGTGCGCGCAGACCTCGGCGTTCAACCGGCTCAAGGCGTCGGCGCGCGCGCCATCGAGCACATCGAAGCTCGCGCCGGCGTGCAGCCCGAATTTGGCGCTGGCTTCGGTGGGTGTCAGGTGCTGGCCGTCGAGGGTGTCGATGCGCAGTACCTTCAGCGCCGCTTGCCCCGTGGCCACGGTGATGCCCTCGGCGTCGGCCGCGACGATCGTGCCGGGCGGGACGCCCACGGGTACCGCGGCGGCGTCATCGACCACCTCCGCCTGCGCCACCAGCATCCATCGCCCATGGATGCTGGCCTTCGGCGCCACGATCGGGTTGGCATAGCTGCCGAAATCCAGCGCACGCACCAGCGTGGCGATGCTCTCGGCGCTTTGCGCCCAGCGGATCGCGGCGGCGGCTTCGGGGCGGTCCTTGCGGCCGAAGTAACGCTCGGGCGCCTTGGGCTGCGGCTGCGGCGTGAGGCTGCCCGCGTCGAGTTGGGCCACGAGGTCCTCGAAACTCTCGAAGCCGGCTTCGTAGCATTTGGTGTTGAGGGTGAGGGCGGTTTCGCCGTCGCTGATGTCGAAGCGGCGCTGCGCCAGGATGTCGCCCTGGTCGACCTGGGAGGTCATCAGGTGCCAGGTCACGCCATGCGCGCGTTCGCCGTTGAGCAGCGCCCAGACGGGGGTGTTCAGGCCGGCGTATTCGGGCAGGGGGCCGTCGTGGAAGTTGATCGCCGCGCGTGTCGGCAGCGCTATCACCGCGTCCGACAGCAAAGCCAGGTTGGTCACGCTGAGCAGGTAGTCGAAGGGCTGCAGGTCCTTCGCGGCGAGCAACTCCGCGGCGTCGCGGCAGACACGGATGCCGCGCTCGGCGGCCCAGGTGCGGATCGCGCGCCGCGAAGAGACCACCGCGGCGATCTGGTGCCCTTGCTGCTCCAGCGTGTCGGCGCATTGGATCAGCAGCGATTCGCCGCCGACGAGGACGCTACGCACTTGCAAACTGCGGCTCGATGCGGGCATGGGGGCTGGCTCTCATGGGTTGCTCTGGGATGCAGATTCGGGACGCGGCGGGATGAAGTTCAAGGGCGTGCCGGCGGGCGTCTGCCTTGGGGCGCGCCGTCGACGGCAGGTCTTGCACCGCGGCGCGCTGGCTCGCAAGGATTATCCCTATTCACAAAGGCACACAG
>JANNGZ010000432.1:0-4828 GCA_031404155.1 Burkholderiales bacterium
GGTGCAGGGGCGGGTGCTGGTGCGGGTGCAGGTGCCGGTGCTGGTCCCGGTGTGGGTCCCGGTATCGGTTCTGGTGCGGGCGTAGGTGCGGGTGTTGGCGCCGGTGTTGGCGCCGGTGTTGGCGCGGGCGTCGGCGTGCCCGAACTGGGCGCCGCAGCCACCGCGGTGGTTTGATCGCCTCCACCGCAGCCCGCCAGCACCAGCAAGGTCACGGCCGGTGCCAGGCACCGGGAAGTCCAGTTCCATTTTTCTTGAGTCATGTCCGTCATTCCAGTTGGTCGTGCGCCAAGGAGGCGGCGGGGCGGCGCCTCGTCTGGGCATCACCCTTCATCGGGCCCGGATCATGTTGACTCGGCGCGCTTCGGCCGTAACGATGTGGCAACCGTGTAACGAGCGGATGTTCAGAGGCCGCATCGACGCGCTGAGCTTACAAACATGAACGCCTTGGAGTCCTCGGTCAAGCCCCAGCGGTGGGCGCTGCCCTGGGCGCTCGGCCTCGAGGGCTACCGGTACAGTCCCCGCGCCATGTCGCAGTATTTTGAGGTCCACCCCGACAACCCGCAGCCGCGCCTGCTCAGGCAGGCCGCGCAGATCCTGCACAGCGGCGGCATCGCGGCGATACCCACCGACTCGAGCTACGCGCTGGTCTGCCATCTCGACGACAAAGCGGCGGCCGAGCGCCTGCGCAAACTGCGCGAGGTGGACGACAAACACCACCTCACGCTGCTGTGCCGCGACCTGAGCGAACTGGCGAGTTATGCGCGCGTGGACAACCGCCAGTACCGCCTGCTCAAGCTCGGCACGCCGGGGCCTTTCACCTTCATTCTCGAAGCGACGAAGGTGGTGCCGCGGCGGGTGTCGCACCCCTCCCGGCGGACGATCGGATTGCGCGTACCCGACCACCGGGTGACGCAGGCGCTGCTCGCCGAGTTCGGCCAGCCGCTGCTGGCCACGACCTTGATTGCGCCAGGTGAAACCGACCCGATGAACGACCCGCACCAAATCCGCGCGCGCTTCCAGCAGGGTGTGCAGGCGGTGGTCGACGCGGGCGCGTGCCCGATGGCGCCCACCACCGTGATCGACCTCAGCGCGGGCGACGAGCCGGTGCTGGTTCGCGTGGGGCGCGGCGACGCGTCGCGCCTGGGCTTGCGCGGTCTGGACGCGCCCTGAAACGCCGCGGCGGCATCCTGTGCCGCCGCGTGGCGCTCAATGGCTCGGCGCCGCGAGTTCGCGCACAGAGTCTCGCCCTCGGTCACGGGGAGCACGGCGGCATGAAGGCGGGCGTACCGACGGCCAGGTGCAGACGCGCCACCGCAGGGTGTGGGCCGCGGTCGCCAGGCAGATCGTGCTCGACCCGGCGCTCGGGTCCTGCGCCGGCGTCGTCCGCCGCGACAGTTGAATGCCAGCAGGGCCAGGTCGTGCGCGGGGTTCGGCGCCTTGGGCGCGTGTTGCAGTTGCGATCAGAGCGAGGCACGCGGCTGTTCGGAGGAGCCGGCTGAGACCCGCTGAAGCGGGCATAGACCAAACGGAGTTTCTAAGGTGTTGCCCCGAGCGGCCCGGCTCGCGCAGGGCGCTATAGTCCCGGCCTTCGCAGCGCACCGTGCTGCATGCGGCTCACGAGGCCGCCTTGACGACACGACACCCCCCGGGGGTAGGTCTGGAGGGTTCCGGTGGATTTTGCGCAGCAGCAACGCAACCCGACCAAACATGTGGTCGGAATAGGCATCGTCCTGGTGATGCACCTTCTGCTAGGTTGGGCACTTGTGAGTGGCCTGGCCCGCAAGGTGGTCGAGGTGATCACGCAGCCGATCGAAACCAAGATCATCGAAGAGATCAAGCCGCCGCCGCCGCCGCCTGAGAACCTGCCGCCGCCGCCAAAATTCGCGCCGCCGCCACCGTCCTTCGTACCGCCGCCCGAAGTGGTGGTGACGCCGCCGCCGGTGCCCGCACCCACGATCACCACCACCACGGTGGTGCCGCCGCCGGCGCCGATCGTGATCGCGCCGGTGGCGCCTGAAGCGCCGCCCGCGCCGGCCGCACCGCCCGCGCCGCCGCGCGTGACGCAACCGGCGATCACCAACGCCAACGCCTGCAAGCCCGACTACCCCGCTGCCGCCGCACGAGCCGACGCCACCGGCACCACCCGCATCCGATTTGCGATCGATGCCCAGGGCAAGGTGGTCAAGGCCGAGATTCTGAGGGCCTCGGGGTCCTCGCGCGAACATCGCCTGATGGACCGCGCCGCCGTCGAGAGTTTGAGCAACTGCACGTTCAAGCCCGGCCTGGACGAGAGTGGCAAGCCGGTGGGCGCCAGCACCGATGTCGACTACGTCTGGAAGCTTCAATAGCCCGCTGTTGCGCAAGTCGTTGCGCAAGTTCCCGTTCACCCGTCCCCTGCCCGGCACCGAGCACCCGACTCTCCGCGCACCCGCCCAATTCCCGGAGGAAACATGTCCCTGATCAAATTTGTGCGCGCACCGTCCCTGCGCATCGCCCTGGCCGCGGCCTTGCTGACGTCGGCTGGCCTGATGAGCGCGCTGCCCGACACCGCGATGGCGCAAGCCGCTTCGGCGCCCGCCGCCGAAGCCGCCTCGGCCACGGCCGCCCCGGCGCCGGCAGCAGCACCGGCGCAATCCGCCACGCCGGTGATCGACAAGGTGACGGTCGACAATCCCTACGGCCTGGAAGCGATGTGGAAGCAGGGCGACCTCGTCGCGCGCAGCACGCTGATCATCATGATCATCATGTCGATGGGCAGCTGGTACATCATCTTCGTCAAGCTGTTCGAGCAGCGCAAGCTGATGAAGAGCGCCGACGCTGCCGCCAAGACCTTCTGGGGTGCGGGCAGTGTGAAAGCCGGCGCGGCCACCCTGCCCGAAGGCAGCGCGTTCCGCTTCATTGCCGAGCAGGGGCTGAAAGCCGACGAGCACCACGAGGGCTCGCTGGTCCAGCACATCGACCGCAACACCTGGATCGGCATGAGCGTGCAGCGCTCGGTCGAAAACATCCAGAGCCGCCTGCAGGACGGCCTGGCCTTCCTGGCCACGGTGGGTTCGACAGCGCCCTTCGTCGGCCTCTTCGGCACGGTGTGGGGCATCTATCACGCGCTCACCGCCATCGGCATCAGCGGCCAGGCTTCGATCGACAAGGTGGCCGGCCCGGTGGGCGAGGCGTTGATCATGACCGCCATCGGCCTAGCCGTGGCGGTGCCCGCGGTGATGGGCTACAACTGGCTGGTGCGTCGCAACAAGGGTGCGATGGAGCGCGTGCGCGCGTTCTCGGCCGACCTGCACAGCGTGCTGCTCTCGGGCAAGTAGTGCGCATGAATGCCCCAAGACGCCGCTGGCGTTGCACATCGGCCCACCGATAGGAGAGTGCGATGGCCATGAACATCGGCCCCGCCGACGACGACGGCGAAGACCAGATGAACTCGAGCATCAACACCACGCCTCTGGTGGACGTGATGCTGGTGCTGCTGATCATCTTCCTGATCACGATTCCGGTGGTCACGCAGACCATCAAGCTGGAGTTGCCGAAGGAGCGCAACATCCCGACGCAGACCAAGCCCGAGAACATCGTGATCGCGGTCAACCGCGAAGGCGAGATGCACTGGGGCCTCACCCGCGTGCCCGACGTCGAGGCGCTGGTCACCAGGCTCAAGCTCGAATCGGTGAAGTCCCCGCAGCCCGAGATTCATATCCGCGGCGACGGCGAGGTGCGCTACGAATCGGTCGGCCGCGTGGTGGTGGCTTGCCAGCGCGCCGGCATCCTGAAGGTGGGTTTCATCACCGAGCCGCCCCCGGGCGCGGTGCGGCGCTGAAGGAGCAACAGACATGGCAATGCAAGTAGGCTCCGGCGGCGGCGACGACGAGGTGATGATCGACATCAACACCACACCGTTGATCGACGTGATGTTGGTGCTGTTGATCATGTTCATCATCACCATCCCGATCCAGACCCACGCGGTCAAGATGAACATGCCGGTGGGCCCGAGCACGCCGCCGCCTCGGCCGCCCGAAATCGTGCGCATCGACGTCGACTTCGACGGCACTATTGGCTGGAACGGGGTCATCGTGTCGCCCGGCGCCGAGTTGGAGAACAAGCTGCTGGCCGTGGCCGCACAGCCCGACCAGGACGAAGTGCACCTGCGCCCGAACAAGCTGGTCACCTACAAACATGTGGCGCATGTGATGGCCACCGCACAGCGCCTGGGCGTGACCAAGATCGGCCTGGTCGGCAACGAGCAGTTCCTGAACTGAACGTCGGCGGTACGGCCCTTTCCGGACCGACACGTCAACAACTGGGGCACGGGGATCGTTGCCGGTAGACGGCCGATCCCCGCCATTTCTTGTGGCGCTGCCTTGCCCCTTTCCTCTCTCGAAAAAGTCCGAGCAATGCACAAGTTCCGACACCTGACCCTGGCCCTTTTGACCGCCGGCGCGCTGAGCGCGATGAGCCCCGCATCGGCCCAGGGCATCCGCCCCGAAGTCGGCAAGCCGCTGCAACTGGCCAGCGACCTGCTCAAGGCCGGCAAGGCCAAGGAGGCGATGGCCAAGGTGCGTGAGGCCGATGCCGTCGCCGGCAAGAACCCGAACGAACAACTGATGACCGACCGCATGCGCGGCGCCGCCGCGCAGCGCACCGGCGACACCGGCACCGCGATCCAGTCCTTCGAGGCGGTGTTCAGCTCGGGCAAGCTCGGCGGCGCCGAACAGGCGCAGGTGGCCGAGTCGATCGCGTTTGCCTATTCACAAAACAAGAACTGGCCCAAGACCAGCGAATGGGCCAACAAGGCCAAGCAGGCGGGCGGCAACAGCGCGTCGCTCAA
>JANNGZ010000433.1:0-1831 GCA_031404155.1 Burkholderiales bacterium
TGATGGTGCCCGAAGGCCGCGGCGTGTTCGCGCGCATGACGATCACCGAGAACCTGCAGATGGGCGCCTTCGTGCGCACCGACAACGAAATCGACGCCGATGTCGACAAGGTCTTCGCGATCTTCCCGCGCCTGAAGGAACGCCGCGCCCAACTCGCTGGCACGATGAGCGGCGGCGAACAGCAGATGCTCGCGATGGGCCGCGCGCTGATGGCCCGGCCCAAAGTGCTCTTGATGGACGAGCCGTCGATGGGCCTCAGCCCGATCATGGTCGACAAGATCTTCGAAGTGGTGAACGACATCCACAGCCGTGGCACCACGGTGCTGCTGGTGGAGCAGAACGCCAGCCGCGCCCTGGGCCTGGCCAACCGCGGCTACGTGATGGACTCCGGCGAGATCACGATGAGCGGCGAAGCCAAGGCGCTGCTCGCGGACCCGCGGGTGAGGGCGGCGTATTTGGGCGAATAGCCCCGCGCCCCAATCAATCCGCGCGCGCCCCGCTCAACTTCACCACGCCCTCGTACTTCAGCAACTCCCGCTGCACAAACGCCGCGAACTGCTCGGGTGATGTCGGCGCCGGCTCGGCCATCAGTGTGGCCATGCGCGCCTTGATCTCGGGCGAGCCGAGCGCATCGACAAACGCCTTGTTCAGCGCCTGCGCGGTGGCCGCCGGCAGCTTCGCCGGGCCGAACAAACCGAACCAGGTGCTGATGTCGAACTGCGCCAGGCCGAAGCCCGCACCGGCCTCCGCCACGGTGGGCACATCGGGCATCGCGCTGGAGCGCTTGGCGGTGGTGACGGCCAGCGCGCGCAGCTTGCCCGAGCGGATGTTGGCCGACGCGGCGGCGAGGTTGTCGAAGTTGAAATCGACTTGGCCGCTCAGCAGCGCCAGTTGCGCCGGCGGCCCGCCGGGGTAGGGGATGTGCACGACGAACAAGCCGGCCTGCGACTTGAACATTTCGCCGGCGAGGTGGCCCGCGCTGCCGTTGCCGCCCGAGCCGTAGTTCAGCTTCGCGGGGTGGCTCCTGGCGTAGGCGACGAGGTGGGCGAGCCTCCTGATGCCGAGCCGGTCCGCGCTCTCGGCGTTCATCACCAGCACGTTGGGTACCTGCGCCACCAGCGTGATCGGCGTGAAGTCGCGCAGCGGGTCGTAGGGGATCTTCGCGTACAGCCAGGGGTTGATCGCGTGCGTGGCCACCGCGCCCATCACCAGCGTGTTGCCGTCGGGTACGGCCTTGGCTACCAGGTCGGCGCCGAGGTTGCCGCCGGCGCCGGGGCGGTTCTCGACCACTACGGTGCCGAGCGTGTCCTTCACCTTCTCGGCCAGCGCGCGCGCCACGATGTCCAGCGGACCACCGGGCGGGTAGGGCACAACAAGGCGGAGGGTGCGGGCGGCCTGGCTCCAGCCTGGCCCTGAGAGCGAGGCACCGGCGAGGGCGCAGAGCGATTGCAAAGCCTGGCGGCGCTGGCGGTGCATGGCGGCATCTTTCGGCGGCTGGAGTGGCGTGTAGGCTACCCGATCGATGGCTCGCGGCGCGCCGCGCGATCCCGAGCGCGCACGCATGAGCGCGCGCATGAGAGTACTCAGGCGCAAGATCGCATTGCCGAGGTTTTGTGATGCGCGGATACTGCCCGCAACGCCGATCCACGGCGAAGGAGATATGCCATGACCCTGTGCCCGATCGCCATCGCCGTGGGCTGCAAGAAGTGCCCGGCGTTCAATGTCTGCCCGGTCAAGAGCGTGATTGGCGACCAGCCCTCGGCGCCGGCCGCGCCGCAGGCCAAGGCCGAACCCGAGCCAAAGAAAAAGTGAAGAAGGCTTGAGCCCTGCC
>JANNGZ010000434.1:0-24065 GCA_031404155.1 Burkholderiales bacterium
GTGCTCATGCGCTTGACCGCCTCGCGCGCGCAGAGCAGGCTGCCGATGACGTTGATGCGCAGCATGCGCTCCCAGCGGGCGAGGTCCATCTCGTCCAGGCGCGCCTTCACATCGACGATGCCGGCGTTGTTGACCAGCGCGTCGAGGCGGCCGAACTCGGCATCGATCGCCGCGAACATCGCCATCACCTGCGCCTCGTCGCCCACGTCCGCTTGTTGCACCAGCGCGCGCCGCCCCAGGGCGTGCACCGCGCCGGCGACCGCCTGCGCGGCGGCTTCGTCGCGGCTGTAGTTCACCACCACATCGAAGCCCTTGGCCGCGCACTCGCGCGCGCAAGCCGCACCAATGCCGCGGCTGGCTCCGGTGACCAGGACCACCTTGTTGTTCGTGCTCATTCAAGGATGATGCCACCGGGCGAGCCCTAGCGGCGCGGCGCGGCAGGCGCGGCTAAAGTGCGGCACAACCCTCGCCTGTCCCGACACGCCGCGTCACCGACCCCTGGAGCTCGCCGCCATGCAACGCCGATCCTTCCTGCACTTCAGCATGGCGTCGAGCCTCGCCGCACCCGCCTTCGTGCGCGCCCAGGCGCTTGAAAAATCCAAGGTCTCGCTCGCGGTCGGCGGCAAGAACCTGCTGTACTACCTGCCGCTGACGATCGCCGAGCAGCTCGGCTACTTCAAGGCCGAGGGCATCGAGCTGACAGTCAACGACTTTGCCGGCGGCGCGCAGGCGCTTCGCGCGCTGGTCGGCGGCAGCGTGGACGTTGTCTCGGGCGCCTTCGAGCACACGGTGAACATGCAGGCCAAGGGCCAGGCGCTCACCGCCTTCGTGCTGCAGGGCCGCGCGCCGCAGATCGTGCTCGGCATCAACCCGAAGACGATGCCCAACTACAAGTCGATCGCCGACCTGAAGGGCAAGAAGATCGGGGTCAGCGCGCCGGGCTCGTCGACCAACGTGATGGCGAACTTCGTGCTCGCCAAGGCGGGCCTCAAACCCAGCGACGTGAGCTTCATCGGCGTCGGTGTGTCGCAAGGCGCGGTGGCTGCGATGCGCACTGGGCAGATCGACGCGATCTGCAACCTCGACCCGGTGATCACGCTGCTGCAACGCTCGGGCGACCTGAAGGTTGTGGCCGACACCCGCGTGGTGGCCGAGTCCGAGCGCATCTTCGGCGGCCCGATGCCGGCGGCCTGCCTGTACGCCAAGAGCGAGTTCGTGCAGAAGAACCCGAACACCGCCCAGGCGCTGGCCAACGCGATCGTGCGCGCCGACAAGTGGATCCAGCAGGCCGGGCCCGGCGAAGTGATCAAGGTGGTGCCGGAAGGTTTTTTGCTCGGCGACCGCGCGGTCTACATCGACGCCTTCGTCGCCGCCAAGGGCGCGCTCTCGCCCGACGGCATGATCCCGGACAAGGGCGCCGACACCGCGTTCCGCGCCCTGGCCAGCATCGACGCCGAAATCGCGAAGGCAACACTCGACCTGAAGGCGGTCTACACCAACGAGTTCGTGAAGCGGGCGAACGCCAAGTACCCGAAGGGGTAGATGAAAACTGCCCCGAAGCGGCCCGACGGCCGCCCCGCTCATGAGCAAAAGTGGCTCCGCCACTTTGCTCATACCCCCTCGGGGGGCGGACGACGTATTCGTCGGCCTGGGGGCGCTCTCAAGGGGGCAACACCAGCGGACCGGCAGAGCCGGTTCCGCGGTGTTCGCTTGGGGGTACCCACGCCTCAATCACCTCCCCCGCTCCGTAGCGGGACCAGCGCCGGCTCGGCAAAGGCGGTCGGGGGATGAGCACGCCGGGCCGCCCCAAGTGCGAATGCTCCCGCTTGGCGGGACGACGCGCAGCGTCTAGGGTGCCCCAATGAGCGCCACCGCGTCTTCCGCGCTGGAGCTGCGCGACGTCTCCTGTACCTTCATCGACAAGTCCAACCCGGGCCAGCGCTACACCGCGGTGCGCGATGTCAGCCTGCGCGTCGGCGCGGGTGAGTTCGTCTCGGTGGTCGGCCCCACCGGCTGCGGCAAGAGCACGCTGCTCAACGTGGCCGCCGGGCTGCTGCAACCCAGCACCGGGTCCGTGGATGTGTTCGGTGAGCCGCTGAACGGCATCAACCGGCGCGCCGGCTACATGTTCCAGGCCGAAAGCCTGATGCCCTGGCGCACCGCGGCGCAAAACGTGATGGCGGGGCTCGAGTTCCGTGGCCTGCCCCTGGAGGACGCGAAGGCGCAAGCCGAGGCCTGGCTTCAGCGTGTCGGCTTGGGGGGCTTCGGCGACCGCTACCCGCACCAGCTTTCGGGTGGGATGCGCAAACGCACTTCCTTGGCCCAGACCCTCGCGCTCGACCCCGACATCATCCTGATGGACGAGCCTTTTTCGGCCCTCGACATCCAGACCCGGCAGTTGATGGAGAACGAGGTGCTGGCGCTCTGGGCGTCGGGCGAGCGCGGGGCTGCCCCAAGCTCGCCCAGCGCCCCTTCGGGGGGCCAGGGACGCAAGGCGGTGCTTTTCATCACCCACGACCTCGACGAAGCGATCGCGATGAGCGACCGCGTGGTCATCCTCTCCGCCGGCCCGGCGAGCCACCCGATCGGCGAGTTCGCGGTCGACCTCGCTCGCCCCCGGGACGTGGCCGAGATCAAGACCCAGCCGCGATTCATCGAGCTGCACGCCGCGATCTGGGCGGTGCTGCGCGACGAGGTGCTCAAGGGCTACGCGCAACAACTTCAAGTGAAGGCGGCATGACGATGGGCACGAGCAGCATCACCGTCCGCGCGGCCCAGGCCGCCGACCATGCCGCGTGGCTGCCGCTGTGGCGCGGCTACCAGGCCTTCTACAAGGTCGACTTGCCCGAGAGCACCACCGCCACCACCTGGCAACGCCTGCTCGACCCCGCCGAGCCGATGCACCTGGCGCTGGCCGAACTCGGCGAGCGTGTCGTCGGGATGGTGCATTTCATCGAGCACCGCAGCTGCTGGTCGCCGCTGAACTCGTTCTACCTGCAAGACCTGTTCACCGCGGCCGAAGTGCGCGGCCAAGGCGTCGGCCGCGCGCTGATCGAACATGTCTATGCACGTGCCAAGGCCCTCGGCGCCGGCAAGGTGCATTGGCTGACCCACGAAAGCAACGCCACCGCGATGCTGCTGTACGACCACATCGCCGAGAAGCCCGGCTTCGTGCAGTACCGGAAGAACTTATGACAGCCCCAAGCTCGCTTCGCTCGCGCCAGGCGCGAGACGCGACCGGCGCTCATGGCGTCCAAGCCGGCGCTGGCCGGCTCGGAGCCGCGCCATTCGCCCCCCCGAGGGGAGTTCGGGCCGCTTGGGGCGGCCCGGCGCTGGCCCGAGTCGAAGTGCGATGTGGTCCCTGATCAAACCCCGGCCCGGCAACCTGCGTGTCTGGCAGGTGGGCGTGCTGCTCGCGGTGTTCGTGGTCTGGCATGTGCTCACCAAGCCGGGGCTGGTGCCGCCGATGGTGTTCGACAACGACAAGCAGGCGGCGTTTTTCTTCGGCGAGCCGCTGGCGATCTTTGGCCGGGTCTGGCGCTGGTTCATCACCGACGCCGACATCTACCGCCACCTGGGCGTGACGCTGGTCGAGACGGTGCTCGCGTTTGTTCTCGGCGCCGGTTTCGGGCTCCTGTTCGGCCTCTGGCTGGCGCTGGCGCCGATGGCCTCGGCAATCCTCGAGCCCTACATCAAGGCCTTGAACTCGATGCCGCGCATCATCCTGGCGCCGATCTTCGCGGTCTGGTTCGGGCTGGGCATTGCGAGCAAGGTGGCGCTGGGTGTCACGCTGGTGTTTTTCATCGTCTTCTTCAACGTCTACCAGGGCGTGAAGGAGGTGAGCCCGGTGGTGCTGGCCAACGCGCGCATGCTCGGCGCCAGCCAGCGCCAGCTGCTGCGCCATGTCTACCTGCCCTCGGCGACGAGCTGGGTCTTCAGCTCGCTGCACACCAGCGTCGGCCTGGCCTTCGTCGGCGCGGTCGTCGGTGAATACCTCGGCTCCTCGCAAGGGGTGGGGTACCTGATCCTGCAGGCCGAGGGCACCTTCGACATCAACACGGTGATGGCCGGCATCCTGGTGCTCACCGCCTTTGCGCTGCTGCTCGACGCGCTGGTCGGGCGCATCGAAACCCGGTTGATGAAGTGGCAGCCGCGCGCGGGAGAAACCGAGCGTTTGTGAAGCTGACAGGCGGGCTCATTGCACCGGGACGGCGCAAGTCGTCATCGAGGTGTCGCGGCCGACCTCGAACCTCGAGAATGAATTCAGGAGATTGCGATGGCAAAAGACTTCAGCACGATGGAGGACAGCAACCGCTCCTCTAATCCGAACATTCACGAGTTGAGCGACCCGGCGCGGCGCACCGTGCTCAAGGCCGGCTTCGGCAGCAGCGTGAGCGCCTTGTTCGCGCCCTGGCTCGCCGGCTGCGCCACCGCGACCGCGGCCAAGAGCGCGATCGGCTTCAAGGCCGTGCCCGCGGTGGCCAGCGACACGCTGGTGGTGCCTGAGGGCTACCTGGCCGAGGCGATCGCCGCCTGGGGCGAGCCGGTCGGGGTGCCGGGCAACATGCCGGCCTGGCGCGGCGACGGCTCGCACAGCGCGGCCGAGCAGGCGGTGCAGGTGGGCATGCACCATGACGGCATCCACTTCTACCCGCTCGAAGGCAGCAGCAGCCGCGGCCTGCTGGCGATGAACCACGAGTACACCGACGACGGCCTGCTGCACAACGGCGGCCTGGTGCCGTGGACCGCCGAGAAGGTGGCCAAGGCGCAGGCCGCGCATGGCGTGTCGGTGGTCGAGGTGGCGATGAAGGACGGGCGCTGGAGCATGGTGCGGCCGTCGCGTTATGCGCGCCGCTTCACCGGCAACACGCCGTTTGCGATCGGCGGACCCTGCGCAGGCCACCCGATGATGAAGACCGCGGCCGACCCCGAAGGCAAGTTGGCGCTGGGCACGCTCAACAACTGCGCTAGCGGCATGACCCCCTGGGGCACGTACCTGTCCGGCGAAGAAAACTTCATGGCGTACTTCAGCGGTGGCGACAACCTGTCGGCGCATGAAAAGCGCTGGGGCATGCGCAAGAACGGCTGGGGCTACCGCTGGCATGAACACGATGAGCGCTTCGACGCGGCGAAGAACCCGAACGAGCCGAATCGTTTCGGCTGGGTGGTCGAGATCGACCCGATGGACCCGGCCGCCACGCCGGTCAAGCGCACCGCGCTCGGCCGCGCGGCGCACGAAGGCGCGTGGGTGGCGCTCACCCGGGACGGGCGCGCGGTGGTGTACTCCGGCGAGGATGCACGCTTCGAGTACATCTACAAGTTCGTCAGCCGCGACCGCGTTGCGCCCGGCGGCGGCAAGGCCAACCGCACGCTGCTCGACCACGGCACTTTGTTTGTGGCCCGCTTCGACGCCGACGGCAAGGGGCGCTGGATCCCGCTGGTGCAGGGCCAGGGCCCGCTCACCGCGGCCAACGGATTCGCCGACCCCGGCGAGGTGCTGATCAAGTCGCGCCAAGCCAGTGACCTGCTCGGCGCGACCAAGATGGACCGGCCCGAATGGCTCGCAATCGACCCGCGCAGCGGCGAGGTGTATTGCACGCTGACCAACAACTCGTCGCGCGGCGAGCCCAACTTCCCCGATGTGGATGCCGCGAACCCGCGCGCCAAAAACGTGATGGGCCAGATCATCCGCTGGAAGGAAGCCGGTGACTTCGATGCGGCCACTTTCAGCTGGAACCACCTGGTGCTGGCCGGCGACCCCGCCAACACACGCGCCGAGGCCAAGGGCGACGTCAAGGGCGACCTCTTTGCCTGCCCTGACGGCATTGCCTTCGATGCGCGCGGCACGCTCTGGGTGCAGACCGACATGCACGCCACGCAGATGTACAAGGGCGAGCTGAAAAACATCGGCAACAACCAGATGCTGGCCTGCGATGTGGCCAGCGGCCAGATGCGCCGCTTCATGACCGGGCCGACGAATTGCGAGGTCACCGGCGTTACCTGGACCCCCGACGGCACCACGATGTTCCTGAACATCCAGCACCCCGGCGAAACCCCGAGCGACCGCAGCGACCCCGCCGAGCCGGCCAAGTATTCGAACTGGCCCGACTTCAAACCCGGGGGCCGGCCCCGCTCGGCCACCGTGGTCATCCGCAAGAAAGACGGCGGCGTCATCGGCACCTGAGCAGGCCCGGGATGCACCCGCATCTCCGAAGGCCTTTCAGCCACCGACCCCGCGGCGCGCCCGACGCCCGCGCTCAAGCCTCGGGAATTGGCCTTGCCCATTTCCCTGCTTGAGCATTTCCGTGCTTGACCGGCACGGGTGACGAGTAGCACAATAGCTACCTATGAACCGCAACGACGACGATGCCGTGTTCCGCGCCCTGGCCCACCGCGACCGGCGCGCGATGCTCGACGTGGTCGCCGAACAACCGGGGCTGAACGTGGCCACGTTGAGCGCACGTTTCCCCAGCTCGCGCATCACGCTGCTGCGGCACCTGAAGCAACTTGAAGCGGCGCAGCTGGTGCTGTCGCGCAAGGTCGGCCGCGAGCGGCTGTTGTTCTTCAACGCGGTGCCGATCCAGCGCATCCAGGAGCGCTGGAGCAATGCGCTGCGCAACCACTTGGCCGGCGGCATGCTGGCCTTGGCGCGGCGCGTCGAAGCCGCCGCCGCCGACGAGAGCCAAGGGCGCGGCGCGGCGCAGCGGCCCGGCCACAAAAAGAGGGCATGACCCATGAGCAAAGGCAGCACCGAGGTTTTCAAGGTCACGATCCGCGCGCCGATCGAGCGTGTGTTCCACGAGCTCACCCGCACCGACGCCTTGCAGGCCTGCTTCTTCAACTCCTGGCTGGTGACGCCGGGGCAGGTTGAAGCCGGCGCGCCGGTGCAGTGGCAAACCCCGTCGAGGAAAAACGTGGCGGTGCTCGGCGTGGTGCTGGCCTACGAGCCGCCACGGCGTTTTGCGCACAGCTTCAAGTTCAGCCGCTACGACGACGCGCCTTTCGACATCGCCTACGAGCTGAACGAAGCTCGCGGCGGCACCGAAGTGACGATGACACTCACCGGCGTGGTGGCCGGCACACGCAGCGCCAAGGACGCGACAGGCGGCTGCAGGTTCATCCTCGCGACGCTGAAAGAGGTGGCCGAGAACGGCCGCATGGGCGCGGGCAAACGCCTTCTCTTCGGCGCCTTCGGGGCTTTCGAGTCGCTGCTGATGCCGGCGCGCTGCCGCACCGAACATTGGCCACTGCAATGACTGTTGGAGAGACACCCGATGAGCACCGACAAACTCGCCGCCGCCGAAGAGACCCAGTGGCGCAACATCGAAGCGCAGACCGGCAAGAGCCGCGCGACGTGGATAACGCTGGCCAACCGGCAGGGCTTCGAGAAGCACGGCGCGCTGATGGCCTGGCTGAAGACCGAGATGGGCCTCACCCATGGCAACGCCAACCTGGTCGCGATCCGCGCACGTGAGGCCGCGGCCGGCGCGCCGCCGGCGGGGGGTGACCTACTCGCGGCGCAGTACGCGGGTGCGAAGGCCGGGCTGAAGCCGATCTACGACGCGGTGCACGCAGCCGTTCTCGCACTGGGGCCAGAGCTCGAGTTCGCGCCGAAAAAGGCCTACATGAGCCTGCGCCGCAAGAAGCAGTTCGCGCTGATCCAGCCCACGACCGCAACACGCCTGGATCTCGGGCTGGTGCTCAAAGGCGCCGCACCGCAAGGGCGGCTCGAGGCGTCGGCAAGCTTCAGCGCGATGTGCACGCACCGCGTCCGGCTGGAGTCGGTGGCGCAAGTGGATACCGAGCTCAAGCGCTGGCTCACCCAGGCGTTCGACGAGGCCGGGTGAGACGGCACCTGCACGCCGAGCCGGTCAGCGATCCATGGCGGAAGTCATCCGTCGCCCACTGAATGCCCAACCCGAGAAGGGCGCCGCCATGCACAAACTTCTGAAGAGCCTGACCCTGTTTGGAGTGGCCACTGCGCTCGCCGCACCGGTGGGCGGGCTGTTGGCGCAGCAGGCCGAGAAGCGTCAGCAATACGTGTATGTGCTGCGCTTGGCAGCGCGCCTGCATGATGCGAAGGCCTGGACAGAGGCCGACAACGCAGCCGTTTCCCGCCACTTCGCGCGCCTGTCCCAAGCCGCGCAGGCCGGCTCGGTGATCCTGGCCGGGCGCACGAACGAGCCGTTGGACAAGACCTTCGGCCTGGTGATCTTCGAAGCCGGGAACGCCGAGGACGCAAAGCGCTTCATGGAAGCGGACCCCGCGGTCACCGAGGGTGTCATGTCGGCCACGCTGCACCCCTACGTGATCGCGCTTCAACGCAAACCTTGACGGGTCCTGGTCGCTGCCGTGCCGTGCCTTGAAGCGCCGCATCGCCACCGGCGGCGTTTGGCCGCCCGCGGCTCATGAGCAAATGTGGCTCCGCCACTTTGCTCATACCCCCTCGGGGGGCGGACGACGTAGTCGTCGGCCTGGGGGCGCTCTCAGCTGATGCGGTACACGTCCAGCGTCACGCAGCGCGCCTCGCGCTGGCCCACCGCCAGCGCGAGCACCCGGTTCAGGTGCAGCCACTGGGGATGACCGGTCTGAAAGCGCATCACGGTGCGGAAAAAATACTCGTCGCGGCGGGCCGGCTCGCCGCGCGCCAGGCGCGCCAGCACGTCGGCGGGGCCGTGGCGCATGCCGTCGCTCTGCACCTCGACCAAGGCGCCGTCCGCGGTGCGGACCACATAGTGGGCCGAGATGTCGAGCACACCATCCGCGCGGTTGATCTGCCAGTCCACGCCGCCCTCGAGGACCGTGCCGCTGAATTCCGGGCCGACCACGCTGCCGCCGGTGAGCGCCACATAACGCCGCTCACCGTACTTGGCCGCGCCGAGCGAGACGAGCTCGCCGACCTCGCAGCGCACCTGCGCCATCGGCACCAGCGCGGGTGCGGGCGGCAGCTTGAATTCAATCGTCATCGTGGATGTCCTTGAGGTTCATGCCCACTCAGCGCGCCGTCGTGGCTACCAGGGCCCGAAACGAACCGGCGTCATCGCGGCGAGCCAGGCCACCACGCTCCAGGCGGCCACGTTGTGCGGCAAGGTCGCCGGGTCGACCTTGTCGAGCGTGTCGTTCACGGTGTGGTGCACGTCGAAGTAGTTCGTGCCGTCCTGGCTGAGCTGCATCGCGGGCCAGCGGTGGCGGCGCATCAACAGCGTGCCGTCGGGGCCGGCCGTGCCTTCGTTGGAAGCGCTGTCGGGCCGCGGGATCGACAGCGGCAACAGCGCCTGCGCGATCGCCTCCACCGCCGGCAGCGCCTCGGCGCGCACCCGGTGGCGGAATTGCCAGACGCGCCCGCCGCCGAAGTCGCTCTCGCCGACCATCTGGTGCACCACGTCCTTGTAGCGCTCGCCATAGGCATTGGCGCCGTCGAAGCCGTTTTCTTCGTTGCCCCACAGCACCACGCGCACGGTGCGCCGCGGCCGCACGCCCAGGTCGAGGACCAACTTGGCCGCCGCGCTCACGATGCCGACGCCGGCGGCATCGTCGAGCGCGCCTTGGCCGAGGTCCCAGGAGTCGAGGTGCGCGCTGATCAGCACGATCTCGTCGGCGAGGTCGCTGCCCGGCACTTCGGCGATCACGTTGTGCGTGGTGGCGGCCACGTCACGCCGCGCCTGCAGGATGAAGCGCAGGCGCAGCGGCGCGCCGCCGCCTGGGTTTTGCTGCGAGTGCCGCTGGGCCTGCTGCTGTGCGTAGAGCCGCGCGATGAAGTCCGCGTCCGGCACCGAGACCGCAAACGCCGGGATCTGCGCCACCTGCGGGTCGTAGCGCATCGCGCCGGTGTGGGCAACGCGGTCGGCGTCGGTGCCGATCGAGCGGATCGCCACCGCAACGGCGCCGCGCCGCGCGGCCTCCACCGCCCCGGCGATGCGGGCCAGCACCGCGAAGCCGTAGCCGCGCCCGTCGCGGGTGCGTTCGGTTTTCTGGTCGATGAAGACGATGCGCCCGCGCGCGGCTTCGCTGCTGTCGGCCTTCAAGGTGGCCAGGTCGGCGTAGTAGGCGATCTCGGCTTCGAGCCCACCTTCGGGCGTGCCCACGCTGTTGCCCAGCGCGGTCATCACCAGCGGGTGGTCCACCGGCGAGGTGAGGCGCGCCTGCGCCGGCCCGCGCTGCCATACCCGCAGCGGCAGGCTTTCAGCGCGAACCTTGGCAAAACCCAGGCGCTTGAATTGCGCCAGCGCCCACTGCACCGCGCGCTCGTCGGCCGCCGAGCCCGCGGGGCGTGCGCCGACCTCGGTACACAGGGACTGCACCAGCGAATAGGCGAGGCTGTCCTCCAGCCCGCGCTCGCGCAGCGCCTGTGCGAGGGCCAAGTCTTCGGCGCCGAAGCCTGACGCGGTGGGCTGCGCTTTCACGGCACCAAGCCACGGCGTGGCGGCCAGCCAAGCCAGCGTGTCGCGGCGTCTCATCGAGTGCTCAGCTCGAACATGGCAGTTTCACCAAGGGAAGGAAAAATGCGAGCCTGCAGATCGTGATGTGCCTCGAAGACCGTTTCGGCATCGATTTCGCCGCCAGCGGCTTCGATCCCGAGCGCCGGGCCACGCTGGACAGCATCCTCGACCTGATCGAGCAGGCTGGAGCCTGAGACCGAATCTGAACCCGGACCGGGCCGCCAGACCCCTCGACGCTCACTTCGAGGTCGGCATCGCGAACTCCGCGCCCTTGGGCGTGCTTTCGCTCCAGCGCTGCATCACGCTCTTCTGTTTGGTGTAGAAGCGCACGCCCTCTTCGCCGTAGGCGTGGGTGTCGCCGAACAGCGAGCGCTTCCAGCCACCGAAGCCGTGCCAGGCCATCGGCACCGGTATCGGCACGTTGATGCCGACCATGCCCACCTGCACCCGGCGGCTGAACTCGCGCGCCACGTTGCCGTCGCTGGTGAAGCAGGCCACACCGTTGCCGAACTCATGTTCGTTGACCAGGTTCAGCGCTTCGCCGAAGTCCTTCACCCGCACACAGGCCAGCACCGGGCCGAAGATCTCTTCGCGGTAGATGCGCATTTCGGGCGTGACATGGTCGAACAGCGTGCCGCCGGTGAAGAAGCCCTTTTCATGGCCGCCGCCGATGGTGAAGCCGCGGCCGTCGACCACCAGCTTGGCGCCCTCTTCGGCGCCGAGTGCGACATAACTTTCGATGCGGTCCTTGGCGGCCTGGCTGATCACCGGTCCCATCTCCACATCGGACTTGAGGCCGCTGCCCACCTTCAACCGCCGCGCGCGCTCGGCCAGCAGCGGCACTATTTTGTCGGCCACGTCGCCGACCAGCACCGCCACGCTGATCGCCATGCAGCGCTCGCCGGCCGAGCCGTAGGCACTGCCGATCAGCGCGTCCACGGTTTGTTCGATATCGGCGTCGGGCATCACCACCATGTGGTTCTTGGCGCCGCCCAGGGCCTGCACCCGCTTGCCGTGCAGCGCGCCGGTTTGGTAGAGCGAATGTGCGATCGGCGTCGAGCCCACGAAGCTCAAGGCCTTGACCAGTGGGTGCGCGAGCAGCGCGTCCACCGCCACCTTGTCGCCCTGGACCACGTTGAACACCCCGTCGGGCAGGCCGGCGTCGTGCAGCAACTCGGCCATGAACAGGCTGGCACTCGGGTCGAGCGGGCTGGGCTTCAAGACGAAGCTGTTGCCGCAGGCGATCGCCACCGGGAACATCCAGCAGGGCACCATGCAGGGGAAGTTGAATGGCGTCACGCCGGCGACCACGCCGAGCGGCTGGCGCAGCGTCCAGTTGTCGATGCCGGTGCTGACCTGGTCGGTGAAAGCGCCCTTCAACAACTGCGGCACGCCGCAGGCGAACTCGACGATGTCGATGCCACGGGTGACCTCGCCCTGGGCGTCGCTGAACACCTTGCCGTGTTCCCCGGTGATCATCGCGGCAAGCGTGTCGCGGTGCCGGTTCATCAGCTCGAGGAACTTGTTGAGCACCCGCGCGCGGCGGATCGGCGGTGTGTCGGCCCAGGCCTGGAAGGCTTCGTCGGCGGCGGCCACCGCGGCGGCCACTTCCAGTTCGCCGGCCAGTTGCACCTGCCGCGCCACTGCGCCGGTGGCCGGGTTGTACACAGCCTGGGTACGGCCCGAGCTGCCGGGGAAACGTGTGCCGGCAATCCAGTGCGCGACGTCCGTCGTGGCGGTAAAAGCTTCGGGTACGCCCATGGCGGTCTCCTGCGGGTGAGGCGAAAACGGGCAGTCTAGAGCAAGGGGCCCGTGAGGCCCATCACCCTTGACGCCGCTCGGGCGTTGCAGCTGCTGCACCGCCGGACGCCCCCACCAGGAGGCGGCGCAAAAAGAAAAAGACCCACCCCGCGAAGGATGGGTCTGAAGTCCTCGGAAGGACGTCGTTGGGACAGGGTGCGCCGCGGCCCGGGGCCGCTGGTCGGGCCTCAGGCCCGACCAGCAATGCCACGGACTCTAGGGCCGTGTCCTGGAGGCGGCCATCCCAAGGGCGTGGGATGGCGCTCGGCGGCTTACGGGCTCCCCGCGTTCGGGCAGCTTTAGCCGGATCGACAATTCAGGCGCCGAGCCGCGCGATGATGCGGCCCTGCCACCGAGCCCACCCATGCCGAGCCACCGCAACGACCGCAGCCCGCACCGCCCGCAACCTCCCGCCCCCGGCGACGCGCCACCGCTGAGCGCGCAGGAATTCGACGAGCTGCAGAACGCGCTGGACAGCTTGCCCGACAGCGCCGAGGCCCTGGACATGAGCGCGCTCGACGGCTACCTCTGCGGCGTGTTGCTGCAGCCCCTTGCGGTGCCCGAGCCGCGCTGGTGGCCGCATGTGCTGGATGTGGACGGCCGCGCGGTGGCGATGCCGCCGGTACACCAGGCGCGGGTGCGTGCGCTGGTGCAGCGGCGGCATGCCGAACTCGCGCAGGCCATCGGCCAGCGGCAATGGTTCGACCCCTGGGTGTTCGAACTCGACGACGCCGGCGCGCCCGCCGCCCAGGCCGTGCTGCCCTGGGTGGCGGGTTTTGCCACCGCGATGGAACTGTTCCCCGGCCTGATGGCTCTGGACGGACCGGACCTGCTCGAGCCGCTGGCGGTGCTCTACGCCGGCCTGGACCCCGACGACCTGGAAGACGCGGACGCCTTGCTCGCGGTCATCGAGACGCTGGAGCCGCCGTCGACGCTGGAGGAGGCGGTGGAGGACCTGGTGAGCAGCACGCTGCGCCTGGCCGATGTGTCGCGCCCGCTGGCCGTGCCGCGGCGTGGCCGCGCGCCGGGGGCGCGTTCGCGGCGCTGAGACACGGGCGCCGCTGCCGCCATCCGGTCGCAAGCGCAGGCTGCAAGTTCAAGCCGTCGATTCAGACTGAAAGCTCTGGCGACCTGTTCGCTCGTCACGTGGCCTCAGGCATCGCCGAAGACCCGCCGCGCATGCACACCGAGCCCTTGGGCCACGCTGGCGAAGCGGTCGCCGTAGACCACCTCGGCGTTGGGGAAAGCGGCGGCGATGCGCGAGGTGAGCAGCCCGAACCCGGTGGAGCCGCCGGTGAAGTACAGCGCGTCCACCGCCGTGGCCGCGACGCCGCCCAGGCGCGGTGTCTGCAACGCAGCGTCGACGATGCGTTGCAGTTCGGCCTCCAGCGCCTTGAGCGCCTGAGCTTCGTCGAGCGAGGCGGCGAGCCCGGGCTCGATCGACCTGAGGTCGATCGACACGGCGTTCCGTGCCGTCGCGCCTCCCCCGCGTCGCGCGCCATCGGCCAGCGCAATCTTTGCGGCTTCGGCCTGCGCCAGCAGGGCGTGGCCCAGGCGCTGCTGCACCACGGTCATCAGCCGCAAATGGTGGCGCCGGTCAGCGTAGAAGTCGCGCATGCCATGCAACTCGGCCACCCGCGCCGGGCTGTAGACGTTGTTCACCAGGTGCCAGGTGGCGAGGTCGAAGTAGACCCGGCTCGGCACCTCGCGCGCCTCCAGGCTCGCACCCGTAGCCACACCTGCACGCACACCCGCGCCCGGTGCGGGCCCGCGGCCGCGGTACCCGCAATGCGGCAGGATGCTCGCCAGCTCGAGATGGCGGTCGAAGTCGGTGCCGGCGATGTGCACCCCGTGGTTGGCCAGGATGTCGTCGCGCCGGTCGACACGCCCACCACGCCCGGGGCCGACACGCACCAGCGAAAAGTCCGAGGTGCCGCCGCCGATGTCGGCCACCAGCACCAGGCATTCGCGGCCGCCGCGGGCGCTCAATCCGGCTTCGAAATCCAGCGCCGCGGCAATCGGCTCGAACTGGAACTGCACCTCGCCGAAGCCGACCGCGCGCGCCGCCCTTTCCAGCTCGGCTTGCGCCTTGGCGTCGCGCACCGGGTCGTCGTCGACGAAGAACACCGGCCGGCCGAGCACGACGCGGTCCAGCTTCACGGCCGGCCCTTGGCCGCCCGGTCCGTCGCCTTGCGGCAGCGACAAGGCGGCCTCGGCGCGCTGCTTCAAATGGCGCAGGAAGCCGGCGATCACGTCGCGGTAGGGCACCGAGCGGCCGGCGCCGATCTCGGTGCGCTGCTCCATCAGCGACGAGCCGAGCACGCTTTTCATTGAGCGCATCAGGCGGCCGTCGACGCCGTCGATATACGCCGCCAACGCGGCGCGGCCATACAGCCGCGGGGCCTCCTCGCCCTGGCTTTCGGCGAGGTAGAACACCGCGGTGGGC
Source organism: Burkholderiales bacterium (assembly GCA_031404155.1). Lineage (GTDB taxonomy): Bacteria > Pseudomonadota > Gammaproteobacteria > Burkholderiales > Burkholderiaceae_C > JANNGZ01. The sequence goes on from JANNGZ010000434.1 coordinate 14,686, forward strand.
ATCGTCGGCTGGCCAGGGTCGAGCGTGAGCAGGCGCAGCACCGAATCGGCCTGCGGCACCGGGCTCGGCAGCGCGATGCCGGAGTTCGAGGTGCCGAAATCGATGGCGCAATAGCGGACCGGGGCGCGAATGGGGGCGCGAGCGGGGGCGGCGGTCATTCGATAACGGTGGTGGTTGGGCCGGCGAGCGCGAGGACGACCGGTCGCGCAAGGGAGCACATCTTCGCCCAGCGCATGGTGGCGCGGCATGCCCGACGCGGTATCACCACGGGCTCGCGATCAGGCCGTAGGCGGTGCTGAACATCACCACTGCCACAAGCGCGTCGATGCCGCGCCATACCGCCGGCCTTTGCAGCGCGCGCGAACTGGCCGCCGCGCCGAAGCCGAGCAGGCCGAACCACAGGGCCGACGAGGTGGCGCCGCCGAGCACAAAGGCCAGGCGGTGCGCCGGCGGCATCGCCGCGCCCACCGAGCCGAACAGCACCACGGTATCGAGATAAACATGCGGGTTGAGGTAGGTGAGCGCCAGCGTCGTGACCAGCGTGGCACGCAGGCCGCCGGCCTGCTGCTGCGCGAGCAAACCGGCATGGCCGCGCCAGGCCCGCCAGGCCGCGCGCAGCCCGTAGCCGAGCAGGAACGCGGCGCCGCCAAACCGCAGCGCCTGCAACAGCAGTGGCGACGCGGTGATCAGCGCCCCGAGCCCGAAGACGCCGAGCGCTACCAGCAGGATGTCGGACGCGGTGCACAGCAGCACCACCGGCATCACATGCTGGCGCAGCAGGCCCTGGCGCAGCACCAGCGCGTTTTGCGCGCCGATGGCGACGATCAGGCCGGCCATCATCAGCAGGCCATGCAAGTAGGCGGTGAGAGGATCGGGCATCGGCGAGTTGGGGCAGCGGCGGCCTGCCATCGGAACGGGCAGCGCAGAAAGGCGCGCATTGTGAGCGACGCCGCGGCCCGGGACGCACCGGGTCAGGGCACAACGCACAGCAGCCGAGCGCACGCGACGCCCGGCACACGGCCGGTTGGATGGCGGCGGGCCGGCGGGCGCGCCGCCACGCGACCGAGCCCGGCTGCCAGCAGCGGCCGGCAACCCGCGCGCCGGTTCAGCGCAGCCGTTCGGCGCGGGTGGTGATACGGTCGCGGCAGCGGGCTGGGCTTGTGGCGGCGCCCGAATTGGCCCGCTGCGCCGCGTGCGCCGGCGGGTCGCCGATGCTGTCCAGAATCGCCCAGGGCCGCGAGGGCGTTGCGGCGGCACAGCCCCCGTTCAGCGACAACCAAGCCGCGTTGGCAATGGCGCCGGCAAGGGTGCCCCAGGTCAAGGCATTCAGCGCGATGCGGTGCATGGATCAGCTCCCGTGGGTGCGTGACGCTCAAGGTTGCAAGAAGCGAGCCACTGGCTTTCAGGTTAGGCGCTGCAGGCGCAAGCGCAATCCTTCGTCGAGAGGACGAGCGAGGCCCGCGGTTGGACCGCGACAGCCGCGCAGCCCGGAACTCGCACAAGCCGGCGGGGTGAGGAATGTTGCGCAGGTGGTGCCCGCTGAAACGGTTCTTCGATACACAAGACGCAGACACTTGCCATGCCGTCTCATCTCCGAGCGGTGAGGGAGCCCCAAATGTCCAAGCCTGCGACCCCAACGAGTCCGTTTCGCGCGCCCAGTGAATCGCAGTTGGAGGAATTTCCCGACCCCGCGGACATGGGCACCGCGTACGGCATGGAACTCTCGCTGACGCCCGAGCCGGCGGCCCCCGAGGCGGAGCTGTCGAAGCTGTCCAAGAGCATCGCCCGCATGCTGCGTGGCGGCCGCGACGGCGCTTGACCCCGCTTCAACGCGCCGGCTGAGATGACGGCCCCCACGCTTGTCGCTTCGCGCCTGCGCTGTCCCCCAAGGGGGCGCAGCCCTGCTTGGTGCGTCCCTGCTCCCTGCGCCGGACTGAGTCCGGCACCGAACCGGTTCGACCCTCCTGAAGAAGTGCGCGGCGACGCGCGCTCAAGCCTCAAGGATCTTCAGCGCGTCGAAGTCCAAGCTTTCGCCCTTGTGGTCCAGCCCGCGCGACTGGCACACCACGCGGGTGGCGCGGCCGTCGGAATGCACCACCTTGTAGTCGTGCCGGCAATGCACATGGCCATGCAGCCACAGGTCCACGCCCGGCATGAGCGACTCGTCGTTGTTGCAGAAGCTGGCGCTGCCGGGCACCGGGCCGTAACGCGGATCAGCGCTGCGCAGGCTGGGGGCGAAGTGGGTCACGACCACGGTGGCGGCGGCGGGCGGCGGCGGGTTGGCGCCCGCTTCAACGCCGGGTCCGGCGCCCAGTTCCGCAGCCAGCCAGGCGCGGCAGGCCAGGCCCTCTTCGCGCACCGCGTCGGCGTCAAAAACCTCGCCGCCGCGGGTGGCCTGCATCACACGTTGGAAGTAGGCGCCGGCGCGCAGCGCCCGTTCGAGGCCCGCGTCGCCGAAAACATCAAAGTCGCTCCAGCGCACGCTGCCGAGAAAGCGCACCTGCCGGCCGTCGGCGTCGTCGAAGACGAGGCCTTCGCGTTCGAGCAACGTCAGGCCCAGGCGCTCGCAATGGTCGCGCAGGCGCGGCCAGGCGTCGTGCAGGTCGCGGAAGTCGAACTCGTGGTTGCCGGCCACCACCAGCACCGGCACCGGCCAGGCGGCGAAGCGCTGGTAGGCCTGCCAGCTGCTGTCGATATCGCCCGCCAGCACCAGCAATTCGGCGCCGGGCGCGGGTTCGGGCTCGAAGGCCTCGCTCTCGAGGTGCAGGTCCGATAGCAGCTGGAGACGCATCGCCGGCGCGGTTGGCTCGAGTGGTGCTTTTTGCAGGTTGCCAAGCGTGCCCGCGCCCGCGCTTCGCGCTCAGGCCGCCAGCTCGGCCTCGATGCGCGCCCGCGTCGCCGGCAGTTCGGCGGGCAGGTGGTGGGCGAGTTGCTTGAACAGGTCGGCGTGCAGCTTCAGCTCCTGGGTCCAGGCCTGCTTCTCGATGGCGATCACGCTGGCGAACTGCTCGCGGCTGAAACTCAGGCCGGCCCAGTTCAGGTCTTCGTAACGCGGGCTGACACCAAAGACGTTCGACTCGCCCTGCGCGGTGCCGGCGACACGGCCGAGCATCCACTGCAGCACGCGCATGTTCTCTCCGTAGCCCGGCCAGACGAACTTGCCGTCGGCTCCCTTGCGGAACCAGTTGACGCAGAAGATTTTCGGCAGCCGGGCGCCCTGGGCTTGCAGCTTCGCGCCGATGTCCAGCCAGTGCTGCACATAGTCGCTCATGTTGTAGCCGATGAAGGGCAGCATCGCGAAGGGGTCGCGCCGCACCGCGCCGTCGCCGCCGGCCATCGCCGCCGTGGTTTCGCTGCCCATGGTGGCGGCCATGTACACGCCCTCGGTCCAGTTGCGGCCTTCGGTGACCAGCGGCACAGTGGTCGAGCGGCGGCCGCCGAAGATGAAGGCGTCGATCGCCACGCCGGCCGGGTTGTCCCACTCGGGGTCGAGCACCGGGTTGTTGGTGGCGGCCACGGTGAAACGCGCGTTCGGGTGCGCCGCGGGCCGCGGCTTACCGCCGGCACCGGTTTCCTTGGCGAGCGCCGGGGTCCAGTCCTTGCCTTGCCAGTCGATCAGGTGCGCGGGTGGCGTCTCGGTCATGCCCTCCCACCAAACGTCGCCGTCGTCGGTGAGCGCCACGTTGGTGAAGATCACGTCGCGCTCCAGCGAGGCCATGCAGTTCGGGTTGGTCTTGAGGTTGGTGCCGGGGGCAACGCCGAAGTAGCCCGCCTCGGGGTTGATGGCGTAGAGGCGACCGTCCTGGCCGGGTTTGATCCAGGCGATGTCGTCGCCGATGGTCGTGACCTTCCAGCCGTCGAAGCCCTCTGGCGGCACCAGCATCGCGAAGTTGGTCTTGCCGCAAGCGCTCGGGAACGCGGCCGCCACATGGCGCTTAACGCCTTGCGGGTCGGTGACACCCAGAATCAGCATGTGTTCGGCCAACCAGCCCGGGCTACCGGAGGGGCCCTGCGCGGCCGCTCGGCCCATGGTGCTGGCGATGCGCAGCGCAAAACATTTTTTGCCGAGCAGCGCATTGCCGCCGTAGCCCGAGCCGTAGCTCCAGATCTCGCGCGTCTCGGGGTAGTGGACGATGTACTTGGTCGGGTTGCAGGGCCAGGTCACGTCCTTCTGCCCGGCTTGCAGCGGCGCGCCCACGGTGTGCACGCAGGGCACGAAATCGCCGTCGCTGCCGAGCACGTCGAGCACCGCCTTGCCCATGCGCGTCATCAGGCGCATGTTCACCGCCACATAGGGGCTGTCGGAGAGTTCGACGCCGATATGCGCGATCGGCGAGCCGAGCGGGCCCATCGAAAACGGCACCACGAACATCGTTCGGCCACGCATGCTGCCGCGGAAAAGCGCCGGGGTGCCGTCGGGCCGACCGGTTTGCAGCAACTCGCGCATCTGCGCCGGATCGGTCCAGTTGTTGGTCGGGCCAGCATCTTCCTTCTTCGCGCTGCAGATGAAGGTGCGGTCTTCGACGCGGGCGACATCGCTCGGGTCGCTGCAGGCGAGGAAACTGTTCGGCCGCTTGGCCGGGTTGAGGCGGCGGAACACACCCGCGTCGACCAGCTGGTTGCAAAGGCGGTCGTACTCGGCTTGCGAACCGTCGCACCAATACACGTCGCGCGCTTCGGTGAGTGCGGCCATCTGCGCCACCCAATCGACCAGCCGTGGGTGGTTCACCCAGGCAGGCACATTCAAGCTCAGGCCTTCCAGCACGGGACGGTTCATGGAATCTCCGATCATGGGATGCTCAAATAGTGGGACGGGATTGGGGCAACTTCGAGGCGCGTGAACCTGCGCGCTGGTGGTCGAGGCTGGCCCAATGCCGGCGGTAGCCGAGGATGCGAACTGAAGATGCGAACTGAAGATGCGAACGGCCGCTGGTGGCGGCCGGTTTTGCTGCTGCGACGGGTGGCGTCGCGCCCTGTCTTGAGGGCATTGTCCGGCCAGTGTAATCCCGCGGTAACCACCGGCTTTCGGGGGGTCATGCCCATCCTGCATGAACAAATGCACGCCGCGAAAGAGAATCGATCGATGCGAATACTCAGTGTGAACATCGCCCGCGCGCAACCCCTGCAAATCGGCCCGCGGCGTGTGATGAGCGCGATCGGAAAGCGGCCGGTCGCGCCCGACAGCACCGTGGCGGCGAACCCGCTCGGCCTGGCCGGCGACGAGCAGGCCGACTTGAGCGTGCACGGTGGGCTGAGCAAGGCGGTCTACGCCTACCCCAGCGAGCACTACCCCTTGTGGCAAACCTTCCGCGCGCAGGCGCGCGTGTCGCTGTGGGACGAGGCATTGGCGCCGGGCGCCTTCGGCGAGAACCTCACGCTCGAAGGTGTGCTCGAGTCGCAAGTCTGGGTGGGTGACCGCTTGCGCTTTGCCAACGCCGAACTCGCGGTGAGCGAGCCGCGCCTGCCCTGCTTCAAGTTCAACGCCGCGATGGGTTTTTCACAGGCCGTGAAGATGATGGTGCAGTCGGGCCAATGTGGTTTCTATCTCGCGGTGTTGCGCCCCGGCACGCTGCGGGTGGGCGAGGCGTTCGAGCTGATGGCCGGCCCCCGAGAGGTGTCGATCCCCGAGCTGTTCCGCGCCCGCGCCCGGGTGTGATGACAGCCTCAAGCTCGTGGCGTCCGAGCCGACGCAGGTCGGCTTGGAGTCGCGCCACTCGCTCCCCCGGGGAGAGCGCACCCGCTTGGGGCGGCCCGGCGCTGGCCTGCATCGCTCTTTGGCCGGTAGCCCGCTGCGGCGTCCCGCTACAGTCTGCGCATGTTCGCCTACCGTCACGCCTTTCACGCCGGCAACCATGCCGACGTGCTCAAGCACCTGGTGCTCAGCCAAGTGCTGCGCTACATGGCCGAGAAGGACAAACCCTTCACGCTGGTGGACACCCATGCCGGCGCCGGCGGCTATTCGCTCGAAGGCAACTACGCGCACCAGGGTGACGAGTTCGCCACCGGCATCGGCGCGCTCTGGGCGCGCAAGGACTTGCCCGCGCCGGTGGCCGACTATGTGGCGCTGGTGCGCGCCTTCAACCCCGGCGCGAAGAAGCTCACCCAGTACCCCGGCTCGCCGGGCATCGCCAATGCGCTGCTGCGCGCCGACGACCGCCTGCGCCTGTATGAGCTGCACCCCACCGACCACAAAATCCTCGAGGCCTACCTGCGCGAGCGGCCGCAAACGCAGGTGTTCCACAGCGACGGCTTCGCGTCACTCAAGTCCGAACTGCCGCCGCCGTCGCGGCGCGGCGTGCTGCTGATCGACCCGAGCTACGAGATCAAGCTCGACTACGCGCGCGTGGTGGGCGCCCTGCGCGAAGCCCTGACCCGCTTCCCGCAATGCGTGGTGATGATCTGGTACCCGCAGCTGCAGATGCTCGAGTCCGCGCAGTTGCCGCAGCGCCTGCGCAATGCCGCCGAGGCCGCCGCGGCCCCCGCCAAGAAGGGCTGGCTGCATGTGCGCCTGAGCGTGGCCAAAACCGACGAGCGCGGCTTCGGGCTGGTCGGCAGCGGCGTCTTCATCGCCAACCCGCCGCACACCCTGCATGACGAATTGCAGGCGGTGCTGCCCTGGCTGGTCGAAGTGCTCGGCCAACACGACGGCGCGGGTTTTCTGCTGGAGCAGTCGAAGGCGGGTTGACGCCCGCTTGACCGCGGCTCTCGCTCAGCCCTCACGCGTGAAATGGCGTTCGGGCCTTCGCCAGCCGCGGGGCCAGGCCCCGTTGCGGTCCCCGCGTGCGGGCTCAGCCCGGTTCGCGCTTCAAATCGCGGAAGGCCGCGAACAGCCAGGAGCGCATACCGATCACCAGCGTGTAGGCCCGTTTGTGCTCCGGCGCGAGCTTCTGGTCGGCCAGGTGCTGCTGCGCAAAGTCCTGCGCCACGCGCGCCAGGCGTTCGTTGAAGGCCACCGCCAGGCTCGGCCCGATCTGCCCGTGCACCAGCATCAGCAGCTCACCCTCGCCGTCGAAGCCGCCGCTGTAGTAGTCGCCGATCACATGCTTGCGGAAGAAGGCCATTACCGGCCCGTCGGGCCGCCAGCGGAAGGTCTTGGCCAGCAGCAGCCGGTAGCGGTTCATCGGCTTCAACTCGATCACGCCGAGCCGGTCGAGTTGGGCCAGGCGGGCGACCGCTTCGGCCTCGGTGTAGTGGTAGGTGGCCACGATCTGCTCGAAGGTCCACTGGCTCAGGCAGCAGATCGCCACCAGCAACAGCTTGCGGTCGGCCACCACCGCCTGCTCCTGCTCGGGCGTGAGCTCGCGGCGCAGCGGCTGCGCGTCGGCGATGCGGCGTGCCAGTTCGCCAAAATCCATCTTCAGCACCCGCAACACCTCGTCGATGCGCGACAGCGGCATGTCGGCATGCGAGAACATGCGCTTGATGCTCGACTCGGCCATGCCGAGGTGCTCGGCCAGGTCGGCGTAGGTGACGCCGGCGGCTTTGAGCTCGGCCTTCAATGCGGCGATCAGGTCGCGGGTGGATGACAAGTGGTGGGCTCCGTTCGTCGTTGCGCCTGTGACGGTATCGCACTCCGATACCGCGCGGGCACTCTAGCAGCGACCCTTCTCGAAACCTTGTCCAAACGCTGGCGCCGCGCGCGCCTGCTGCGCAAGATGCCGCATCTGTTCGACATCCCACAGGGCTGCGAGATGAAGCCCACCGCATTGGAGGACCGCGCATGACCGAGCCCCGCCTCACCCGCCGCCACCTGCTCTGCTGCGGCGCCGCCGCGGTCGCCGGCCTGTTCACCTCGCTCGACGCGGGTGCCAGCCCGTTTCGGGCGACCTGCGCCGGCGCTTTACCGCCTGAACTGGCGCGCCACGAGCTGGTCGCGCGCAGCTTCGACGGCCTCGACGCCCATGCGCTGTGGGACGTGCACACGCATCTTCTGGGCACCGGCGACAGCGGCTCGGGCTGCACGATCCACCCCGCCATGAACCAGTGGTGGCGGCCCACCGAGGTGCTGCGCAAACGGATGATCCTCGGCGCGGCCTGCGTGGCAGCCGACGCGCCCTCGGTCGACCGCGCCTATGTCGATCGCCTGCGCACACTGGCCGCCGACTTCCCCGCTGGCGCGCGCTGGTTGTTGTTTGCGTTCGACCGTGCCCACGACGACGCGGGCTTGGCGCTGCCCGACAGCACTACTTTCCATGTGCCCGACGCCTACGCAGAGAAAATTTCGTCGACCGCGCCCGAGCGCTTCGGCTGGGTGGCCTCGATCCACCCCTACCGCGAGGACGCGCTGGTGCGCCTGGACGCGGCGCGAGCCGCCGGCGCCGTCGCGGTGAAGTGGCTGCCCAGCGCGATGAACATCGACCTCGCGAGCCCACGCTGCGGTGCCTTCTACGACCGGCTGGCACAAAGCGGCATGCCGCTGATCGTGCATTGCGGCGAGGAGCAGGCAGCGCCCGGCGCCGGCCGCCACGACTTCGGCAACCCGCTGCTGGTGCGCGTGCCGCTGAGTCGCGGCGTACGCGTGATCGTGGCCCATTGCGCCACCCTCGGCGAGGCCGATGACCTGGACCAGCCGCGGCGCCCGCGCCGCCTCGCCTTCGAACTCTTCGCGCGGATCATGGACGAGCGCGAACACGAAGGCCGGCTGTTCGGCGACATCTCGGCGGTGTTCCAGGCCAACCGTCCCGAGTCGGCCTGGCATGAGCTGCTCGCGCGCCAGGACTGGCACCCGCGCCTGCTGCACGGCTCGGACTATCCGCTGCCGGGTGTCGGGCCGTTGTACCGGCTCGGCAAGCTGGTGCGCGCGGGCCTGCTCGACGCCGCCCTCGTGCCCACGCTGGAAGCGGTGCGGGGGCACAACCCGCTGCTCTTCGACCTGATGCTCAAACGGGCGCTGCGCGAGCGCGGCCAGGGCTTCGACGCACGCGTCTTTGCCACCCGGGCGATGTTCGCCCCGCCCTAGGAGGCTGTCGGGCTTTGGGTCGGGCCCGCGTTGGGCCTGCACAGGGGCTCAGCCTAGGCGCAAAACGCCGTTGTGCCGGGCGGCACAGCGAGGCTTTGCACCGACGGATCAGCCCCTTTGCAGGCCCAACCCGAAGGGCCGAGGCGATTTGCCGCCCCAGGCGTCGTTGCCAACTCGTTGTGTGGCACCGCCACACGCCTCGTCGGCGCCTAGACCGGCGCCGCAAATCGCCCCGGCGCGGGCCCGACCCAAAGCCCGACAGCCTCCTAGTCGTGCAAACACTGTGTTGCTGCGAGCTGCCGGGCGCTCACACGATCAGCCGCGCTGTGATTCGAGCAACTTGACGAGGCTGTGCAAAACACGATTCACCGGCGTGGCCACCCCATGCATCTCACCCATGCGCACCACGTAGCCGTTCAGG
>JANNGZ010000435.1:0-7432 GCA_031404155.1 Burkholderiales bacterium
CACCTGCTGCTGCAACTGCGCAGCGAGTGGGGTGTGGCCGGCACCACCTGGCCTGCCGGCACGCTGCTGGTGAGCAACGCCGACGCGTACCTGAACAAGGGCGAGCGCCAATTCGTCGCCCTGTTCACACCCACGGCCACCACCTCGCTCGCGAGCCACACATCCACCAAAACGCATGTGATCCTGAACCTGCTCGACAAGGTCGCCGGCCGCGTCGAGGAGTGGCGAGCGAGCAAAGGTAGTGGCAAGGAAGGCGGCAACACCGTATGGACGAAGCGCGCGGTGAAGGCGCCCTTCCCCGGCACCGTGGGCGTGGCCGCGGTGCACGACCCGCTGCTGAAAACCGACCCGCTGGCCGAGCGCTACGCCCTCACCTACACCGACTTCCTCACCCCCGACTCGCTGGTGCTCGGCAGCACCGGCAGCGACACGCGCGAGCCGCTGAAAGCGCGGCCCGCGTTCTTCGAAGCCCAGGGCATGCGGGTGGAGCAGAAATTCGCGAAGTCGGGTGACGGCACGCAGGTGCCCTACTTCATCGTCTGGCCCAAGGGCACCACAAACGATGGCAGCAACCCGACGCTGCTCTACGGCTACGGCGGCTTCGAACAGTCGATGCAGCCCTGGTACTCCGGCGGCTTTGGCACCGCCTGGTACGCACAAGGCGGCGTGCTGGTGGTGGCCAACATCCGCGGCGGCGGCGAGTTCGGCCCGGCCTGGCACCAGGCCGCGGTGAAGGCCAACAAGCAGAAGAGCTACGACGACTTCATCGCGGTGGCCGAGGACCTGATCGCCACCAAGGTGACCAGCGCACGCCATCTCGGCATAGAAGGCGGCAGCAACGGCGGCCTGCTCGTCGGCGCGGTGATGTTGCAGCGACCCGAACTGTTCAACGCGGTGGTCTGCCAGGTGCCACTGCTGGACATGAAGCGGTACCACAAGCTGCTGGCCGGCGCCTCCTGGATGGCCGAATACGGCAACCCCGACGACGCGGCCGAGTGGGCGTTCATCTCCAAATACAGCCCATACCAGAACGTGCGCGTGGGCATGAAGCTGCCCAAGGTGTTGTTCACCACCTCCACCCGCGACGACCGCGTGCACCCCGGCCACGCCCGCAAGATGGTGGCGCGCATGACCGAGCTGGGCTACGCGCCGCTGTACTACGAGAACATCGAGGGTGGGCACGCGGGCGCGGCGGACAACAGCCAGCGCGCGGACATGATGGCGTTGGAGTTTGCGTATTTGTGGTTGCGGCTGGGGCGGTGAGGGTCAGAGCCGTGCCGCCCTGCGCGCACCGGGCGCCGCAAGATTCAGCGGTTGACCGCAAAGCAACTTGCATCTACATTCTGAGGCATGATCACCTGGGAAGAACCCAAGCGCAAACTCAATCTCAAGAAGCACAACATTGATCTTGCCGAACTTGAGAGCGCCTTCGACTTCCCGATGGTCACGGTAGAAGATGATCGCGAAACCTATGGTGAACTACGACTACAAAGCTTGGCGATGTGGCGTGGACGGGTCGTCTTCTTGGTGTGGACCGAACGGCAAGACGCCGCTCATTTGATCTCGTGCCGCTATGCAGACCGCTCGCAAATCCAAGACTACTTTGAAAGTCTTTAGCTCGCACCAAGTCGCCGCCGCGAAGGCTGCGGCTGCGCCACCAGCGCCTCCCGACGGAATCGCCTGGAAGCGTGGAGTTGTCACGCCAGGCGGAGGAGTCGCGGCGACGATCGGCGCTCTGCGAAAAGTGCGTGGGAAGAACAAGAACCCGACCAAAGAACAGGTTGCAATTCGGTTCGACCCCGAGGTTCTCGCAGCATTTCGGGCCGATGGTCCAGGTTGGCAAACTCGGATGAACACCGCCCTCAAGGAATGGCTCATTGAGCATCAGCCGACGCCTCGCCGTCGTCGTGTGTCGCATGCGGATGGTTGATCGGATGGCCTGAGTTTTCTAGTCCCGGGCGCCGCTACGTCGAGGTGGATGCTGTCTTTGTGCCCATCCAAATTGACGTGAACGCTGCCGGTGATAGATTTACCTATGGCCCGTCTCCTCGTAAGCTGGCAACGCCCCGCCCGACCATCGGCCCGGTGCATTGGTGTAGCTCGGCAGGCCCTGGGCCTGCAACGACCAAGAAGGGGTTTAAGACACATGTCTACATGGAGAAAGGGCGAGTCGATTGCACTGACGGAGGCTGCTACGTACTCATAAGGTTTGACGAGCAGGCGGTCGAACAATTTTTGGGCTTCCCTGCCAAAGGGGCCGAGAATCGTTACCTGTTCATTGAACCAACTGAACGATTTGTAGGTCGGCCACTTGCCGCAAAACGGATTCGCATTGGAGTACCGGTCTACCAAGCTGGCCGTCAGATGTTCGACTTCACCAACGATGCATCTCCAGTGTGGCATGAAGCGAAGGCGACCAAGCAAGTACGCTAGACATCCGCTTGTGTCCAACATCGAAGTGCAGCGGGCGAGTCTCGAAAGACAGATGGCTGAGACCCTTCGCCACCACCCTCTCGACGCGCAAACCATCGCCGGCTACGCCCTCATCGGCGCCGTCCCGATCCGCGGCGCGCTCAACGCTGCCGACCTCGCGCGGCTCGCGCGCGGCATCGAAGCGAACCTCGCCGCACCCGGCCCGCTCGCCCTGGTGGCCAGCGGCGCCGACGATCCCGGGCGCTTCTTCGAGGACTTCTGCAACTGGCAGCGCATCGCCGAATACGAGGCCACGCTGCGCGACTCGGCGTTGCCGCATATCGCGGCGCAGTTGATGCAAAGCGAGGCGGTGCGGCTGTACCACGACCACCTGCTCGTCAAGGAGCCGGGCACCCGCGCGCCGACGCCATGGCACCAGGACCAGCCCTACTACAACGTGAGCGGGCGGCAGAACGTGAGCTTCTGGATTCCGGTGGATGCGGTGAGCGAGGCGACGACGCTGAAGTTCCTGGCCGGCTCGCACCTCGGGCCGTGGCTGATGCCGCGCACCTTTCAAACGCTGCAGGCGAAGTGGTTCCCCGAGGGCTCGCTGGCCGACATCCCCGAGATGAACGCGCCCACGATGCAAGCGCAGGTGGTGGGCTGGGCGCTCGAGCCGGGCGACTGCGTTGCGTTTCACATGCTCACGCTGCATGCGGCCTCGGGCACCAGCACGCGGCGGCGTGTGTTCAGCGCGCGCTACCTCGGCGACGATGCGCGCCACGCACCGCGGCACTGGCGCACCTCGCCGCCGTTCGAAGGCCTGGCCAGCGAGCTGGCGGCCGGCGCGCCGATGGCGCATGCGTTGTTCCCGTTGGTGTGGGGCGGCGCCGGCTCACCCGGGTGACGACGCCGCCTTGATGTCTTTCTCGCAGCTCGCCCGTTATCTCTGGGCCTCGCCCGCTTCCGCGCTCGGGCTCGTGGCGGCACTGCTGCTCTGGCCCTTCGGAGCGCGTGCGCGCTGTGTGGACGGCATCGTGGAAATTGCGCCGCGCCGTGCGCCGCGATTCGTGGCGCGGCGCTTCGGCGCGATCACGCTGGGGCACGTGGTGATCGGCGTCGACTTCGGCACGCTGGACCGGCTGCGCGCGCACGAGCAGGTGCATGTGCGCCAGTACGAACGCTTCGGGCCGCTGTTCATTGCGCTGTACCTTGGCGACAGCGCCTGGCAGTGGCTGCGCGGGCGCGACGCCTACCGCGACAACCGCTTCGAGCGCGAGGCGCGTGCGCGGGCTCGGCGGCCAATGTTGCTGCGCTCACGGTCGCGCAGGCGCACACCCACACGCGCAAACCAACACACGCCCACACGCAAGCGCACGGCAAGTCGCGCTGAGAGGCCGTGAGGCCGAGCGGCCCCCGATGCACCCGCGTCAGGCCTGCGAGCCGGCCCGCACGCGGCTGGCTCACGCAAAGCGGCCTTGAAGAAACCAGCCTTCGGCGCGGCTCAAGTTCGGGCCTGAGCCGGCGTCGTCGCCGCCCACGCCGGCATCCCCATTCGTGGGTGGGTTCACCAGCCGCGTGCGGTAGACCCACACCAGCGCACCGCCGGCGGCCTGGGCCACGAAGTAGTCGCGGCTGGCCAGCGCGCCGTCCCACCAGCCGGCCTCGATGCGCTCGGGCCCGGCCAGCAGTTGCAGCGGCGCGCCGTCGAGCCAGGGTTTGGATTGGCGCTCGGTGAGCGCTTGCGGCTCGGGCAGCAGCCAGGCGGGGCGGGTGACGGCGTCGGGCGGCGCTGGCCACGGGCTGGCGCTGCCGCGGGCCGTGATGCCGGTGCGACTGGCCGCACCCGTGCCCGTGCCCACGCGCGCTCCCCGCGCGTCATCACGCAGACCGCCTTGTGCGCCATCACGCGCACCGTCACGCCCACCCCCCCGCGCACCGTCACGCCCACCCCCCCGCGCGCCGTCACGCGAACCCTCACGCGCACCACCCCGCCCGCCCGCAAACCACGGCGCGTCGGCGTCGACAAAACGTGTGGCCGCCTCGGGCCGGTGGTCGGCGTGCACCTCGATGCGCTGCACCCGCTCGGGCCCGAGGCGCGCGCGCAGGCGCTCCACCAGCCGCAGGATGCCTTCACGCTCGCTGCCGGGCGTGGGAAAGAGTTCTTCGTTCGGCGGTGCGCCGGGTTTGAGCTCGGTGCAGTCCAGGCTCAGGTCGAGCGTGGGCGCGGGCAGCAGGCAGCGTGTGAGCCGCTCGCGCAGCAGCAGTTGCAAATGCGCGGTGTCGCACGAGGGTTCGGCCAACGCGATCGGCAGGCTGGTGCGCGGGGCTTGCGTGGTGCTGGTGCGGTGGCGCAGTTCATGGTGCATGTGCAGCGTGAACCCGGCCACGCGGCCGTGGCGCGCGCGCGCCCAGGCCACCAGCCGCGCCAGCAGCAGCTGCGCGCCGTGCAGCAGCTGCTCGCTGTTGTCCGCCCGTGCATGCAGCTCGATGCGGCTGGTGAAGGTGGCGGGCGGCACCAGGTGCTCGCGCGGGTCGGGGCGCTGGCCGTAGGCGCGGTCCAACTCGTCGAGCAGGCCTTCGCCAAAACGCCGCGCCAACCCGGCACGCGGCAGCCGGCGCAGGCAGCCCAGCGTGCGCAGGCCCATGCCCTGCAGCGCGTCCCAATGTTCGCGCCCGGGGCCGAGCAGCCACACGGGAGCGTCGTCGAGCTGCCGGCCGAGCGCGCCGAGGTCCTGGCTGTGGCGGCCGAACACGGGGGACAGGGATGATGGCGACGACGACGACGGTGACGACGACGGCATCGGACGCACAGCGCGCGGCGATCCGCGTGGCGTTGTCGTTGTCGTTGTCGTTGTCGTTGTCGTTGGCGTTGGCGTTGGTGTTGGTGTTGGCGCTGGCGCTGGGGCTGGGGCTGGTGCTGGCCCGGCTGCTGTGGTCGGCGCGGTGTGGCCGCTTGAAGGCCCTCGCGTCAGTGCTGCGCTGGCGTGCGACGAAGGCGCGCGCGCCGGCGGCGCAATGCGTTCTTGTGAAGACGACCGCGCCAGCAGCGCAACGCATTCATCAGACGGCGACCGCGCCAGCAGCGCGGCGCCGAGGGCGGTCGGCCCGCTGGCGATGCGCAGGCTGTGGCCGAGCGGCCGCACGGCGTCGTGCAGGCCTTGCAGCAGCGCCTGCGCACCGCCGAAGCAGCGCAGGCTGGCCTGCACTTCGAGCAGCACGGTGTGCGGCGCCTCCAGCGTCACCGCGGGCGTGAACGCGAGCGCGGCATGGGCCAGGGCGTGCAGCGCGCGCGCGTCGCGTTCGGCGTCGGCCTGGCCGAGCAGCAGCGCCGGCGCGAGCGCGAGCGCGGTGCTGCGCTTCATGCCCGGCTGCACGCCGAGCTGCCGCGCCGCGGCATTGGCCGCGCCGATGCGCTGCGCCTCGAGCAGCGCCACCGGCTGCGTCGCCAGCAGTGCGAGCGGCAGGCCGAGCGTGGCCTCGAAGGCTTCGAGCGACAGCTGCGGCGGGTGCAGGGCGAGCCAGAGCATGGTGCGATGGCGATGGCGGGCAGCGGGGGCGATGCGAGCGGAGGCAAGAGGCGTAGTGCGCTGCGGCCGGCGTCCGGCCACCGGCGGTGCTGCAGGCGGCCGGCGCTGGACGGCGCGGGGTGTCGACGCTCAACCCAGGCTGCCCTCGCTGCTTGTCGCGACAGCCTCCAGCAAGGTTTCACCCCGCGCACCGGTGGCAGCGGCCGATGCCAGCACACCCGGCGCCAACGCCGTGCCCGCTGTTGCACCCGCCGTCAACGATGCTGCACCCGCCGGTGCGCTCGACGCCGGCGCTGCACGCGCTGGCTCACCCGGCGGCGCTGCACGCGCCGGTGCCCCACGCCCGCCGCGCAACACCGGCGGCAGCTCGATGCACAGCGGCCGCACCGCCGCCGGGCCGCGCCGCTTGACGATGTGCAGCAGCAGCCGGTCGGCCGCCGCGGCCGCATTGCGCATACCCACCCCTTCGGCCCCAGGGCCCGCACCCACCGCGCTGCCACTGCTCAACATCAAGCGCAGCGGCGCGGGGCTCGGCTGCTGGCGCACCGCGCTGTGGCGCAACACGAAGGCCGGGCCTTGGTGGGCCTGCGCGGCCAGTTGCAGGCGCCGCAGCGTGTCGGCGCGCACCTGAGCCGGCAGCCAGGCCAGCACCGCGCCCACATGCCCGCTTTTGAGCGCCTGCTCCAGCGCCCAGAGCATGTCGGCCGCCGGCAGCAGCTCACGCGCACGGCCATGCGAAGGGGTTGGAGCACCCTGGGCGCTGCGCGCCGTCCCGCCGAGCGGGAGCAAGCCCATCTTCGGGTGGCCGTGCGATGGGGTTGGGGCACCCTGGGCGCTGCGCGCCGTCCCGCCGAGCGGGAGCAAGCCCATCTTCGGGCGGCCGTGCGATGGGCTTGGCCTGTCGCGCGCGCGCACCAGCACGAGTTGCCGCGCCGGCACGCCCAGCGCTTCGAGCGCGGGTGCATGCAGCGTGGCCGGCGGGTCGATGAGCATGAGCGTGCGGCCGGCATGGGCGATGCGCGCGAGCACCGGTGCCAGCAGCCGCCATTCGCCAACGCCGGGGTGCGGCAGCAGCAGCTCGGTGAGCGAGCGCACCGGCCAGCCGCCGCCGGGCAGCTCGGCGTCGAGCAGCGCGTAGCCGGTGGGCAGCGCAGCGTCGCGTGAGCGGGCCAGTTGGCTGGCGCGCCACAGCGTGGGGTGCAGTGCCTCGGGCTCGGGCAAAGGGCCACGCGATGAGGAAGCCTGCCCCACCCTGTTCGCCGCGGGCGATGCCAGCGATGCCGGCGCAGTGAACATCAAGCCCGGTGCGGCAACCGGCGCTGCGGCCCGCGCAGACGACTCAAAGGCCGACTCAAAGGCCGGCGCAAAGGCAGGTGCAGGTGCAGGTGCAGGTGCAGGTGCAAGCACAGCGGGCAACTCGGCCGGACCGCGCAGCGAGCACACCCCGCCCCCCGGCGCCCGCACCTCGGAGCGCGAGGAACGCGAGGAAC
>JANNGZ010000436.1:0-7322 GCA_031404155.1 Burkholderiales bacterium
GTGAGCCGGCCCACGCCGCCCGCACCGGGCGTGGTGCTCACATGCGTGGCCATGCCGTCGACGATCGCCTCGGCGCGCCCGCCCATCGTGACCACCAGACCGACGCGCATCAGCGGAACACCACCCCCGCCGCCGCTGATCAAAAACAAAGTGCGCAGCGGTGAACGTGGCGGCAGGTCGAACACCAACTCGAAGCCGCTCTGGGCGTCGCCGGAACCGGCCTCGACCCGCACCGACACCAGCGCCTCCACCACCTCGCGCGGCGCGGGCAGCGGCAGCGGGCCGATGTGCAGCGAGAGTTGGATGCCCTTGTCCATACTTGCCGGCCTCAACCGGTGATCACCGGAATCGCGACCCGCGCGCCGGGTGTGTCGGTGAGCGCGTTGGGGTCGGTGACGCCATTGGCATCGGCGATGCGCCAATACGCCAGTGGTTCGCCGAGCGTGCGGTTGGCGAGCAGCTCCGGCCGTTCGCTCGATGCCACCATCACATGCGCCGCGAGCGCAATGCTGCGCGGCTGCGCGATGAAACGCCGGCGCAGGTAGGGGACGGGCGGTTGCGCCGCGCCCGAGGTCGGCGACAGCGCCGGCGCGGGCAGCAACGCGATCGCCACCTTGCGATAACGGCTCGCCTCGTCGAATGGGTTCGACGGGATCGCGCCGGCGTCGATCAGCATTTGGACCGGGTCGGTCATGACGACACTCCGCCCACGAAGTTGCGCGCTGCATTCATGGCAGGCCGTTCAAGCCCAGCGTGGCGAGCGACGCGCTGCCGGTCTTGGCCGCGAGCGCTTCGCGCGAGCGCAGGTGGTTGAGGAAGATTGCGCCGCCCTTGTTCGCAAAGCCGACGTCGTCGGTGCTCAGCACCCGCAGGCCGAGTTGCACCTTGGCGCGCACCGGGTTGAGCGCGGCATCGAAGGACTCCTCGGTGACCGAAAACTCGCTCACGCGCACCGGCACCACCCGCCCGCGCCCCCACACAAAGAGCACCAGCGGCGCCTCGGGCGGCACGATCTCCAGCGTGCCCGCCGCGCTCAAGCCTTCGAGCGCCTGCAACTCGGCCACGCTCGGGTTCACCAGCGCTTCCAGCGCGGCCAACTGCGGCGCGATGCCGTGTTCCACCGCGTTGGCGTTGCGCTCGGGCTCGGCCAGCGCGTCGGTGGCGTCGATCTCGGCGTCGAGCTTGATCGACTCGATCGCCGGGCCCTTCAGGCGGAACGGCATCGCCCGCTCCGCGCCGCCGTCGCCGCCGCTGCCCTGCACCTGGTAGCTGCGGCTGAGCGACTCGGGGTTGTATTGCAGCGCGATCGTCTGCCTTGCCGTGTTGCCGCCGGCGGCGAGGATCACCAGGCCGCCTTTGATCAGCTTGGGGGAGGTGGAGAGGCTCATGGTGGCGTGGCCGTTCAGTTGGCCATCTGGGCGTCGTCGGTGATGTTCCACACCGAGCCCAGGAAGGTGCCGCCGGCGGGGTCGGTGTTGACACCGGCCATGCCCGATCCCGTGGCCACGAAGGCCCCGGCGGTGCGCGAGGCGGCCTCGTCGACCAGTTCATGGTTCGGCTTCTGGATTTCGGCGACCCACTCGGTCACCTTGTCGGCAAAGGTCACGCTGTTGCTCGGCGTGCTCACCGTCTGCTCGATCTTGCGCTGCGGGTCGACCGCGCGCAGCATCGCGGTGAAGTTGGCGCGGTGGCTGTGTGTGGCGTGTACGTACTCGTGGCTTTGGGTGCCGGTGAGGATCGCCGCGGACTGCATCAGTTGGAAGCCCTCCCAACTGCCACGCGCGGTGGCCGAGAGGCTGAAGCCCTCGGTGGCCGGAATGCCAAGCGCGCCGCGGATCGCGGCGGCGTCCACCACCGACAACGCCGCCGTGGCCGAGTTGGTCGCCAGCCCCCACCACGCGTTGCGCAGCGGCACCGGGCCGGCGCCGCCGTTGCCCGTTGCGGTCACCTCGTAGAAGCGCCGCGCTTTGTAGAACGTCTCCCAGCTCGGCACGGTAAAGGTCAGCGTGCCGCCGGCGGTCGACAGCGCGCTGTAGTCGGTGATCGGGACCAGCGTGCGCGCGGCACCGACCAGCAGGTACAGGCGGCTCGGGTTCTGGTGGAAGGTGTTGAAGCTGCTGGTCGCGGTGGTCAGCGCCGGGTGGATTCGTGGCTGCGAGACGTAAGCGCCGGCGGTGAGCGAGCCGACGAAGCTGAAGCCGGTGTTCGGCCCGGCCGCGACCGCGGTGGCGGTGGGCGTTGGGTTGGTGATCGTCAGGTTGTGCCGGCCGAGGTCGGAAAACACCTTCGGCGGGTTCGGCCGCCCGGTGAACGAGTTTTCGGCACGAAGGTCGGCCACCGCGGCCCAGGGTGCGCCGCTGCGGTCGTTCACCGTCACCGCCTGGGTCAAGGTGCTCACCGCCGACGCCGTGCCGCCCGCGGGCGTGACGGTGTAGTCGACTTCCAGCGTGCCCGACAGCGCCATCGCGCCGCTCCAGCTGGTCTGGAAACTGGCTTCGGTCGCGGCACGGGTGACGCTGCCCTGGTTCGGGGTGGCGTAGCGCCAGGCGACGATGTTCTTCGTTTCGCCGGCGCGTGGCGTGAAGCCGATCGTCGCGGTCAGGCTGTCGCCGCGGGTCAGGGTGGCCGCCGGCGTGACCGACAGCGTGGGCGTGGCCGGCCCGGTGGCGGGTGGCGACTGGGCAGGGACGGCACCAGCGGCAGCGCCGGGGTCGGCAGGCGCGGCGTCGGTGCTGTCTGCCGGCGGCGGTGTCGGTGTCTCGGCCAGCGTGCCGGTGCCCTCCACGTCGCGCTGCAACACCTGCTCGGCTTCATCGCCCGGCACCTGAAGCGTCTTGGATTCGCCCTCGGCCGTGGCGCGGGGTTGGCCCGCCGCGGTGCCGAAGGCGGTGTCGGCGCGCGCGGCCGAATTGCGCTGTTGCACCACATGCGCGAGCTCATGCGCCAGGAGGTGCCTGCCCGCAGGCGCTTCCGGCTGATATCGACCGCTGGCGAACGCGATGTGACGGCCCACGGTCCAGGCGCGTGCGTGCACCTCGCGCGCGGAAGCGGCAGCCCGCGAGTCGGCATGCACGCGCACCTGAGAAAAGTCGTGGCCGAAGTGCTGCTCCATGTCGCGCCGCAGCGTGGGGGCAAGCGCTTCACCGTGGCTGGCAAGTACCGCAGCCACGCTCGCGGGTGCTGGCGCCGCATGCGTTGACGCCGGCGAGGCACGGCGGTTCAAGGCCGACAGCGACGGTGGCGCCGAGGCCCCCACGGTCGCTGCTGGCGCGGCGGTGACCGCGTCGGCAGCCCGATGCGCCTGGTGTTCCAACGCGTCGTTGGCGTCGCCGATGCGGGTGCGCGTTCCGGGATGCAGGCCCGAGCGAGGGGCGTGCGGCGCATGCGCCACCGGCTGCGCGTTCGCTGCGGGGCGGACGGTGCGGGTCGCAGGCTTGGGCTGCTGCGCGAAGGTGCCTTTCATGCGTGCGTCCTTTCACCCGAGCTGCGATGCCTGCTCACGCGTCGCGCGCCTGGGCCCTGGCCCGGCGCACCTGGCCGGCCACCGCCTCGACCAAGGCGGCGAGGCACGGCACGGTGCCCGGCGTCGCCTCAGGCGTCGGCGTCGGCGTCGGCAGGTCGCTGGCCAGGCGCTGCACCAGCGCTTCGCTCAAGGCCGCACCGAACGCCTGCGGCGATGCCGCGCCGAGCAACGCGCTGTCAACGCTCAAGCGGCCGATGTGCAGGTGCAGCTCGCGTGGCGGCGAGGTGGCGCGGCGGGTCATGTGCCACCCCCCGCGCCGGCGCTGAAACTGCGCTCCAGCTTCAGGTACTCCGCCCGCGCCGCGTCGATCAGGTGCCGCTGCGCGATCCGCGCAGCGCCTGCGCCATCACCTGCCGCACCCCCCGCCGCAACAACCGCACCCCCCTCGGCCGCGGCGCGGAACGCGGCGTTGAGCGCGACCGCGCGGATATGCCCGCCGGTGAGGTGCAGCTTGGCCAAGGCACGCCAGTCGATGTCGGCGGCCAGCGGCGCCTGGCGCGGGAACTGGCGGCGCCACAGCGCGGCACGCGCGGCTTCGTCGGGGAAGGGGAAGTTGACGACGAAGCGCAGGCGGCGCAGGAAGGCGTTGTCCAGCGAGCTCTTCAGGTTGGTGGTGAGGATCGCCAGGCCGCGGTAACTCTCGATGCGCTGGAGCAGGTAGGCCACTTCGATGTTGGCGTAGCGGTCGTGGCTGTCTTTCACCTCGCTGCGCTTGCCGAAGAGCGCGTCGGCCTCGTCGAAAAGCAGCACCGCGCCGCTGGCCTCGGCGGCGTCGAACAGGCGGCGCAGGTTCTTCTCGGTTTCGCCGATGTACTTGCTGACGGTGAGCGCCAGGTCGATGCGGTAGAGGTCCAGCCCCGCCTCGTTGGCGACGGCTTCGGCGGCGTAGGTCTTGCCGGTGCCGCTGTCGCCGGCGAACAAGGCGGCGAGGCCGAGGCCGCGCCCGCCGGGGCTGGCGAAGCCCCAGTCCTCGTGCACCTGCGCACGGTGGCGCAACTGGCTCACGATGTCCTTGAGCGCGTCCAGCGCGGCGGCGGGCAGCACCAGGTCGGCCAGCGTGGTCGGGCTGTCGATGCGCTGGGCCAGCGTGTCCAGCCCGCCGCGGCTGGATTCGCGCAGGGCCAGCCACAGCGCGGGTTCGAGTTCATCGTCGGCGACGCCGTCGACCGTGGCCAGCGCCTGCGCCAGCGAATCCGTGTTGACATGGAACTGCTGCATCGCACGGCGCAGCGCGGCGGCGAGCGCTGGCGACATCGCGCTGGCGTTGGCGGCGCCGTGAGGGGTCTGCGCCGGCGGCAGCTGAAAGCGCGAGCAGCGGCGCTCGGGCAATGCGGCGAGTTCGTTCGCGCTCAGGTTGCCGAGCAGCAACAGCGGGCTGCGCAGATGGGCCAGTAGGCGCAGCGTGGCCGGGCTGGCGTCGGCCGCGTCGGTGCTGCCTGCGCCCGCACCGGTGCCCAGGTTCGCGATGACCAGCGCCGCGCCGCTGAAGGCCGCTTCGCGGTCGAGCGCGCGCGCGGTCTCGGCCGCTGCGCGCGCGTCGGCTTCGAGCGCGCCGGCGTCGACCCAGAGTGTCCGCAGCTGCAGTTGCGCGAGTGCCGCCAGCGCAAGCTCGCGCGCGCTGGCCGTTGAACCTGAAAACTGCGCCGCGTGCGGCTGTGCGCCGGCGAGCATCACCAAGGGGCGCGGGTGCGCAGCCAGCGCGTCGGCGATGCGTGAGGTGAGCGCCGCGCGTGCCGTGCGCGTGAACCCGGGCGCGGCTTCGGGGGCGGGTTCGGGTGCGCCCGCCGGCGCGCCGGCGTCAAGCCCCTGCACCGGCCGGCCCGGTGGCCGCTCGGCCCGCGGCGGCGGCGCCTCGGGTTCGAGCAATCGTGCAATGCCGAACAGCCGCGCGTCGAACGCGGCCACGCCCGTGAGGCAGTGCAACACGCGCTCGTCGATGCGCAGCCGCGCGTTGGCCAGGCCGGACTGCGTGTCCAGCTCCACCAGCGACCAGTGGCGCAGTGGCCCGAGCGGCGAGATCGCGTCCCAATGGGCGCCGGGCAACACCCGCAGCGCGAGCGCGAAGCTCACGCGCAGCGTGGTGTCGTCAGCCTGGCCCTGCGCCATGGCGAGCGCCTGTCGCAGCGAGGCGTCGCATTCGAGGCCGGCGCAGAGCAGCAGCAGGTCGCCCTCGAAAGGCGAGAGCCCGAACAGGCGCAGCACGCGCTGATGCGCGGGCTCGAAGCCGGGCGGGTCGTCTTGCGCTGTCGCGGCGTCTGGCCCTGGGTGAGACGCTGCTGAAACATTCGAAGCCGCGCGCGCTGCAATGCCGGCATCGCCGGAGGGCGCCTGCGTCACGCCAGCGAGGCGCGCGCCGAGTTGTGCGAAGCAACGCGCGAGCCAGCGCTGGTTGGCCTCGGGCCAGTCCAGGCAGGGGCTGAGCTTCTCGGCGAGCGAGGCCTCAAAGTTCTCGTACGGCCGGTTCATGGCAGCAGGATCCGCTGCGAGTTGTCGAACTCTGGCGCGGCGCCGCTCTTCAGCACCAGCGTGCTGTCGACGCCGTCGACACGCAGGCGCACCCAGCGGTTGCCGGCGGGCACGCTGTTGGGGAAGCGGAACACCAGCGGGCTCGCGGCGGTGGCGCGCGGCTCGGCGGTTTCGCCGGTGGTGTCGAGCATCAGCACCGCGGTCTGCTCGGGCCGCACTTGCGGCCGGGTGCGCATCGTCACGGTCACGCGCGGCGGCACGCCGCCACGCACCGCGGTGGCCGCGGCCAGGTTCAGCGGCGGGCCGGTGTCCACCAGTACGGGGTCGGGGCTAAGCAGCAGCGCCACCGCATTCGTCTCGCGCGGGTTGGCTTCGCCGGTGGGTGTGAGGCGCAGGCTCAACTGCCACACGCCGGGGATGAAGTTGCTTTGTGCGGCGTCGTCGTTCGGCAGCACCAGGTCGAATTCGGTGCCGGCGTCGTTAGGCGTCACCGGCATCTCCAGTGGCGCGGGGAGCAGGCGGTGCGTGAGGCGCGCCACCGCGCCGCTGCCGGCCAAGCGCACGCCCGTCGCGCGCAGCGTGTCGCCCAGGCGCAGCACGCTTTGCTGGGTCAGCAGCGGCGCGGCTGCGAACAGCGTGGGCAGCGGCGGCGCCATGTCGGCCTGCACCACCACGCCGCGGTCGCGGCCGGTGGCCGGGTTCATCAGCCCGCGCGAGAGCACCGGCAGCGGGTTCACCGTGGGCCGCTCGGCTTCGATCAGCACCACCGAGACGTCGTACGCCGCCGAGGGCCGGTATTGGCTCTGCAGCGCCGACCACAGCTTGGAGGCTTCGTCCAGGCTCTGGCTCACCGGCGTGATGCGCAGCAACTCGGCCTGGTCTTCGATACGCGTGTCGGCCAGCGCCAGCAGTGTGGGTGGCAGCGCGCCGGGGTCGAGCAGCGCCGCGAGCATCGCGGCGGTGAGGCGCGGGCGCTCGTGCAGCAGGTGCATCGCGGTGCCGAGCAGCATCTCGGCCACGGCGTCGCCGCGCGCGTAGGCGGTGATCACGTAGTGCAGGTCCAGCGCCAACGGCGGGTTGCTCGAGCGCCGGCCCTGCGCGTCGTGCCAGGGCATCGCCTGGTTGCGCCAGCTGGCGTTGGGCGTGGCATGCACGAAGAAGATGTTCAGCCGCGGCGGCTCGTTCGGCCGGTCGAGGTCGATCAGGTCGGGCGCGATGGCCGACACCGCCACCGACGCACCCACCGCGCCGGCCAGGTTGGCGTCGACAAAGCCGCTGTCGATCAGGTTGCGCAGCGCGGCGGTCACGGCGCCGATGGCCAGTGGGGTGCTCA
>JANNGZ010000437.1:0-3362 GCA_031404155.1 Burkholderiales bacterium
CCGCGCCGGTGTGGCGCTCAACCAGCCCTGACGCGCCAGCGCCATCGACAGCACCAGCAGCCCCAGCGCAACAAGGCTCAGGTCGAGCCAGCGCAGTTTCCAGATGCCCACCCAGCGCGGCGTTTCGCGCACCGGCAAAAATCTTGCGAGCTGCGGAATTTCGAAGCGGTGGCCGAACTCGGCAACGCTGGGCGGCTGCTCGGGCCCGCCGGCGTGGCGCGCGGCGCGCAGCACGAAGTCCATCGGTGCCGCGATGTCCAGCCCGGCGCCCGGCGCGGTGCGGAAAAATCGTGCGGTGGCGTCGGCACCGACACCCGAACGCTGGCCCGTCATCAGCAGGCCCTGTTCGTACTTCAGCTCGTGCAGCCTGAACTCTCGACCGTGCTGGCGTACGGCGAGGGCCGCGCTGCGTGCGCTGCCGCCCGGGCCACCCTCGCCGCTCTCGCCCGCGAGCACATAGCGGCCGTTGTCGAAGACCAGGAAGGCCTGCACGCCGGACTCGCGAAGTTCGCGCACCACGTGCCAGCCGGCGGCGTCGAGCAGGTTGCGGCCGGCCTGCGGCAGGCCGAGCAAGGCCACCCACAGGTCCACGCCCAGGCCATCGGGGCGCAGCGTGCCCTCGGCATCGGCACCCGCCGCCACAGTGCCCTTGAAGCCGGCCTCGACTGCGCGGTTGGTGTGCGCCATGTTCTGCACCAGCCGCGCGGACACCAATGCGTTCCAGCCGGTGCGCTCGTAGCGGTCGTTGGGGCCGCGCGGCGCGGCCTTGGTGCGCGTGGTGGGTTCGCCAGGCTGGGATTGCGCACCGGGCTGCAAACTGGCCGGCAAGCGCGCCTGCGCCACCTGCGCCGCGGCTTCCATGATGCTTTTGTCGATCGCCAATGCGGACACCGTACCCGCGGTGACGCCGTGCAGCGTGGCGACCTTGTCGGTTTGGCTGCGCAGGGCCTTCGGGCTGAGCACCTGCACCTGGTGCTCCAGCGTCAGGCCCTTGTACTGCTCGGCGAATTGATTGAGCGTGGCGGTGCCCTTGGCCGACATGAAGATCGGTTCGTTGTGCGCGATCAAGGCCACGTCGAGAAACTTGCCCTCGCGGTCGACCACCACCAGCAGATTGAGCGGTTTGCCGCCGTAGCCGCTGACCGGCTCGATGTCGGCCGTCTCGAAGGCCTGCGCCACCAGCTGCGGGCCTTTCGGGCCGGCCTGGAACACCGGCCACACCGGCAGGGCGGCGTGCTGCTCGCCCACGAGCAAGGGCGGCGGGAAACGCTGCGCCAGCTGCTCGCGTGTCAACACGCCGGCGGCTGCCGGCAAGACCCACCCGAGCCACAACAGGACACAAAAAATCGAACGGCCGATCCAGCAAGGGACGGGCGCAGTTCGTTGCGCCAACTGCACGCCGCGCTCCTGCTCGGGTTGTTGATTGAATCGAGTCTAGCCGTGGCACCGGGCCGGCCGCGAGCGGGAAACAACTGTGCCGAAATGGAGCGACCGGCGTGCCGCCCTCGGGAAGTCAAGCGCCGCGACACAGGGCAAACAACGGGTTGAACGGCCGGCCCAGTTATCGACAATCCACCCCGCGTCGGCACCAGCAGCCGCCGAAGAAGGAGATGCGTGACCCCAGGCCTGCCTTCCATCTTGCCCGCCCGCCGGCCCGGTGCCGGTGGCACTGCGCTCGAGCCGCTGTGGTTCGAGTGGCTGGCGCTGGCCGGCATGTTCGGCTTCGCCGCCTGGATGCTCGGGGCGCAAGGTGTCTGGGGCCTGCTGTTGCGCTCGGACCCCACCGGCATCACGTTGATCATCATTGTGATCTTCGTGGTGGCCACGCTGTGGAGCGGATCGCGGGCGCGTGAACTGACCCGCGAGCGCCGCGCCGCGGCCGCGCGCGCGCCCGGCTGGGCGGCCGACTACTGGGCCGCGCTGGCGGTGGCGCCGCGCGAGGAAACCGCGCCGCTGGACCTGCTGCTCGAACACACCCATGGGCCGCACTCCACCGCCTGGTGGGTCAACGGCCTGCAGTTGAAGCTCGGCCTGCTCGGCAAGGTGATCGGCTTCTCGGTGCTGGCCTTGCAGATCGGGCAGATTCAGAACTTCGACCCGGCGCAGTCGCAGGAACTGCTCAAGAGCCTGACCGCCGGCCTGGGCATTGCGCTGCTGACCACGATGGTCGGGCTCGTCGGCAACATCCTGCTCGGCCTGCAGTTGACGCGGCTGGACCGCTACGCCGACGAGTTGGTGGCCGCGGCGCAGCAGCATGGCTTGACGGTGGCGCCGCGCGCCGCCGCCTCCTGACCCACCCGCCCGAGCCGCCATGCGCCAGCGCCGCAACGCCCGCGAGCCGGAGGTCGATCCGTTCTACGACATGTTGTTCAACATGCTGATCGCCTTCGTCTTCTGTTTCATCGTTGCGTTGCTGGCGATGAACCCGAAGTCGACCAAGGCCGGCGACATCCCGGCCAAGGCCGAATTCATCATCACCTTGTCCTGGCCCGACCTCGACCCCAACGACATCGACATCTGGGCCCGTAACCCGGCGGGCGAGCTGGTCTGGTTCCGCAACCGCGAGGCCGGGCTGATGCACCTGGACCGCGACGACCGCGGCATGTCCAACGACACCATCAATGTCAACGGCCAGCGCGTGGTGAACCCGCTCAACCAGGAGGTGGTGACGATCCGGGGCTTCACCGCCGGGGAGTACGTGGTCAATGCGCATTACTACGAGTCGAAGACCGAGGCCAAAGAGGCACAGACCAACGACCCCAAGGCCGGCCAGCCGGTGGACCTGACGCTGTCGGTGGTGAAGGTGAACCCGCGCGCCGAGGTGGTGTATTACGGCCAGCAGCGCCTGGCCAAACGCGGCGACGAGACGACGCTGGTGCGTTTTACCGTGCGCGCTGACGGCGGCGTGGGCGGCATCAGCACATTGCCCGCGCGCCTGGTGCAGCGCTCGTGAGCCGCAGATAAACCATGGGTCTGGCTCTCGTCCTCTCCTTCGCATGCCTGCTCCTGCTCACCCTCCTCGCGCTGCTCTGGTCGCGCTGGCCCGCGTGGCTGAAGGGCGTGCTGGTGGTCGGGGTCAGCGTGCTGTACTTCATCGGCAACGACGCGGTGCACCAGATCTGGGGCGTGCCGAGCACCGACGCGCTGCCCGAGCGCTTCGTGAATGACCACGGCCTCCGGCGCCGGCTTCACGGGAAAGTGCGTGGCCAGATATCCGGAGATCGCGCCGGCCTGGTCCACGTCGACCCCGCCACCCAGCTCCGCACCCCGAAGGACAGCGCGCAGTTCTACAGCGCCGTGGTGGCGACAGACCTCCACGGCATCGGCCGCAGGCGAAGTCGGGCGCTGCGCTCCCAGCCTGC
>JANNGZ010000438.1:0-26662 GCA_031404155.1 Burkholderiales bacterium
GGCGCCGTCAGCGACGTAATGCCGCAGCCGGAGATGGCGAGCGCGGCGAGGACAAAGACGGTAGGCTTCACGGGGCTCACTCCGGGCGTGTTGGGTGGGCCAGCTTACCGCCGCCGCGCCCGCCTGCCGCGTGGTCTTCGCACCCGCGGGGGATGGCATGAAACCTAGGCTTGCACTGCTGCCGCCCGCAGCCCTGACACCCGTCTGTGCCTGTGTCCTGGGCGCGGCGACCGGGAATTGCCTCCCCGAGTGTTGGCCGCAGCCGAGAGCTCGACCGGGTAACTTCCAGGGTAACTCTCGCACTTTCTTCCGATCATCCTAGGGAGTTCGGTAGAAACACGGCCTACCAAACCTTCGAGTGCGCGCCAACACAGGGCGCTGCAGAAGGCGCTCAGTACGAGTGCCCGCTCTCGACGCGGCGCAGGTCCGCCGCCACCATCGACTCGCAAAGCGCCTCCAGGCCGATCTTGGCTTTCCAGCCCAGGTCGCGTTCGGCCTTGGCCGGGTTGCCGATCAGCAGGTCCACTTCTGCGGGCCGATAGAAACGCGGGTTGATGCGCACCAGCGTCTTGCCGGTCTTGCGGTCGATGCCCTGCTCGTCCAGGCCGCTGCCGCTGAACTCCAGCTCGAAGCCGACGCCGCGGCCGGCCAGGCGCACGAACTCGCGGACGGTTTCGGTGCGGCCGGTGGCGAGCACGTAGGCGTCGGGCGTGTCGGCCTGGAGCATGCGCCACATGCCTTCGACATACTCCTGGGCGTGGCCCCAGTCGCGCTTGGCGTCCAGGTTGCCGAGTTCGAGCACGTCCTGCTGGCCGAGGCGGATGCGCGCCATCGCGTCGGTGATCTTGCGGGTGACAAACTCGCGGCCGCGCAGCGGCGACTCGTGGTTGAACAAGATGCCGCTGGAGGCAAAGATGCCGTAGGACTCGCGATAGTTGATCGTCATCCAGTGCGCATAGAGCTTGGCCACGCCATACGGGCTGCGCGGGTAGAAGGAGGTGTTCTCCGACTGCGGCACTTCCTGCACCTTGCCGAACATTTCGGAGGTGGAGGCCTGGTAGTAGCGGGTCTTCGGGTTGACGATGCGGATCGCTTCGAGCAGGTTCAGCGCGCCCACCGCGGTGATTTGTGCGGTGGCCACCGGCTGATCGAAGGACACGCCAACGAAGCTTTGCGCCGCGAGGTTGTAGACCTCGTCGGGCGTGGCGCGCTGGATCATCGCGATGCAGCTGCCGGTGTCGGTGAGGTCGAATTCGACCAGCGTCAACTGTGGGTGCACCGCCACGCCGAGCTCCTCCAGGCGCCAGAAGTTGACCGAGCTGGTGCGCCGGAACGCGCCGAAGACCTTGTAGCCCTTGTCGAGCAAAAGTTTGGTCAGGTAAGCGCCGTCCTGGCCGGTCACGCCGGTGATGAATGCTGTTTTCATGCTGGTGTTTTGGGGTGAGCGCCGAAGCCGGCGCGGTTGAACGCAAACGATGAAGATCGGGCGGCGGCAGTCCGGCACTGCGGCCGTGCAGCCCACATGCTGCGGGCCGCGCGCCGAAACAACCGCGAGCCGGCAGAAGCCGTCGATCGATGATACGGCCGACGGCCCGCCGCGATGGCTGGTGCGCACGCGCGCGGCGCGTTCGCCTGGGTATTGAGGCACATGCTCAGGACCTCACTTCGCGAGCTCGAAGCTCGCTGTGGGCGGCTCCGCCTGCAACAGCGACTCGGCCCCGAAGACATGTATCGCACGCAGCACCGCCCGGGGCAGCGCGGGCGAGTTCACCAGCGCCCGCGTCGCGGGCTGCCAATGGTCGAGCAACAAGGCCAGCCCGAGGAAAGCGCTGTCGATTTCGGTCGCCGCCGCGAGGTCGAGTTGCACCGCGAGCCCGGCTTGGAGCCGCTGCGCGATCTCGAGGCGCAGCGGCGCGAGGTCGGCGGCGGTCCAGCGGCCCGAGAGCAGAAGGGTGGCCACTTGTCCAGAGACCTGGGTGTGCAGCTGGCCGGCTGTTTGTTCCCGGCGGCGCAGCAGGTCGACGCCGCGGCCGATCTTGTAGGGCAGCATCCGCAGCGCCAGGATCTTCGCCAGGCTCCAGCCGTCACCTGCATAGCGGCGCCAGAGCGACGGCTCCTGCACGATGCGCCACAGCCATTCGAGGCCGAGCCGGCGCAGCAGGCGCGGCGAGCGCGCGACTTCCCCCGCCACAAAATTGATCACCGCGCCGAAGTAGCTCACGATCGGTGCGTTCAGCCGCGCGAGGTTGCGTTCGATCCAGACCTGGCCCTTCTTCGCCCCCACCGCCACCATCACGAACTGGGCGCCCGAGGCGTTGATGCGTTGCAGGGTCGGCTCGCTGCTCATGGCTTCGACGCTCGCAAAACCCGGCGATTCGAAACCGACGCAGCGCACCGGCCCTTGTTCGGCGTTGAGCACCTGCGACGCACGTTCGGCCACACCGTCCATACTGCCGAAGAAGTACACGCCCATCGGCTTTTCGTCTTCGCCCAAGCGGCCGCGGCGCAGGCGTTCGAAAAGGTCGGAGCCCGCCACCCGTTCGCGGATCGGCAGGCCCAGCCACTTCGCCACCCAGACCACCGGCATGCCGTCGGCGACACTCAGGTCGCTGCGGTTCACCGAGCCGCGGAACTGCGCGTCGCTGAGTGCACCCATCGCGAAGTTGAGGTTCGGCGTCGAGAGAAAACAGCGCCGGCCGGTGCGCGCGCAATGCCAGAGGTGACGCACCGCGCCGTCCATCGTGATCGCGTCGAAGACCAGGCCGAAGAGTGCATAGGCATCGCGGCCGAGGTCGAGCGAGCGCTGGCCGGCGCGGCGAACCACCAGCGTGTCGTCAGCGCGCTGCGCCCGGTCGCCGGGCTTTAGCGGACGCAACATCTCATTCCCCATCACGTTTGGCGCGGACCCATTCGGTCTGGCGTTTGATGAAAAAGCCAAGGTAGAGCGGGATCTTGCGCAGCGCGTACCAGGGTGCGGTGGCGATTTCGCCCAGGCTCAGAAGGTCGCGGCCGAAGCGGGCCCAGGCCAGCAGGATGCTCGCGAGCAGCAGCGCCAGCAGCGTGCCGCCCGCGAGGGCAACGGTCCAGGAGCCGAGCCAGGCACCGAGCAGCAGATTCGCCAGCGCAATCGCGGTGGTCAACAGCGCGAGCAGCGCGAGCGGCGGTACCGCCAGGTCCGCGGCCATCCACAGCATCGCGGCATTGCGGCGGCGAACACCTTCGATCAGCAAGCGCGGCACCGAGGAGAACAGCGTGCTCATGTGGCCATGCTCCCAACGCTTGCGTTGTGCGTCGGCCGAATCCTGCGCATCGGGGAATCGGCTGGTGACTCTGGCCTCGGGCAGGAACATCGGCGCCTTGCCGCGGCGGGCCAGGTCGACCCCGAGCTGCAGGTCTTCGACGATATGGCCGCTGGCCAGCGGTGCCTCGCGGATCAGCGCCCAGGGGAAGGCCATGCCGGTGCCCATCAACTGGCAGGGCGCGCCCAGGCGCATCGCGCCGAGCGGCCGGGCGTGGTTGCGCACACGCCAGGCAAACTCGCCGACCCGCATGCGCAGGCCGGCGTCGGGCGCGGACTCCATCAGGTACAGGCCTTGCACCGGCCGGTCGTGTGCGGCGCAGGCATCCACGAGCTTGTCCAGGCTGCCCGGTGCCACCAGGCAGTCGGCGTCGAGGATCACCACCACCGGGCGCGGGTTGCGCTCCAACGCGCGCACCCCGAAGTCCAGCGCATAGCCCTTGCCGCGGCGAGCGCTGTCCTGCCGCTCGACACATTCGGCGCCTTCGGCGCGGGCGATCGCGGCGGTGTCGTCGCTGCAGTTGTCGGCCACCACGAGCAGGCGGTCGCGCGGGCGCAACTGTTGCCGGATCGAGCGCAGTGTCGCGGCGATGCCGGCACCTTCGTTGTGGGCCGGCATCACGATTGCCACGTCCGGTCGTTCGGTGGGACCTTCGCTCGACTCGACCGCGTCGCGCTTCAGGGCAAACAGCACCTGCAGCGCGAGCACACCCACCGGCAGCGCCAGCAGTGCGGTGAGCAGCCACAGCAGCAACCACACCAGCGATGCCAGAACGCTCATCGCACTTGGGCTTTCAAACAGGCCTGCTCGAAATGCACGGCCAGTTTTGCTGCCTCGGTGTCGATCGCATGGCGCTGCACCACACGCTCGTGTGCCGCCTGCCCCATGGCCTGGAGCTTCGTGCTGTCGCTGCCGAGGCAAGTTGCCATCGCATCGGCCAGCGCGTCGACATCGCCGGCCGGCACCAGCCAGCCGTTGTGCCCGTGCAGCACGAGTTCGGGGATGCCGGCAACGAAGGTGGTGATCACCGGCCGGCGCAGGGCCATGGCTTCCATCAGCACTACCGGCAAGCCCTCGGCGAAGCTCGGCAGCACCAGCGCGCGCGACGCGAGGATCTCTTCGCGCACCTGCTCGCTGCTGATCCAGCCGGTGATGCGGACCTGCTCGCCCAAGCCCTGCTGCGTGATGCAGGCTTCGATCTCCGGGCGCATCTCGCCGTCACCCGCGAGCACCAGTTCGACCGCGACGCCACGCTGGCGCAACTGCGCCAGCGCCTGCACCAGCAGCAACTGCCCCTTCTGCTCACACAGGCGGCCGACGCAGACCAGGCGGGCATGGGCGCAACTCGGCGCGCCGGGCGAGGCGTAGAAACCGGGTTCGAGGCCGCAGTGCACGCTTTTCACCTTGCTCCACTGTGCACTCGGAATCCAGCGGTAGAGTTGGCTGCGGCCGAAGGAGCTGATCGCCACCACGAAGGCGCTGTCGCGCACCTTCTCGGTCAGCTTCAGGCTGTGCGGTTTGTCGAACTCTTCGGGGCCGTGCACCGTGAAGCTGTAGCCGGGGCCGCCGAGGCGGTGTGTGAGCTGAGCCACCTCCACCGAGTTGGTGCCGAAATGCGCGTGCACATGCTCGGCGCCGGATTCGCGCAGCCATTGCGCGAGCAGGCAGGCCTCGGCCAGGTAGACCAGGTGGTAGGCCAGCGGACGGTCGGCGCGGCGGCCGAGTACGAGCGCGAGGCCGAGCGCCGAGAAGAAGGCCGCCGGCGCGGCCATGAGTTGCCGCAGCACCGCTGCCGCGAGCGGCCACACGCCGCCCTGCAGCAGGTAGCGGGTGCGCTCGCGTTCGAGAAGGTCTTCGCGGTCCACCAGGTCGCCGTCCCAGCCGCGCAAGGCGAAGCGCTCGATCGCGAGGCCGGCACGTTCGAGCGCGAGGATCTCGCGGCGAACGAAGCTGTGGCTGACCTTGGGGTACTGGTTGACGAGGTAGGCGACGCGGCGGGTCACGGTGGAGGGCTCGGTTCGACTCGGTCGTGCGGTGGGCGAGTGCCGCGCGCCGCGCCGGGGTTCAGGCTCAGGTCAATCGGAAGCGCGTGGCGAGCTTCAGCCGCGCAGCATGCGTTTGAGCTTGTCGGGGATGCCGCGCGCCCTGAACCAGCCGCGCGCCACGATCGGCGGTAGCCAATCGCGCAGGTACTCGTCAGTCTTGAAGGCACGCACTTCCTTCTTGATCGCGGCGTCGTCGCCGGGCCGCGCCTGGTACATCGTCGACAGCGCCGGCACTTCCTTGTAGACGTTGCGCGACGCGGTGTAGTAATAAAGCGCGATCGAGCGCCGGGTGACACCTTCGGGTGTTTCGAGTGCGTCGGGCTGGCCGTGCCAGGTGTCGGCGTCGGTGCTGAACACCACGCAGCGGTTCCACACCGGCAAGACGCTCACGCGGCACTCGGTCATGCCCTTGTTCCACAGCTCGAGCTGGCCTTTCCAGTGGTCGTCCCAGGTCTCGTTGAGGTAGATCAGCAGGTTGAGCCGGCGCTGCACATGCAACTGGTCGTTGATGCGGAAGTCGGCATGCACTCCGAGCTTGCCGCCACGCGAGGTTTCGTGAAAACCGCCGCCGTTGAAGTAGGGGTCGGGCAGCAGTGCTTCGATGCCGGTCAGGCCCTCGAGGAATTGCAGCACCGGCTGCGAGTTCATGAAGTGGAAAAACTCGCGCACCGCGCCGTCGCAATGTTCGGGCATCACCTGGCGCTTGTGCTGGCCGCCGTAGCCAATGTTGAAGACCACGTCCTGGTCCAGGCGCTGGACCGGGAAGTGCTCGTGCATGCGGCGGATCAGGTCCTCGGGCAGAAAGCCGTCGATCACGATGTGCTCGAACGGGTCCGCACCCTTGTAGTCCTCGGCGAGCAGGCTGCCCATGGCGCGGGCCTCCTTCGGGTCGAGCGAAAGGCCATCGTGCGTGTCGACGGGGAGGGTGAGTTCGTGGGTCGTCATGGGTCTGGGATTCGGTGCTCAGGGCCGCCGCCGTCAAGCCTTCTCGGTCGGGTCAGGTCGATGGGCGCGGTGCCTGCCCGGCCTTGCCAGCGTTGGGAGCCGCGGTCACGCCCACCGGCGCATCAGCAGCGCCTTGTAGTGCGGGGCCGGCGGCCGTTGCATCGATTCTCCCGCAAGCGGCTTGCGCAACCCACCCTCAATCATGGTGCCCGAGGCGGTGATCTGGCGTCGAGATGTGTCGAAATTCGCGCTTCTTGGCCGGACTGTTGCGCGACGCGCGGGGCGGCCAATGTCTACGCGAGTTCGGCGAGGTCGATCTTCGCCAGCGGCGGCGCCGCGCCATCCTTGGCGGCCACCAGCGCGGACAGGCCTTCAAGCGGCCACAGGATGTTCAGCGCCGGGTCGTTCCAGAGCAGGCTGCGTTCGCAGGCCTTTGCGTAGTAGCGGGTGGTCTTGTAGAGGAAATGGGTGTCGTCTTCGAGGGCCTGGAAGCCGTGTGCAAAACCCGCCGGGATCCAGAGCTGGTGGTGGTTCTCCGCGCTGAGCACTTCGCCCACCCAGCGCCCGAAAGTCGCCGAGCCGGGGCGGATGTCCACTGCCACGTCGAAGGCCGAGCCTTTCACCACACGCACCAGCTTGCCCTGGGCATGCGGCGCGACCTGGTAGTGCAGCCCACGCAGCACACCGCGCGACGAGCATGAATGGTTGTCCTGCACAAAGTTGCCGGGCACCGGCAAACCCAGGCTTTGCAGCGCGTCGTTGAAGCGCTGCTCGTTGAAGCTCTCGGTGAACCAGCCGCGCTCGTCGCCGAACACGGTGGGTTCGAAGAGGAGCACGTCGGGAATCGAGGTACGGATTGTCTTCATGATTCGATTTTCAGAAGACCGTTTCTTGCAAGATGCGCTTGAGGTACTGCCCGTAGCCGTTCTTGGCCATCGGTTCGGCCAGCCGCGACAGCGCGTCGGCGTCGATCCAGCCGCTGCGGTAGGCAATCTCCTCCAGGCAGGCCACCTTCAGGCCCTGGCGCCTTTCCAGCGTGGCGATGAACTGGCCGGCTTCGAGCAGGCTGTCGTGGGTGCCGGTGTCCAGCCAGGCGTAGCCGCGGCCCATGATCTCCACGTCGAGCTGGCCCTGGCGCAGGTAGGTCGCGTTGACGTCGGTGATCTCGAGTTCGCCGCGTGCGCCGGGCTTCAGGTCGGCGGCGATGTCGCACACCTGCGGGTCGTAGAAATACAGGCCGGTGACCGCGTAGTGGCTCTTCGGCGCCTTCGGTTTTTCTTCGATGCTCAGCGCGCGTTTGCCGGCGTCGAACTCGACCACGCCGTAGCGCTCGGGGTCGGTGACATGGTACGCAAACACGGTGGCGCCTTGCTCGCGCGCCGAGGCCTGGTGCAGTTGGCGCTGGAAGTCGTGGCCGTAGAAGATGTTGTCGCCGAGCACCAGCGCGCTCGGGCCGCCGGCGAGGAAGTCGCGCCCGAGGATGAAGGCCTGCGCCAGGCCGTCCGGGCTGGGCTGCACGCAATAGCTCAGGTTCAGGCCCCAGCGCGCGCCGTCCCCGAGCATGGCCTGGAAGCGCGGTGTGTCCTGCGGCGTGCTGATCACCAGGATGTCGCGGATGCCGGCGAGCATCAGCGTGCTCAAGGGGTAATACACCATCGGCTTGTCGTACACCGGCAGCAGTTGTTTGCTCATCGCCAGGGTGGCCGGGTGCAGACGGGTGCCGGAGCCGCCGGCGAGGATGATGCCTTTGCGTGTCATGGAGTCTTCTTCGATCAGGGGTTGGGCAGGGTCTCGGCGAGCATGCGCTCGACACCGGATTGCCATGGTGGCAGGTGCAGCTCGAAGGCTTCGCGGAAGCGCAGCGTCGAGAGCCGGGAATTCAGCGGCCGCTGCGCCGGGGTGGGGTAGTTGGCGGTGGCGATCGGTGCCACGGCGTCGGGCCGGGTTTTCAGCGCATGGCCGCGTTGGTGGGCCCAGCCGATGACATGCCGCGCGTAGCCGTGCCAGCTGGTTTCGCCGCCGGCCACCACGTGGTAGAGGCCGCTCAGGGCCGGGCGCTGGCGCAACTGGCGCACCGCATGCGCGGTGAGGTCGGCGAGCAGGTCGGCACCGGTGGGCGCGCCGATCTGGTCGTCGATGACGCTCAGGCTTTCACGCTCGGCGGCGAGCTTGAGCATGGTCTTGGCAAAGTTGCTGCCGCGCGCCGCGTAGACCCAGCTGGTGCGCAGGATCAGGTGCGTGCAGCCGCTGGCGCGGATCGCCTCTTCGCCTTCGAGCTTGGTGCGCCCGTAGACACTCAAGGGGCCGGTGGCGGCCTGTTCGTCGCGCGGGCTGGAGCCCGAGCCGTCGAAGACATAGTCGGTGCTGTAGTGCACCAGCGTGCAACCCCGCCGCGCCGCCGCGGCCGCGATGACCGCCGGGCCCTGCGCGTTGAGTGCGCGCGCGAAGGCGGGCTCGCTCTCGGCCTTGTCGACCGCGGTGTGCGCGGCGGCATTGACGATCAGGTCGGGGGTGAAGCGGTCCACGGTCGCGGCCAAGCCTTCGGGGCGGGAGAAGTCCGCATGCGCCTCGGTGCTGTCGAAGTCCAGCGCGATCAGTTCGCCCAACGGCGCCAGCGCGCGTTGCAGCTCCCAACCCACCTGGCCGTTCTTGCCGAAGAGCAGGATCTTCATCGGGCGCTGTAGTTGGTGGCGACCCAGTTGCGGTAGCTGCCGCTCTGCACTTCGGCCACCCAGTCGCTGTTGTCGAGGTACCAGCGGATCGTTTTGCGAATGCCGGTGTCGAAGGTTTCCGCCGGCCGCCAGCCGAGTTCGCGTTCGATCTTGCGGGCGTCGATCGCGTAGCGGCGGTCGTGGCCGGGGCGGTCGGTGACGTAGCTGATCAAGCGGCTGTAGGGCCCTTGCGGCGACGGTTTCATCTCGTCGAGCAGGGCGCAGACGGTGAACACGATCTCCTTGTTGGTCTTCTCGTTCCAGCCGCCGATGTTGTAGGTCTCGCCCAGGCGGCCGCGGGCCAGCACCTGCCGGATGGCGGCGGCATGGTCGGTGACGTACAACCAGTCGCGCACATTGAGGCCGTCGCCGTAAATCGGCAGCGGCTCGCCGGCCAGGGCGTTGACGATCATCAGTGGGATCAGCTTCTCGGGGAAGTGATAGGGCCCATAGTTGTTCGAGCAGTTGGTGGTCACCACCGGCAGGCCGTAGGTGTGGTGCCAGGCGCGCACCAGGTGGTCGCTCGCGGCCTTGCTCGCCGAGTAGGGGCTGTTGGGCTCGTAGGCGTGCGTTTCCGTGAAGGCCGGGTCGCTGGCGGAAAGGCTGCCGTAGACCTCGTCGGTGCTCACATGGTGGAAGCGGAACGCGGCGCGCTCAATTTCAGGCAATGCGCTCCAGTAACCGCGCACCGCTTCGAGCAGCGTGAAGGTGCCGTCGATGTTGGTGCGCATGAAGGTGCCGGGCCCGTGGATGCTGCGGTCGACATGGCTCTCGGCGGCGAAGTGCAGCACCGCGCGCGGCCGGTGCTGCGCGAGCAGCTTGTCGAGCAGGCCGCGGTCGCAGATGTCGCCCTTGACGAAGGTGTGCCGGGCATCGCCGTGCAGCGACGCGAGGTTTCGCAGGTTGCCGGCGTAGGTGAGGGCGTCCAGGTTGAGCACCGGTTCGTCGCTGCCCTGGAGCCAGTCGAGAACAAAATTGCTGCCGATGAAGCCGGCGCCGCCAGTGACGAGGATCAAGAGGGTGTCTCCGACAAGTGAGGTGGGGAGGAACCGGCCAAGGCCACCGCCGCGCGCGCGCTGCTCGAACCGGCCGCGCGAGTCGGCTGCACGGCTCAGCTGCGCCCGTAGGTGTCTTCGAAACGCACGATGTCGTCCTCGCCGAAGTAGCTGCCCGACTGCACCTCGATCAACTCCAGCGGCATCTTGCCGGGGTTGGAGAGGCGGTGCTTTTCGCCCAGGGGGATGTAGGTGCTCTGGTTCTCGGTGAGCATCGTCTTGCGTTCGCCGCAGGTGACCTCGGCGGTGCCGGAAACCACGATCCAGTGTTCGGCGCGGTGGTGGTGCATCTGCAGGCTCAAGCTGGCACCCGGTTTCACCATGATGCGTTTGACCTGGAAGCGAGGGCCGCGGTCGATGCTGTCGTACCAGCCCCAGGGGCGGTGAACCATGCGGTGCAGGGTCTGCTCGCCGCGTTTGGCCAGGTCGAGCTGGCCGACGATTTGCTTGACCTCCTGGCTCGCCGAACGGTCGGCCACCAGCACCGCGTCGGGCGTTTCCACCACCACCAGGTCGCGCAGGCCGACCGTGGTGACCAGCCGGCTCGACGCATGCACCAGCGTGCCTTTGGTGTCGTGCGCGATCACGTCGCCCACCGAGGCATTGCCGAACTGGTCCTGCGGCAGCACCTGGTAAACCGCATCCCAGGAACCGAGGTCGTTCCAACCTGCGGCCAGCTCCACCATCTGCAGCGGGATGTCGGTTCCGGGGCAACGCTCCATCACCGCGTAGTCGACGCTGTCGGCGGGAATGCCGGCGAAGGCGTCACGGCCCGGGCGTACGAAAGCGCCGTCGCTTTCGCGGGCGAGCCAGGCCGCGCGTGTGGCGGTTTCGATGTCGGGCCGGAAACGGGTCAGCGCCGCCAGCCAAGTGGACGCGCGCAGCACGAACATGCCGCCGTTCCAGAAGTACTCGCCACTTTCGAGGTAGCGTTTCGCGGTCTCGAGGTCGGGTTTCTCGACGAACTGGGCCACGCTACGCGGTGCGCCCGACTTGCCCGCTGCCCCGCAGCGGATGTAGCCGTAGCCGGTCTCGGGCAGGTCGGGCTTGATGCCCATCAGCACGATGGCGCCGCCGGCCGCCGCGCGCACCGCCGCGCGGGCCGTGGCAACGAAGGCCGCGAGGTCGGGCACGTTGTGGTCGGCGGGCACCACCACGAGCACCGGGTCCTTGCCCCCCTCGACTGCCTGCAGCGCAGCGAGCGTGAGGGCCGGCGCGGTGTTGCGGCCGATCGGCTCGAGCAGCACCGCCGAGGCCGCGATACCGATGTCGCGCAACTGGTCGAGCACAAGGAAGCGGTGCTCCTCGTTCGAGACCACCACCGGCGCCTGGGTGTCGATATCGGAGGCGGACAAACCGAGCACCCGCAGCGCCGCGGCCTGGAACAGGCTTTCGTGTCCCGCGAGGGTGAGGAACTGCTTGGGCTGGCCGGCGCGTGACAGCGGCCACAGCCGTGTGCCGCTGCCGCCTGCGATCACCACCGGCAAGACATCGATTTTCATGCGGCCACGCCCACCAGGTATCCGTTCGGGTTGTTCGATTGCCAATGCCAGCTGTCGCGGCACATCTGACTCAAATCGCGGCGGGCCGACCAGCCGAGCAGCGAGCGCGCCAGGCTGGCGTCGGCGTAACAGGCGTCGATGTCGCCGGGCCGGCGCGGCGCGAGCTGGTAGCGCACCGGGCGGCCGCTGGCGGCCTCGTAGGCGCGCACCACTTCCAGCACGCTGAAACCGCGCCCGGTGCCGAGGTTGACGGTGAACGAGCCGGGCGCGTCGAAGAGCCGGCGCAGCGCCGCGACATGGCCTTCGGCGAGGTCGCTCACATGGATGTAGTCGCGCACCCCGGTGCCGTCGGGCGTGGCGTAGTCGCTGCCGAAGATGTTCAGGCGCTCGCGCCGGCCGACGGCCACCTGCGCCACATAGGGCATCAGGTTGTTCGGCGTGTCGCGCGGGTCCTCGCCGATGCGGCCGCTTTCGTGGGCACCGACCGGGTTGAAGTAGCGCAGGCACGCGCTCTGCCAGGACGGCTCGGCCACGCCGAGGTCGGCCAGGATTTGCTCGCTGAACAACTTGGTCTGCCCGTAGGGGTTGGTCGGCGCCAGGGCCGCGTCTTCGCCGATCGGCAGCCGCTTCGGGTTGCCGTAGACCGTGGCGCTGGAGCTGAACACGAAGCGGTGGCAGGCATGGCGGTGCATCGCCTCGCACACCGTGATCAGGCCGCCGACATTGTTGGCGTAATAGCGCAGCGGCTGTGCTGTCGATTCGCCGACCGCCTTCAGCGCCGCGAAGTGCACCACCGCGTCGATACGCCGGCGCGCGAACAGCGCTTGCAGGGCCGGCGCATCGGTGACGCTGGTGCGCTCGAAATTGAGCGGGCGGCCGGCCAACTCGGCCAAGCGCTCCAGCACCCGCGGCGAGCTGTTGGAAAAGTCGTCGAGGCCCACGACCTCGAAGCCGGCAGACAGCAGGGCCAGCCAGGTGTGGCTGCCGATGTAGCCGGCAGCGCCGGTGAGCAGGATGGTGGGCATCTTGGCGTGGTCGAAGCGGGAACTCGCAGCGGGGGCTCGAAACAGAAGGGGCCCTCAGTCGAGCGAGACGCGGCCGAAACACCCGAAGCGGTCGGTATCGAAGGCGCTCGAGAGCCCGGTGGCGGCGGTGCGGGAGATACGCGCCACGTCACAACCGAAGGCGAGAATTCGGGTCGGCATCCAGCGCGCGCCGAGGGTGGCCTCGGTCTGGCTGTCGTTGCTGGTGAGCGCGCCGGCGCCGGCGCCGCCAATCGCCAGCGTGTCGACCAGGGTGCGGCGCAGATAGCCCAGGCCGGCCAGCACCTGGATCTTCGCGGTCGCCTCCCACACCCCGCTCAGGCGCAGCGAATCGCTGACCCGGCTGGTGTCGGTGACGTTCAGCGACGGGTCGGTCTGGAGGCGGCGGAACAGGTTTTCCTGGCCGACGTCGCGCGCGTACGCGGTGGTGAGCGAGACCTGGCCGGTGGGCTTCCAGAGCCAGCTCAGTGCGCCGGTCGCACCCGAAAAATTGCGTGCGGTCGCGACGCCGAATTCGGCCTTGGTGTAGCTCAGGCGCGCATCGAAGCTGCTGGCGCCGGTGGGAACCCAGGAGGCGGTGAGGTCGACACGTTGGGTGTCGCTGTCGTCAGAAGTAAACACGCCGGGCAGGATCTGGATTGCCTTGGGGTAGCGGGTGCGTTCGACCACGAAGCCGGTGCCCACATGGGTGGCACCGCTGACGCGGTAGCGCAGGCTCGCGCCACCGCCGTCGGTGGTGCTTTCGCGGTACGCAAACTCGGGCGCGCTGTACTCGACACCGCGTCGGTTGAGCGAACCTTCGATGACCAGCGTCGAGGTGCCCGGAATGCCGAGCCGGGCCAGGGCCGAGGCGGAGTGCGAGCGCTCCAGGTTCTTGCCGCTGAGCAGGGGCGCGTCGCCTGGGTTCGGGTCGGCGCGGTTCTGGTTTCCGCTGGCTTCGATGCGGCCCGAGATGTTTTCGATGGTGGCCCAATCGAGCCCGGCGTTGACCCCGTACGACGTGTTGTCGAAGCGGCTCGCGCTCGAGTACTTGTTGTACGACACCCCGGCACTGCCGAAGAGGCGCTGGCGGCCCAGAGGCTGGTCCAGGCCGACCCGCAGGCCGGTGTTCGAGACTGTGTCGCTGGTTTCCGAACCGGCCACGGCATTGGCCACGTTGGACTCGTAGGTGATCGTCTGCGTGGCGCTGATCGTGAACGGGCGCAGGCTCTGCGCACCGGCCAGTGAATGCAGCGCGAGCAGGGCGATGGCAGCGGCCAGAACGTTGCGGGTGCTAGTCATGAGGCGACCTTTCTTGAGGGTTGTTCCGACGAGGTTGAGAGACGATCCTGAAAGACGATCAGTACGCATTGCGATCGACAAAAACCAGCTTGACCGTGCGGGCGATGATCTGCAGGTCGAGCCCCAGGGACCAGTTGCGCAGGTACTCCAGGTCGTACTCGACCCGGGCCTGCATTTTCTCGATGGTATCCGTCTCGCCGCGGTGTCCGTTCACCTGCGCCCAGCCGGTAATGCCCGGCTTGACCTTGTGCCGGACCATGTACGCCTTGATCAACTCGCGGTACTGCTCGTTGTGCGCCACCGCATGCGGGCGCGGGCCGACGATGCTCATGCGGCCCTGAAGCACATTGACGAACTGCGGCAGCTCGTCCAGCGAGGTGCGCCGGATAAAGGCGCCGAACTTGGTGATGCGGGGGTCGTCCTGCGTGGCCTGCTTGACCACGCTGCCGTTGTCCTGCGTGGTCATCGAACGGAACTTGTAGACCGTGATCTCGCTGCCGTCCAGGCCGTTGCGCTTTTGCCGAAAGATTGCCGGCCCCGGCGAGCTGAGCTTGACGCCGATCGCGATGGCCGCCAGCAGCGGCGAGATCAGCACCAGGATGATCGCCCCCAGCACGATGTCCGAGACCCGTTTGACCAGCTCGTTGGTACCGGTGAACGGCGTCTCGCAGATGCCCACCACGGGCACGCCGTTCATGTCCTGCAGGCGCCCCTGGATGATGCTGATGCCGAACACGTCGGGCACAAAAAAGATCGACGCAGTGGTGCCCTGGAGCTGTTGCAGCAACTCCACGATGCGCGGCTGCGACCCGAGCGCCAGGGTGATGTAGACCTCCCGGATGCCATGTTCGCGGATGAAGCGCGCGGCATCCTTCAGCCCGCCGACCCGCTGGGGCACGGCCTCCGGGTCGACGCGGCCGTCCACCCGGTCGTCGAAGTACGCGACGAAGTCCAGGCCCTGGTCGCTGGCCTGGCGCAGCGCCTGCGCCACCTTGACCCCGAGCGCCGCGGCGCCGATCACCACGGCGGTGCGGCGGTTGCGCGGCTCGGCCGCGTTGCGCCTGAGGATCAGCTTGCCGGCCAGCACCGAAAGCCACAACGCGATCGGCGTGATCACCGCCCAGGCGATCAGGACCTCTTCGTTGAACAGGTTGAGGCTGCGCGTGGCGTAGCCGCAAAGCAACAGGATGGCGAGCATGCCCAGCCAGGAGGTGACGATATCCACCGCCGCGGTGAGCAGGCTGTCCTTGAAGCGGTTGCGCCCGGGAAAGGTGAGCGCAAAGATCAACAGGCACAGGGTGAGGTCCGAACGCACCACCGGCTCGCCAAACCACAGGTTGGTCAGCAGGTAACCCAGCGCCATGATCGTCGGCTCGAGAAACGCCGCGATGAGCGACGTGACCGACTGGGGTGCGCTGTAAAAGGTTCGTTTGTAGCTACGGTCTTCGAACATCGGGAATTGGGCTGCGGGCTCCGTGGCAGGTGCCACGGCATCGGAAGGACGCGCCTGGAGCAGCCCGAAGGCGGCCGGACAGATCGGCGTGCGCGGCACCGTCGCCGGCACCACCAGGCCCTTCTCGGACCGAACGATTCTCCGTCACTTCATGGCCCTCGCCGGCTACCCGACTGAAGGGTGTTGCAAGCGCGCATGCCTACAATCCGTGCATGTTTCACGCTGTAAATGCGATGCTGGCGCCGGCCGCTCTGGAGCGCCTGACGCTTTTGCTCAACCACGTGCTCGGGTCGGAGCCGGCGGCGGTCGAGCGCCTGCGCCCACACACGGGCAGCGCCATCGAAATTCAGCTCGACGCCTGGCCCGCGCTGCTGCCGCCGCCACCGCACTTGCGCTTTCGAATCACCCCGGCAGGCTTGTTGGATTGGGAAGGCGCGCCGGCTGCCGCCGCGGCCGAACTGGAGGTCCGGCTCGACGGGTCGAACCCGGCGCTGTTGCTGCTCGACACACTTTCGGGCGCGAACCCGTCGGTGCAGGTGCAGGGCGACGCAGCACTCGCCACGGATGTGAACTGGCTCTTCGAAAACCTGCGCTGGGATATCGAGGCCGACCTGGAGCGTGTGCTTGGCGTAGCCGCCGCGCATGAGCTGGCCCGCATGGGGAGCTGGCTGGCCCGGGGAGTGCGTGCCGCGCTTCAGGGCGCCGGCAGCCTGGCGGCGCGGGTGCGTCCTGAGCGCGCCGCCTCCTGAGCCCATGTGGCTCCGCCACTTTGCGTATCTTCCTTGGGGGGCCGGACGACGCAGTTCGTCGGGCTCGGGGGCCTCACAAGGAAACGCCGGTCCGCCCCAAGTTTCCTTGCTCCCCCTCGGGGGGGCGGACGCCGCGTGGCGGCGGCCTTGGGGGCGCTCATGACGCAGTTCACGCGCTTGATCGTCATTGTTTTCACCGTCCTGCGCTTCGGCCTGGACGACATCGTTCTGTCCTCCTTCCGCCGGCCCTGGGCGCGCGGCCTGGCGCGTGTGGTGATGGTGGGCCGCCGCTTCAGCGAGCCGCGGGGTGCGCGCCTGCGGCGAGCGCTCGAAACGCTGGGCCCGATCTTCGTGAAGTTCGGGCAGGTGCTCTCGACCCGGCGCGACCTGCTGCCCTCCGACGTGGCCGACGAACTGGCCAAGTTGCAGGACAGCGTGCCGCCGTTTCCGGCGGCGCAGGCGCGGGTGCAGGTGGAGCGTGCTTTCGGCCGCTCGATCGAGACGCTCTTTGCCAGCTTCGAAGCCGAGCCGGTGGCCAGCGCGTCGATCGCGCAGGTGCATTTCGCCACCCTGCGCGACGGCCGCGAGGTGGCGGTGAAGGTGCTGCGCCCGGGCATGCTCGAGGTGATCGAGGGCGATCTCGCGCTGCTGCACCGCCTGGCGCGCTGGGTGGAGCGCGTGTCCAGCGACGGCCGGCGCCTGAAGCCGCGCGAAGTGGTGGCCGAGTTCGACGTCTACCTGCACGACGAGCTCGACCTGGTGCGCGAAGCCGCGAACGCCGCGCAATTGCGCCGCAACATGCAGGGCCTGAACCTGCTGCTCATCCCCGAGATGGTCTGGGAGCTGTGCCGGCCCGACGTGATCGTGATGCAGCGCATGAACGGCGTGCCGATCAGCCAGGTGCAGCGCCTGCGCGACGCCGGCGTGGACATCAAGAAGTTGGCGCGCGACGGCGTCACGATCTTTTTCACCCAGGTGTTTCGCGACGGCTTCTTTCATGCCGACATGCACCCCGGCAACATCCAGGTGTCGATCGACGCGGCCACCTTCGGGCGCTACATCGCGCTGGATTTCGGGATCATCGGCACGCTCACCGAGACCGACAAGGAGTACCTGGCGCAGAACTTCATCGCCTTCTTCCGCCGTGACTACAAACGTGTCGCCGAGCTGCACATCGAGAGCGGCTGGGTGCCGGCCGACACGCGGGTCGATGCATTGGAGAACGCGATCCGCGCCGTCTGCGAACCGCATTTCGACCGGCCGCTGAAGGACATCTCGCTCGGGGCGGTGCTGATGCGGCTGTTCCAGACCTCGCGCCGCTTCAATGTCGAGATCCAGCCGCAGCTCGTGCTGCTGCAAAAAACGC
Source organism: Burkholderiales bacterium (assembly GCA_031404155.1). Taxonomy (GTDB): domain Bacteria; phylum Pseudomonadota; class Gammaproteobacteria; order Burkholderiales; family Burkholderiaceae_C; genus JANNGZ01. Next base: position 17,450 of record JANNGZ010000438.1, read on the forward strand.
TGCTCAATGTCGAAGGGCTCGGGCGCCAGCTCGACCCGGACCTCGACCTCTGGAACACCGCCCAGCCGTTCCTTGAACGCTGGATGAACCGGCAGATCGGCTGGCGCGGCCTGTTCGAACGGCTTCAACACGAGGCGCCGCGTTACGCCCAGCTGCTGCCCGAGTTGCCGCGCCTGCTGCACCAGGCACTGCGGCGTGGGGCGGCCGACGAGACCCACGCGCTGCGCGCGCTGCTCACCGAGCAGCAACGCACCAACCGCCTGCTTCAAGGTCTGGTCTGGGGCGTTCTCGGGTTCATCGCCGGCGCGGTGCTGATGCAGTTGTTGTTCCGCTGGAACGGCGGCTGAGCCTCGTTTCGGCGCGCGGGAGTGCTGCCAGGTGGCGCCCATCGGCGCGTCGGACCTCGGCTGGGTTGGCGCCGCCGATCGGCCCTAAACTCCCGCCCGAATTCTCCTCACCCCGCCGACCCGAGCCGCCTTGCGAAAGACCGCCGTGCTGATCACCTTCGTCATTGCCTACCTGCTCGTCACCATCGCCATCGGGCTGCTCGCCGCGCGGCGCGTGCATGGGTCGAGGGACTTCCTGGTCGCCGGCCGCTCGCTGCCGCTGTACATGAACGTGGCCACGGTGTTCGCTACCTGGTTCGGCGCCGAGACGGTGCTCTCGGTGTCGGCCACCTTCGCCAAGGACGGGCTCAACGGCATCCCGGGCGACCCCTTCGGCGCTTCGGTGTGCCTGATCTTCGCCGCGCTGCTGTTCGCGCGGCTGTTCTACCGCATGAACCTGCTTACCATCGGCGACTTCTACAAGCAGCGTTACGGCAAGGGCGTCGAGGTGTTGACCAGCGTGGCGATCACCCTGAGCTATCTGGGTTGGACCTCGGCGCAGATGACCGCGCTCGGCCTCGTGATCCATGTGCTCTCCGGCGGCGCCGTCGACCTGAACAGCGCGATCCTGGCCGGCGCCGCCGTGGTGCTGGTCTACACCATCTTCGGCGGCATGTGGTCGGTGGCCTTCACGGACCTGTTCCAGACGGTGGTCATCATCATCGGCCTGACCCTCGTGGCTTGGCTCGTCGGCGACCTCGCCGGCGGTGTCGGCAAAGTGGTGTCGCAGGCCGCGGCCGAGGGCAAGCTCACCATGTTTCCGGCCGACATGGACGCCGCCAAGTGGTGGGCGATGGCCGGCGCGTTTTTTGCCTTTGCCTTCGGCTCGGTGCCGCAGCAGGACGTGTTTCAGCGCATGACCAGCGCGAAGGACGAGAACACGGCGGTGCGCGGCACCATCCTCGGCGGCCTGATCTATTTTTGCTTCGCCTTCGTGCCGATCTACATCGCCTACTCGGCGATCGTGACCGACCCGTCGCTGAAGGAACTCTTCGCTGGCGACGATGCCCGCGCGATCCAGCGCATCCTGCCCGACCTGGTGTTGGCCAAGATGCCGATATGGGCGCAGATCATGTTCTTCGGTGCGCTGCTGTCGGCCATTCTCTCCACCGCCAGCGGTGCGCTGCTGGCGCCGACGGCGATCTTCACCGAGAACGTGCTGCGCCCCTTCGTGCCACGCATGGGCGACCGGCAGTTCCTGCTCGCGCTGCGCATCATCCTGGTCGCTTTCACCGCCGGCGCGCTGCTGTTCGCGCTCAACAGCAAGAGCACGATGTACGAGATGGTGCAGAACGCCTACAACGTGACCCTGGCCGGCGCCTTCGTGCCGCTGGTCGCCGGCGCCTATTGGAAGCGCGCCACCACGCAAGGCGCGTTACTGTCGATCGTGCTCGGCATCGGCTGCTGGCTCGGCGCGGGCGCCGTGGCGGCCGACGCGTTGGTGCCACCCAACCTGGTGGGCTTCTTCGCGTCGCTGATCGGCATGCTGCTCGGCTCGCTGGCGCCCCAATTGCTCGCCAACCGCGGCCAGACGATCGAACAATGCCTGGCACAGGGTGCGAAGGCGTCTTGAGCGCCGCAGCGCCTTGATGGGGCGCGAGGAGCCCCAACTTATAATTTCCGGTTCCGTATCCAGGGTTCAGCCATGCCGATCTACGCCTATCGTTGTGCCGAGTGCGGTCACTCGAAGGACGTGCTGCAGAGACTTTCCGACGCGCCATTGAGCGGCTGCCCGGCCTGCGGCGCCGAGGCCTTCCGCAAACAGGTCACCGCGGCCGGCTTCCAGCTCAAGGGCTCGGGCTGGTACGCCACCGACTTCAAGCACAACGGCGCTGCCGCCAAACCCACCCCCGCAGCGGGCGAGGGCGGCGCCGAGGCCGCAGCGGCGGCGTCACCCGTCCCGCCGGCCCAGCCCGAAGCTGGCGCTGGTGGCGACGCGGGCGTCGATACGAGCGCCAAAAAAGGCGATGGGAAAAGCGCCGAAAAGAGTGTCGGCAAAGCAGCCGACAAAGGCGCCGCTGCGCCGGCCGCGGCACCGTCCCCGGCCGCGGCGACCGCGCCGTCCGGCGACGCGTCGCGTTCCTGAGCCCGAAAGCCTGCATTGAAGAAATACCTTCTTGCCGGACTGCTCGTGTGGTTGCCGCTGGCCGTGACGGTCTGGCTGCTGCATGGTGTGCTGGGTGTCGTCGATGGCGTGTTCGGCTGGTTCCTCAGCTCGGGCCAGGCCTTGCTGCCCGAGGTCGCGCGCCAGCCGCTGGAAACGCTGCGCGGTGTACCGGGCCTCGGTTTGCTGGTAGTGGTGATCGCGCTGCTGGTGACCGGCGTGTTTGCCGCCAACATGGTCGGCCAGTGGTGGCTGCAGCAGGGCGGCCGGCTGCTCAACCGGATTCCGATCGTCAAATCGATCTACAGCTCGGTCAAGCAGGTGTCGGAGACGCTGTTCTCCAGCAGCGGCAATGCCTTTCGCGAAGCGGTGCTGGTGCAGTACCCGCGTGAAGGCTCGTGGACGCTGGCCTTTGTCACCGGCAAACCCGGCGGCGAGGCGGCGCTGCACCTGCGCGGCGACTATGTGAGCCTGTATGTGCCGACCACACCCAACCCGACCTCGGGCTTCTTCCTGATGGTGCCCCGAGCCGACGTGATCGCGCTGGCGATGAGCGTGGACGAAGCGCTCAAGTACATCATCTCGATGGGCGTGGTGGCGCCGCCGCCGCCGCCGGCGCCACCGCCGGCGCTGGCCCGAAATCCCATCGGCTGAGCGCGCAGGCACTCGCTCAGCCTCGCGGACCGCATGAACGGCCTGCACCGCCGCCATCAGGTTGAACGCCGCCCACCGTGTTGACCCGTCGTGGCGAACCCGAACCCGAATCCGAATGCGGAGCACAAGAACCATGAGAACTTCCTACGCCGGCGCCGTCAGTGAAAAGCTGCTCGGCCAAACCGTCACGCTGATGGGCTGGGCGCACCGCCGCCGCGACCACGGCGGCGTCATCTTCATCGACCTGCGCGACCGCGAAGGCCTGGTGCAGATCGTCTGCGACCCCGACCGCGCCGACATGTTCGCCACCGCCGAGGGTGTGCGCAACGAGTTCTGCCTGCAAGTCGTCGGCCTGGTGCGCGCCCGGCCGGCCGGCACCGAGAACAACAACCTGGTCAGCGGCAAGGTCGAGGTGCTGGCGCACGAGCTCGAGGTGCTGAACCCCAGCGTCACCCCACCGTTCCCGCTGGACGACGAAAATCTGAGCGAGACCACACGCCTCACCCACCGGGTGCTCGACCTGCGCCGCCCGTACATGCAGAACAACCTGATCCTGCGCTACCGCGTGGCGATGGAGGTGCGCAAGTTCCTCGACGAACAGGGCTTCATCGACATCGAGACACCGATGCTGACCAAGAGCACGCCCGAGGGCGCGCGCGACTATCTCGTGCCCAGCCGTGTGCACGACGGCATGTTCTTCGCGTTGCCGCAGAGCCCGCAGCTGTTCAAGCAGTTGCTGATGGTGGCCGGCTTCGACCGCTACTATCAGATCACCAAGTGCTTCCGCGACGAGGACCTGCGCGCCGACCGCCAGCCCGAGTTCACCCAGATCGACATCGAAACCTCGTTCCTGGGCGAAGAGGAAATCCGCGCCATCACGGAAGGCATGATCCGCACCGTGTTCCGCAAGGCGCTCGGCGTGGAGCTGCCGGTGTACGTGCAGATGACCTACGCCGAGGCCATGCACCGCTACGGCTCCGACAAGCCCGACCTGCGCGTCAAGCTCGAATTCACCGAGCTCACCGATGTGATGAAGAGCGTGGACTTCAAGGTTTTCTCCACGCCGGCAACCACGCCGGGCGGGCGTGTCGCCGCGCTGCGGGTGCCCGGCGGCGGCGAGATGACCCGCGGCGAGATCGACGGCTATACCGAGTTCGTCAAGATCTACGGCGCCAAGGGCCTGGCCTGGATCAAGGTCAACGACGCGGCCAAGGGCCGCGAGGGCCTGCAAAGCCCGATCGTGAAGAACCTGCACGACGCCGCCATCGCCGAGATCATTGCGCGCACTGGCGCCCGCAACGGCGACCTGATCTTCTTCGGCGCCGACAAGGCCAAGGTGGTCAACGACGCCCTCGGCGCGCTGCGGGTCAAGGTCGGCCACAGCGACTTCGGCCGCGCCAAGGGCCTGTTCGAGGACAAGTGGGCGCCGCTGTGGGTGGTCGACTTCCCGATGTTCGAGCACGACGACGCCGCCGACCGCTGGGTGGCGGTGCACCACCCCTTCACCGCGCCGAAGGACGGCCATGAAGACCTGATGGACACGGCGCCCGGCGAATGCATCGCCAAGGCCTACGACATGGTGCTCAACGGCTGGGAGCTCGGCGGCGGCTCGGTGCGGATTCACCGCGCCGAGGTGCAGAGCAAGGTCTTCCGCGCGTTGAAGATCGGCGACGAGGAGGCGCAGCAGAAGTTCGGCTTCCTGCTCGACGCGCTGCAATACGGCGCGCCGCCGCACGGCGGCCTGGCCTTCGGCCTGGACCGCATCGTCACGATGATGGCCAAGGCCGAAAGCATCCGCGACGTGATCGCGTTCCCGAAAACCCAGCGAGCGCAATGCCTGCTCACCGGCGCGCCGGGGCCGGTCGACGAAAAGCAGTTGCGTGAGCTGCACATCCGGATTCGCAATCCGCAAGCGGCGGGCTGAGCCGCCGGGGCTGCGGGAGCGGCGACGGGGCGCTTGCCCGCGCCGGCCACCGGCCTGGATCCTGCGACGCAGCAGCGCCGCGCGTCAGCGCAGGCCGGCGACGTAGTCGGACACGGCCTTGATCTCGCGGTCGCTCATCTTGGCGGCGATCGCCACCATGATCGGGTTGTTGACCCGCGCGCCGGCGCGAAAGGCGTTCAACTGCGCCTCGGTGTAGTCGGCATGCTGGCCACCTACACGCGGGAATTGCGCCGGGATGCCGGCGCCGCTGGGGCTGTGGCAGCCGGCGCAGGCAGGCACCGCTTTGTCGGCAATGCCGCCGCGGTAGATCTTCTCGCCCAGCGCCACCAGTTCCTTGTTCTTGGCGAAACCGGGCTTGGCGTTCTTGCTGCCGTAGAACGCGGAGACGTTGCGGATGTCGTCATCGGACAAGGCGCTGGCAAAACCCTTCATCACCGGGTTGTTGCGCTTGCCGCTCTTGAACTCGGCGAGCTGCCGGGCGAGGTACTCCGGGTGCTGGCCCGCGATGATCGGGTTGGCCGGGCTGCCCCGGGTGCCGTCGGCGGTGTGGCAGGCGGCGCAGACCTGGGTCGAAATCACCTGGCCTTTCGCCAAGTCAGGCTTTGGCACCGGTTTGGCGTCCGCCTTGGGGTCGGCGGCCCACACGGGCGATGCCAGGGCGGCGGCGAGGGTCAGCGCAAGGATCGACTTCATGTCGTGGGTGTGCTCAGGTTCAAAGCCGTGCATTTTACAATGCCCGATGACAACGACCGAACCCGCGACCGAACGCTCTACCGCGCAAGCGCCGCCCGAAGCCGCCCCGGTCAGCCCGGTGACCACCGCGCGTACCGCGCTGGCCTGGACCCACACCGCGCGTTTCCTGACCACCGCGGCGCGGCTGGACCAGTTGCCGCTGAACGAGCTGCCCGAAATTGCGTTTGTCGGCCGCAGCAACGCCGGCAAGTCGACCGCGATCAATACGCTGGCGCAGCAGAAGCGGCTTGCGTTCGCCTCGAAAACGCCAGGACGCACCCAGCACATCAACCTCTTTTCGCTCGGCCCGAAGGACACGCCTGATGCGCTGTTTGCCGATCTGCCGGGCTACGGCTACGCCGCGGTGGAACGCGCGGCCAAGTTGCGCTGGCAAGAGGTGATGGCACAGTACCTGGACGTGCGGCGCAGCCTCTCGGGGGTGGTGCTGATGGTCGATTCGCGCCTCGGGTTCACCGACCTCGACAAGCAGCTGCTGTCGTTCGTGGCCCCGCGGGTCGGCATGGGCGAGGTGAAGCTGCTCACGCTGCTGACCAAGGCCGACAAGCTCTCGCGCAAGGACGCCGACGCAGCCTTGCGCGGCGCGCAGGAGGTGCTGGCCGACGTCGCGACCGACACCGCCGATGTGAGCGTGACCCTGTTTTCGGCACTCAAGCGCAGCGGCGTCGACGACGCCGCGCTGACGCTGCACGCCTGGGTGCATCCGCCCACGGCGTGAGGGCTTTGCCGGCCTTGCAGATAATCCGCCGATGAACAACATCGAACTGTTCGACGCGGACCTGCCGCACGGGATTCGCCTGGCTTGCCGGCGCAACCGGGCCGCGGCTACGCTACCGCGTGTGATGCTGCTGCACGGTTTCCCGGAGGCCGCATTCGTCTGGGACGAGGTGATGGCCGCACTCGCCGGCCGTGCGCAATGTGTGGCGCCGAACCTGCGCGGCTTTGCCGGCTCGTCCGCACCCACCGAGGTGGAGGCCTACCGCGCCAAACATCTGGTGGCCGATGTGGTGGCTTTGATCGCGCAGCGGGACCGAACCGGCGCGCCGCTGGACCTGCTCGTGGCGCACGATTGGGGCGGCGCGGTGGCTTGGAACCTGGCGGTGCAGCGGCCGGACCTGATCAAACAACTGCTGATCGTCAATTCACCGCACCCGGCCACCTTCCTGCGGGAGCTGCGCGACAACCCGGCGCAGCAGGCCGCGAGTGCCTACATGAACTTTCTTTGCCGGCCGGACGCCGAGGCACTGCTGGCCGCCAACGACTTCGCTCGCCTTTGGCCCTTCTTCCAGAGCGAGGGTCGGGCCGCTTGGCTGACCGAGCCGGTGCGCGAGCAGTACCGCGAAGTCTGGCGCCAAGGGCTGACCGGCGGCTGCAACTTCTACCGCGCGTCGCCGCTGCGCCCGCCGCGCGGGGCCGATGACCCGATCCACACGCTGCGGTTCCCGCCTGAGTTCGTGACCGTGAAGCTGCCGACAACGGTGCTGTGGGGCGAGCGCGATATTGCGCTGCCGGTGGCGTTGCTCGACGGGCTCGAAGCCTTCGTGCCGGAGATGTCGCTTCGGCGCGTGGCCGATGCGAGCCACTGGATCGTGCATGAGCAGCCCGCACTGGTGGTGGACACCATTGCCGGTTTGCTGGCCGGGTGATGGCGGGCCCGGCGGCGAAGAAGGCGGCCGGCGTCTCGGCGCCAATGAGCACGCCGGACGCCCGGGTGCAAATGGCCGACATCGCGCGCCTTGCGGGTGTCTCCACCGCCACCGTGTCGCGTGCGCTCAATGGCAGCCCCTTGATCAACGAAGCGACCCGCCAGCGCATTGCCGAGTTGGCGCGCTCGCTCAACTACACGATCAACATCGGCGCGAAAAACCTGCGCACCAAGAGCAACCACACCGTGGCGGTCGTGATCCCCTACGACTCGCGCTCGCGCCAGCATGTCTCCGACCCGTTTTTCCTGGCCATGATGGGCAGCCTGGCCGACGCGCTGACCGAGCGCGGCTACGACATGCTGCTGTCGCGCGTGAACGCCGACAACCTGGATTCAGCGGCGCAGCTCTACGATTCCGGCCAGGCCATCGGCATCGTGCTGATCGGCCAGTGGTACCACCACGACCAGCTCAACACCCTGGCCGCGCGGCGCATGCCGATCGTGGTCTGGGGTGCGCAGATGCCGCGCCAGCTGTATTGCAGCGTCGGTGGCGACAACCTCGTCGGTGGTGCACTCGCCACCAGGCACCTGATCGAGCAGGGGCGCAAGCGCATCGCGTTTGTGGGCGACCCCAAGCTGCCCGAGGTCCAGCAGCGCCATCGGGGCTACCTGAACGAACTGGCCGCGCACCGACTCGTGCCCGACCCGCGGCTGCTGGTGGACGTGCCGTTCGAACCCAGCCGCGCCCGCGAGGGCGTGGCCCGCTTGTGCGAGCAGGGCATCGTGTTCGACGCCGTTTTTGCGTGCAGCGACGTGCTCGCGCTGGCCTCGCTGCAAGCGCTGCGTGCCTACAACCTGCGCGTGCCCGACAAGGTGGCCGTGGTGGGTTACGACGACATCGAATGGGCCAGCCACAGCGACCCGCCGCTGACCAGCGTGCGCCAGCCGATTGCCGCGGCGGGCATTGAAATCGTCGATGCGCTGCTGCGCATGATCGACGGCGAGACGGTGCCGCCGCGCACCATGCCGGTGGAGTTGATGGTGCGCCAGAGCTCCTTGCGCTGAGCCTGCCCGCCGGTCGCGGGCGACGCACCGGCAAACGATTGCACGGATCCCTTGCGCCCGACGCGCGCACCGTGGCCAGGCCTGCCTCTTTACGCTGAGAGGCGCGCCTGTGAGCATGGTGAAAACGTTAGGCCGATTCGCGGTGCAATCGATTGCATAAATGACGGCCCCTGGCTACATTTCATGCCAGCCGCGTGGGCGGCGCCCTTTTTTGTTTGCGAGCCGCGCCTTATGGGCTGGGTTCGACAAATCTCGAAACCTGGAGACAACCATGACCCGCAAACCGACTCCGCGCCTTGTCGCGCTCGCCGCCGCCTTGGTGGTGGCCCCGCTCGCCTGGGCACAACAGGCCGCGCCCGCCGCGGTCGCGCCGAAGGCGCAGGACAAGGCCGGTGCCGAAACCGTGTTGGTGGCCCAGGCCACGACCACCGCACCCGCCGCGGCGAACGCGCCGGCGGCACCTGCCGCCGCCGCGGCTGACAGCAAGGATCCGGTGAACCTGAACACCGTGATCGTCACCGGTACGGTGGCGGGGCGTTCCAAGATGTCGACCAGCGTGTCGATCAGCACCCTCGGCGGCGAGGCGATCACGAATTCCAACGCGGTCAGCGCCGCCGAAGTGCTGCGCTCGATTCCCGGCCTGCGTTCGGAGTCCAGCGGCGGC
>JANNGZ010000439.1:0-7198 GCA_031404155.1 Burkholderiales bacterium
GCAGGTGCGCTTTCGCACCGTGGGCGACATGACCTGCACCTGCCCGGTGGAAAGCCCGGCCGCCAACGCTGCGGAGATCGTGGCGGAGACGCTGACCGTGACGGTGAGCGAGCGCGGCGCCACACGAATGGACGACCGCACCAGCGAAGCTTCGATGGAGCGGCGCAAGAAGGAAGGGTATTTCTGATGCAAACCGGCTTCAGCGCGCAGCGCCTGATCGCTCCTTCCCCCTTTACGGGGGAAGGTCGGGAAGGGGGTGATCACGACGCTCATCGCCGCCCCACGCCCACCCCCACCCCCACCCCAACCCCAACCCTCCCCGTAAAAGGACGAGGGAGCAAAGCCGACCACCTCCGCGACTCCCCGCAATCCGCCGACCACCGCGCCTTGCGCTTCCTCACCGCCGGCAGCGTCGACGACGGCAAGAGCACCTTGATCGGCCGCCTGCTTTACGACAGCCGCGCGATTCTGGCCGACCAGTTGGACACGCTGGAAAAACGCGCCATCGGCACCACGCTCGCCGAAGGCGGGCCGGCGTTCGACCTCTCTTTGCTCACCGACGGGCTGGAGGCCGAGCGTGAGCAGGGCATCACGATCGACGTGGCCTACCGCTACTTTGCGACCCGCTCGCGCAAGTTCATCATTGCCGACGCGCCCGGCCACGAGCAGTACACCCGCAACATGGTGACCGCCGCGGCGGGCAGCGACGCCGCAGTGGTGCTGGTGGACATCACCAAGATCGACTGGCGCGCACAGCCGCTGCAACTGCTGCCGCAAACCCGCCGCCATGCGCTGCTGGCCCAACTGCTGCGGGTGCCAAGCATCGTGTTTGCGGTGAACAAGCTCGACGCGGTGGCCGACCCCGCCGCGGCGTTTGCCGCCGCACGAAGCGCGCTGCTCGCCTTTGCGTCGCAAGCCGGAATCGCGGTGGCTGCGGTGGTGCCGGTGTCCGCGCTGCGCGGCGACAACGTCACGCAAACGCCGCGCGCCGCGCCCGGGCCATTGAACGGCTGGGCACCGTGGTACAGCGGGCCGTCGCTGTTGCAGGTGCTCGAGTCGCTGCCGACCACGCAGGAGAGGGACGACGGCCCGCTGCGCCTGCCGGTGCAGTACGTGGCACGCGCGCCCGGCCCGCATGGCGACGGCATCGGCGAGCAGCCGCGTGTGCTCTGGGGCCGCATCGCACAAGGCCGTGTGAGCGTGGGCGACGCCGTGACGCTGTTCCCGGGTGGCCAGAGCGCTGTGGTGACCGAGTTGCGCCGTGCCGGCAGTGTTGTCGACAGCGTTCTGGCCGGCCAGTCTGCGGGCCTGGTGCTCGACCGGCAACTCGACGTCTCGCGCGGAGACTGGATTGCCGCTCCGGCAAGCCTGGAGGGCACTCAACGCGCCCGCGCCACGCTGGCCTGGCTGGACACCGAGCCCGCGGTGGTCGGCCGCAAGTACTGGGTACGCCATGGCAACCGCTGGGTGCATGCACGCATCACCCGCATCGAACACCGGCTGGACATCCACACGCTGGACGCGATCGAAGCCAGTGAATTGGCGGTGAACGAGATCGGCGAAGTCACGCTTGAGTTTCAGCAGGCGCTGCCGCTTGAGACCTATGCCGCCAACCGCGTCGGCGGTGCCATGATCCTGGTCGACGCCACCAGCAACCGCACCAGCGGCGCGCTGCTGATCAAGGCGGCGCTTTGAGATGAGCCAAGTCACTTTCATCGGCGCCGGGCCCGGCGCCGCCGACCTGATCACGGTACGCGGCGCAAGGCGGCTCGCGCAGGCCGACGTGGTGCTCTTCGACGCACTCACCGACCCGGCGTTGCGCGAACTCGCGCCGAAGGCCAAATGGCTGGATGTCGGCAAACGCGGATTCTGCGACTCCACCGGCCAGACCCGCATCAACGCTCTGCTGGTCCAGCATGCGCGCAGCGGCGCGAACGTGGTGCGGCTCAAGGGCGGCGACCCGAGTGTCTTCGGCCGCCTCGAAGAAGAGCTGCTCGCGCTTGCCGCGGCCGGCATCGAATGCGAAGTGGTGCCGGGTGTGACCGCGGCGATTGCCGCTGCCGCCGCCACGCAACGCCCGCTGACCCGCCGGGGCAACGGGCGCAGTGTGGCCTTGAGCACCGCGATGACCCAACAGGGTGAGCTGCGCGCCCGCCGCAGCGCCGACACCGAGGTGTTCTACATGGCCGGCCGCCAGCTCGGCGCCCTCTCGCGCCGCCTGCTCGCCGCGGGCTGGCTGGCCGACACGCCGGCGCTCGTGGTTTCGCGCGCCGGCTGGCCTGACCAGATCGCGAGCGACCACCGCGTGGCTTCGCTGCACAGCGCCAGCGTGCTGCACGCGGGTCGCCCGACGGTGGTGACGGTGGGCGCCGGTGCCCAGGCGATCGCAGCAGTGGCGTCGCCGCGGGCGGGGTCAGTTGCCGACAATTCACCAGAGACAGGACTGGAGACCGTACCGCGTGTGCGGCATCCGGGCTTCGTGGAAAAACCCGCCGCTTAGAATCACCGATTGAACCAGCGAACCGCGCGCTTACGTGCGCGCGGCGCCGCCCGGGCTCGGCTCCGAAGCGGCGCCTCGCGCCCCGGCGCGTGAGCCCCCGGCCCGACCTATTCCACGAGTGAATCCATGACCCACGTCGTTCTCGAATCGTGCATCCGCTGCAAGTACACCGACTGCGTCGACGTCTGCCCGGTGGACTGCTTTCGCGAAGGGCCGAACATGCTGACCATCGACCCCGATGAATGCATCGACTGCGCGGTGTGTATCCCCGAGTGCCCGGTGAACGCAATCGTGCCGGAGGAAGACGTGCCAGGCGACCAGCTGCAATTCATCAAGCTGAACGCCGACCTGGCCAAGAACTGGCCGAGCATCACCAAGCGCAAACCGCATCCGGCCGACGCCGACGAGTGGAAGGACAAGACGGGCAAGCTCTCCGAGCTGATCCGCTAGAACCCCCCGCCCCAAGACGCCTGCGGCGTCGCCCGCCGAGCGGAGCTTGGCGCTGGCTCGAAACCGCGACACCGCACCCAGCCGAACCGCCGCAACACCATGGAACCGCAACTCGAACCCGCGATCATGAACACCGCCGCCCTGCACGACGGCCCGATAGAAACCGACGCGGTGATCGTCGGTGCCGGCCCGGTCGGCCTGTTCCAGGTGTTCGAGCTCGGGCTGCTCGAGATCAAGGCGCACATCATCGACTCGCTCGCCTACCCCGGCGGGCAGTGCATCGAGCTCTACCCCGACAAGCCGATCTACGACATCCCGGCCGTGCCGGTGTGCACCGGCAAGGAGCTCACCGACAACCTGCTCAAGCAGATCGAGCCCTTCGGCGCCACCTTCCACCTCGGGCAGGAGGTGACCCTGGTGCGCAAGCAGGACGACGGCCGCTTCTTCGTCGAGACGAGCAAGGGCGCGCGCTTGCTGGCCAAGACAATCTTCATCGCTGGCGGCGTCGGCTCGTTCCAGCCGCGGCTGCTCAAGCTCGACGGCCTGGACAAGTTCACCGACACGCAACTCTTCTACCGCGTGCGCAACCCGTCGCAGTTCGGAAACAAGAACCTGGTGATCGTCGGCGGCGGCGACTCTGCGCTGGACTGGGCGCTGAACTTTGCGCAGGACGGGCCGAACAAGGCCGCGAGCGTGATCCTGCTCCACCGCCGCGACGGCTTCCGCGCCGCACCCGCGAGCGTGGGCAAGATGAAGGAGCTGTGCGAGGCCTACGAGATGCAGTTCATCGTCGGCCAGGTCACCGGCTTCGAGGAGCGTGAGGGAAGCTTGAGCGCGCTCAAGGTCACCGGCGGCGACGGCGTCACGCGCGTGGTGCCGGCGGACATGCTGCTGGTGTTCTTCGGCCTGAGCCCGAAGCTCGGGCCGATCGCGGATTGGGGTTTGGGCATCGAGCGCAAGCAGATCGTGGTCGACACCGAGAAGTTCGCCACCAACGTGCCGGGCATCTTCGCGGTGGGCGACATCAACACCTATCCGGGTAAGAAGAAGCTGATCCTCTCTGGCTTCCACGAGGCGGCGCTTGCGGCCTTCGGCGCGGCGCCGCTGATCTTCCCCGACAAGCGGATCCATCTTCAGTACACCACCACGAGCCCGAAGCTGCACAAGGTGCTTGGCGTCGAGTCACCGGTGTTCGACTGACCGCGCCCGCGTCGCTGAAGCCACAGCCCGCCGTGTGCGGGCTGTTTTGTTTCCGCGCCATGTATCGGCCCGCCCGATGGCGCGATAATTCACCGGCATCGCGGCCACAGGTCGCGATGCATTCGCTAGGGGTGTTGGCCCTGCTCACGCAGGCTCGACTGAGAAAGTCCCTTTGAACCTGACTGAGGTAATCCTCGCGCAGGGAAGCTGGCTGATACGCGCCGCATTCGCAGCGCCGTCCTTCGGACCGCCGACCTGCCATCGACCGACAGGACCACGATGGCATCCGTACTGAACTCCACACTTCGCCGCCCGCGGCGCCACGCACTGGGCTTGGCCGCGCTCGCTGCGCTCTGCGCCAGCTCGGCGTGGGCCCAGACCCAGACTGTCACGATCACTGGGCGTGGCATCACGCCCTCTCTCGCTGTCACCGGCTTCGACGACACACCCTTGTCGAGCGCGCCGTTCTCGGCCGGCAGCGTCAACGCAGCGCAACTGCTGGATGCCGGCTCGCGCCAGCTCTCGGACCTGACCCGCACCGACCCCGGCGTGAATGACGCCTACAACGCCGAGGGCTACTGGAGCATCCTGTCGGTGCGCGGCTACACGCTGGACAACCGGTTCAACTACCGGCGCGACGGCCTGCCGATCAGCGCCGAAACCGCACTTGCGCTCGACAACAAGGAGCGCATCGAGGTGCTGAAAGGCACCAGCGGTATCCAGGCCGGCACCAGTGCGCCAGGTGGCCTGGTGAACCTGGTGGTGAAGCGCCCCGAACGAACGCTGCGCAGCGTTCGACTGGAGGCCCGCGAGGGCGGCGGCGGCGCCGCTGCGGTGGACCTGTCGCAGCGCTTCGGCGCCAGCGAAGCCTTCGGCCTGCGCCTGAACGCGGCCAGCGAGCGCATCAGCCCGCAGCTGCGCAACGCCAAGGGCGAACGCCATCTCGCGGCGCTCGCGGCCGACTGGCGTTTGAGCTCGAGTTCGCTGCTCGAAGCCGCGTTCGAGTGGAGCCGCCAGTCGCAGCCGAGCCAGCCCGGCTTCAGCCTGCTCGGCGACGGGGTTCCCGATGCCAAGGCCGTCAACCCGCGGGTGAACCTCAACAACCAGCCCTGGTCGCAACCGGTGGTGCTGCAAGGCCAGACCGCGTCACTGCGCTGGACACAGGGGCTCGGTCAAGACTGGCGCGCCCAGGCGCACTTGGGCCTGCAACGCCTGCGCAGCGACGACCGCGTGGCGTTCCCCTTCGGTTGCTACGACGCGGTCAACGACCTCTACTACGCCGACCGTTACTGCCCCGATGGCAGCTTCGACCTTTACGACTTTCGCAGCGACAACGAACGCCGCAACACCGACGCGCTCGACCTCAGCCTGGTGGGCCGGTTCGCTACCGTGGGCATCGCGCACCAGTTGACCACCGGCGTGCTGTTGTCGCGCTTCAGGAGCCGCTTTCAGCGCCAGGCTTTCAACTTCGCGGGCCAGGGACACATCGACGGCACCTTATTGACTCTGGCCGCGGGCGACCTCACCGACGAGAACACCCACCGCGACGAACGCAGTACCGAGTGGTACCTGCGCGATGCAATGAAGCTCGGCGAGCAATGGCGCCTGTGGGCCGGCGTGCGCCACACGCGGCTGCAGCGCGACAGCGTGCGCACCGACGGTTCGCGCGCGACCGCGTACACCCAATCGGCCACGCTGCCCTTCTTCGCGCTGAGCCACCAGCTCACGCCGCAGTCGATGCTCTACGCCAGCTGGGGCCAGGGCCTGGAGTCCGACGTGGCACCCAACCGCGCCCGCTACACCAACGCAGGCGTTGCCTTGCCCGCACTGAAGAGCCGCCAGGTCGAACTCGGTTGGAAACATGAGTCCACCGATGCAGACGCGTCCGTCGTCGTGTTCGACATCGACCGCCCCGTGGCCGAAGACATCGGTACGTGCGACGTGGACGCAAGCTGCACCCGCCGCATCGACGGCAGCGCACGCCACCGCGGCGTCGAGGCTCAGTGGGGCAGGCGCCTAGGCGCGTGGACGCTGCGCGCCGGCGGCACCGCGCTGCACGCGCGCCGGCAGGGTTCGTCAAGGCCCGAACTCAACGGCACGCGCCCGTCGAACGTGCCCGCGACCAGCCTAAGGCTGTCAGCCAGCCATGCGTTCGCAGCGCCGGCTGGCCTGAGTGCGGGCCTAGCCGTGGTGCATGAGGGCGACCGCGTCGTTGTTCCCGGTGCGACGCAGCGCATCGGCGCCTGGACCCGCGTCGACCTCTCGGCCCGCTGGCTGCAACGCACCGAAGCCGCCACGCTCACCTGGCGCGTCGGCCTCGACAACGCCGCCGACAACCGAGCTTGGAAAGAAGCGCCCTACCAGTTCGGCCATGCCTACCTGTACCCGCTGGCGCCGCGGACTCTGCGCGCCTCGCTGCAAGCGGAGTTCTGAACGGCAGTACCGAGCACGCCGCAAGCACAGATATAATTCAGAGCTGTTCCTCGATAGCTCAGTTGGTAGAGCGCAGGACTGTTAATCCGTAGGTCCCTGGTTCGAGCCCAGGTCGGGGAGCCAAAAAGCTCAAGAACAACAACAACTTGAACGCACCTTCAAAGCCCGCCCTGCGCGGGCTTTGTTCTTCGTGCCACTCTCGTGCCACTCTCGAGAGGCATTGGGTTCGGTCCTCGAGTGTTGTGCCGGCGCCGCAGCCCATAACCTCAGTGCGCGGGTGCACGCTAGAAAATCGGGCGATTCCAGCGGCGACGGTGCCCCGCGCGCACTCTAGAGTGACTGCATGTCGATCAGGAGCAGCGTCATGGCTGAACCTAGTGCTGAGCACTCGACGCTCATTGATCTTGGGCCTCGCTTTGTGCGCATGGCCGCAGTCGTGAGCATGACCGGGCTGTGTCGTGCGACGATCTACCGCATGATTGCTGACAAACGCTTTCCGGCGCAGGTGCGAATCGGTTTGCGCGCAGTCGGCTGGCGATGGTCTGATCTGGAGCGCTGGAGCAAAGAGCGCACCAGCCCAACGCACTGAAGACAGCTCGGGCACGAGAAGACTCA
>JANNGZ010000440.1:0-11438 GCA_031404155.1 Burkholderiales bacterium
CGGCCGTTGAACATCCGGCTCTCCGTCGGACTTGCCCGGCGTGAGGTTGATGATGAGCGTCTTCCCGGGTTGGTGGTCCGGATAGCCGGCCTTGCGCATCCGCTCCTGGATGTCAGGTACATAGTTGCCCAACTGGAGAACCGGGTTGTGCCGCACCTGGGCAAGGGTGAAGTAAACCGGCGCGTTCTTCATCCTTTTTCCCATATGTATCCCCAGTTGACATCTGACTTGACAGTTTACACTTCGCTTGACAAACGTGTATCCCTAGAGGACATCACCAGCGTCCTGCGAAGGTGTTTAGGTCGTGACGCACTGCACGCTGGGGTTCGCTCGGTCGTACGGTGACACGCCGCTCAGCACGATCCGGGGAAATCCGCTCGCGCCGATGTCGAGCACACGCAGCCGCATCACCGGTGGTCGAAGGATTCATGCGGCTTCAGCGTTTCATTGAGAGGGCGGTCGTTCATGAAGTCGGCCGGCACCTCGGTTCGGTCACGGAGTGCAAAGTATTCGCTCCAGGCCGTGCTGATCGGCTTGGCCGATAGGATCACATCGCCGGTGACGGTGTCGCGCCGGATGTAGACCTCGTCCAAACCATCGAACCTGAACTCGGCCGGCAGACGCACCGCCTGGCTCCCACCATTCACAAACAGCTTAGCGGTCTTGTTGGTCATTGCAGATTCCTTGGGCAGTTGCGCATGCGGTCCGCGTAGGTTCAAGCCACCCGTCGCGATTCCGCGATGGGGATCACCTTACTGCTTTCACCCTGTTCGAGCTGAACCAGTAGCTGCCCCCAGCCCTCCAGCGCCACCTTGCGCTCGTCGAAGTAGTCGTGGCGGTTGTAGATGCCTTCCACGCCTTTGAGCTTGTGGTTCAGGCAGCGTTCTGCCATATGCGGGTCCACACCCAGCGCGGCCAGGTGCGTGCGCGCTGTGCGCCGGAAGTCATGTGTCGTGAAGTGCGGCAGGCCATGCTTGACCTTGCCCATCGCGACACCGATGGTCGATTCGCAGATGTACGGCAGCATGCGGCTTTGCATCTTGCGCGCCGGCAGCACCCAGTCCGAGTCGAGCGCCAGCCAGTGCAGCTCGCGCAGCCAGTCCACGCTCATGGTCGGCAATGGGATATCGATGGGCTGGCCGGTCTTGGTTCGCTGGCCAGGCAGGTGCCAGACGGGCACGTCGGCATCCAGCTCGAACTCGTCCCAGCGCGCGGCGATCAACTCACCTTTGCGCACGGCCAGTAGCAGGAGCAGCTTCACGGTGAGACGTTCTCGATACTGAAGCCGCGCGCCGTTCGCATGGCCTCGAAGAGCGTCTTCAACTCGTCACGGGACAGTGCCCGGTCGCGAGCAACCTCCTTGCCGCCGGCGTCCGAGAGGTCGAACGCTGCCGCCGGGTTGAAGCGCACCATGTGGCGCTTGATGGCGTAGTCAAACATCCGGCCCACCCAGCGCAGCACGTCGTTGGCCATGGTCGGCGCGCCGCGCTTGACGACGGTTTGCAGCATGGCGTCGATGTGACGCGGCTCGACGTCTTTGAGCGCCAGCTTGCCGATGTTGGGCTTGATGTCCCTCTCGATGCGGCAACGCATCGATGTTTGGGTGCTTCCATTTGCCGAGGACCATGCGCTCGAAGTACTCGTCGGCCAGCTTTGCCACCGTCATGACGGCTCGCGCTGCCTCGATCTTCGCGAGGGCCACGGTCTTTCGCTCCTGCTTCTCGCCAGCCACATGGTGGCCGAGGCTGACCTTCGCTCGCAGTTCCTTGTCGGCCTGCAGGGCGGCAGGCAGCGGCAGGTCGCTGTAGCTGCCCAGGTTCATGACGCGAGGCTTGCCGGCGGAGCGATAGCGGAACTTCCAGAAGGGTGATCCGGTGTCCTTGCGCTACGTCAGCACAAGCCCCTCTCCATCGGAGCGGCCTTCGAACCGCTCACCCGATCTGATCCATCCCCGGATCGTCACGTCGTTCAATTTGCTCATCCTGCACCTCACAACGTGTGTACCAGTGAATCGGTACCCGGAGGGCCTGCTGGTACATGCCTGGGTACACACAAATTGTGGGATGGAGTGGGATGGTGCTCAACCTCCAGAAACGCGAAACCCGCATAAACACTGGGTTTGCGGCCGTTTGTGGGTGGCATCGGATGCCTTGAAACCCTACTCCAAGTTCTGCACCTGCTCGCGCATCTGCTCCACCGCCACCTTCATCGCCACGGCGATGTTGGTCAGCTCCAGCGCGGCGGACTTCGAGCCCAGGGTATTGGCTTCGCGTTGCAACTCCTGGATCAGGAAGTCCAGCCGCTTGCCGACTTCGCCGCCGGCTTCGAGCAGCCGCGTCACTTCGTCAAGGTGGGACTTCAGGCGCGCCAGTTCTTCGGCCACGTCGACCCGGATCGCAAACGCAGCCGCCTCGTTGAGCGCACGTTCCTGCAGCGCTTGCTCGCCGATGGACTGCGCGGCGCCTGCCGCCGCCAGCGCTTCCTGCCAGCGTTCGAGGAAGCGCTGCTGCTGGCGCTTCACCACCGCGGGGATCAGCGGCGCGGCCTGCTCGGCGAGACCGCGCAGGTGCTCCACACGCTCCATCAGCACCGTCACCAGGCGTGCACCCTCGCGTGCGCGCGCCTCGCGCAGGCCTTCGATGCAGCGGCGCGCCGCATCCAGCGCCGTGTCGTCCAGTGGCACCGCGCTGCTGCCACCGCGGCACCAGTTCAACACCTCGTTCACCGACAGCGCCGCGGCCTTCGGCAGCCAGCCTTGCACCGTGCTCTCCAGGCGCGCCAGGCGCATCAGCTGTTCGGGCTCCGGGCGCGGCCAGGCGCTTTCGTTCTCACGCTGGGTGCTGACGCGCAACTCGATCTTGCCGCGCCGGAACGCCGCGCCCACCGCCTCGCGCAAGGCGGGTTCGAGGCCACGCAACTCGTCGGGCAGGCGCAGCGCCAGGTCGAGGAAGCGGCCGTTCACCGAGCGCATTTCGACGCTCACCGCCGCGCCCGCCGAATGTGTGTGATCCGTGCCGGAAGCCGCGCCAGCGCTGGCATTGGCGTAGCCGGTCATGCTGTAGACTGCCACTCGAACCCCTCCTGCACGAATTCAATCCGCGATTATGTCAAGGCCCAAACCCGCCCCGTTGCCCGCGGGCACCGTGGTCGGTGGCTACCAGATCGTCAAGAAGCTGGCGGCTGGCGGGTTCGGCGTCGTTTACCTCGCTGAAGACGAACAGCGCCACCTGGTGGCGCTCAAGGAATACCTGCCCTCGTCGCTGGCCGAGCGGTCGCCCGGCGAGCTCACGCCGCGCGTCAAGCCCGAGAAGCAACCGCTGTACCGCCTGGGCCTGAAGAGCTTCTTCGAAGAGGGCCGCTCTCTCGCGCAGATCTCGCACCCGAGCGTTGTCTCGGTCTTGAATTTCTTCCGCGAGAACGAAACCGTCTACATGGTGATGAACTACCTGCAAGGGGACACCCTGCAGGACTTCATCGTCACCGCGCGCGACTTGAAGCGCGACAAGGTGTTCCGCGAGTCGACGATCCGCTCCCTCTTCGACGAAATCCTGCGCGGCCTGCGCATCGTGCACCAGCACAAGATGCTGCACCTGGACATCAAGCCGGCCAACATCTTCATCACCAACGAGAACAAGGCGATGCTACTGGACTTCGGCGCGGCGCGCGAAGTGCTGAGCAAGGAAGGCAACTTCATCCGCCCGATGTACACGCCGGGCTTTGCCGCGCCCGAGATGTACCGCCGCGACGGCAGCCTCGGCCCCTGGACCGACATCTACGCCATCGGCGCCTGCATCTATGCCTGCATGCAGGGCTACCCGCCCAACGATGCGCCGCAGCGCATCGAGAAGGACCGCCTGGCGCTGAGCCTGTCGCGCCTGCGCAATGTCTACTCGGACAACTTGATCGAAGTGACCGAGTGGTGCATGTCGCTGGACCCGCTGTCGCGCCCGCAAAGCGTGTTCGCGCTGCAGAAGGAACTCTCGCGCGAGACCGAGCGGCGCTACACCAAGCTGAGCTTCAGCGAGCGGCTGAAGCTGCAGCTCGAAAATCTCAAGACCGGCGCCAAGGCATGAGCCGCCGGGCCGTTCCCAAGGCGAATACCGCAGTGCGTAGCACGGAGGTTGCCTGATGAGCCGCCGGGCCGTTCCCGAGCCTGTCCTGAGCCTGGTCGAAGGGGCGAATACCGCAGTGCGTAGCACGGAGGTTGCCTGATGAGCCCCTCAGGCCATTCATCGTGAGGTTCAGCGTCTACCAGATCAGCCGCCGCGGCGGCCGCGAGAAGAACGAAGACCGCATGGGCTATTGCTACACGCGGGACTCGGGCCTGTTCGCGCTGGCCGACGGCATGGGCGGCCACCCGGAAGGCGAGGTGGCTTCACAACTGGCGCTGCAGACGCTCTCGGCGCTGTTCCAGCGCGATGCCAAACCGACGCTGGACGACCCGCTGAAGTTCCTCAACGAAGCGATCGTCGCCGGCCACCACCAGCTACTGCGCTACGCCACCGACCAGGCGCTGATCGACACCCCGCGCACCACCATCGTGGCCTGCGTGTTGCAGGGCAACGCGGCCTACTGGGCGCATTGCGGCGACTCGCGCCTGTACCTGGTGCGCGGCGACAAGCTGGTTGCGCGCACCCGCGACCATTCGTACACCGAATTGCAAGAGACGCTGGCCAAGGTCGTGCCGATGGGCGAGAAGTTCAACCGCAACGTGCTCTTCACCTGCCTGGGCAGCCCGGGCAAACCGGTGATCGACGTCTCCGGTCCGCTGATCATGCAAGCGGGCGACCGGCTGCTGCTCTGCTCCGACGGCCTGTGGGGCACGGTCACCGACGCGGCGATTGCCGAAGAGGTGGCCAGGCATCCGATCTCGCACGCCGTGCCCGAGCTGGTGGAGCAGGCGCTGCGCAACGGCGGCCCGAAGTGCGACAACGTCACCGTGCTCGCGGTGGAATGGGAAGCGGCCGAGGACGACAGCGACAACGCCGTCGGCATTTCCACGCAGAGCCTGGGCGAGGAAGTCTTTGCCTCGACGATCCAGGCCAGCGTGGCGGGCACCGACGTGGCGACCGACGAACTCGACGAAGCCGAGATCGAACGCTCGATCCGCGAGATCAACGACGCGATCAAACGCTCGTCGCAGAAAAAGCCCTGAGGCGCCGCCGCGCCGCGGTCGCGGCTGACGGCGGTCGGCTTCCTCTCAGCCTCTGCCTTTCGGTCCCTCGGCCCCGGGCCAGCTTGACCTGGCGCAGCACCCACCCGCGCGTGTGCGTGGACAATGCGCTGATGAGCTTCCAACGAACACAAGGCCGTGCGGCCGATGCCCTGCGGGTGGTGAAGATCACCCGCGGCTACACCTGCCATGCCGAGGGCTCGGTGCTGGTCGCCTTTGGCGACACCCAGGTGCTGTGCACCGCATCGGTCGAGGAAAAGGTGCCGCCGCACAAACGTGGCAGCGGTGAGGGCTGGGTCACCGCCGAGTACGGCATGCTGCCGCGCGCCACCCACACCCGCGGCGACCGCGAAGCCGCGCGCGGCAAACAAAGCGGGCGCACGCAGGAAATCCAGCGCTTGATCGGCCGCTCGCTGCGCTGCGTGTTCGATTTGAGCAAGCTCGGCGAGCGCAGCATCCTGATCGACTGCGACGTGCTGCAGGCCGACGGCGGCACCCGCACCGCGGCGATCACCGGCGCCTTTGTCGCCGCGCACGACGCGGTGAGCTGGCTGCTTGCGCAGGGCCGCATCGAAGCCAGCCCGCTGCGCGACCATGTCGCGGCGGTGTCGGTGGGTTTGGTGGACGGCACACCGCTGCTCGACCTGGAGTACGTCGAGGACCGCGACTGCGACACCGACATGAACGTGGTGATGACCGGCGGCGGCGGCGGCTTTGTCGAAGTGCAGGGCACCGCCGAGGGCGCGGCGTTCACCCGTGCGCAGATGGACGCGCTGCTCGGCCTCGCGTCCCAGGGCATCGCCGAGTTGGTGCGGGCGCAGAAGGCCGCGTTGGCCCTCGCGCTGGCGTCGCCTGCGCTCTCGCCCACCAACGCGGCGTCGTGAGCCGGTGAAGCTCGTCCTGGCGTCCAACAACGCCAAAAAAATCGCCGAGTTGCGCGCGCTGTTTGACGCGCTGTTTGACGCGAGGTTTGCCGCGCTGTCTGCCGCATCCCCGGTCGAGCTGGTGGCCCAAGGCATGTTCGGCATCGCCGAGGCCGACGAGCCGCATGGCAGCTTCATCGAGAACGCCTTGGCCAAGGCGCGCCATGCCGCGAAAGCCAGTGGCCTGCCCGCGATCGCCGACGACTCGGGCCTGTGCGTCGAAGCACTCGGCGGCGCGCCGGGAGTGCACTCGGCCCACTTCGCGCCCGCGGTGCCGCCGCGTGCCGAGCGCGAGGCGCAGCGGCGTGAGCAGGACGAAGCGAACAACCGCCTGCTCATCCAGAGGCTGGCCGGCCAGGCCAACCGGCGAGGGCGTTTTGTGAGCACGCTGGTGGCCCTTCGTTCGGCCGACGACCCCGAGCCGCTGGTGGCCTTCGGGCGCTGGGAGGGTGAAGTGCTCCAGGCGCCGCGCGGCGACAACGGCTTCGGCTACGACGCGCTGATGTACTTCCGCGAACTCGGCGCGACTGCGGCGCAACTGGCTCCCGAAGTCAAGAACCTGCACAGCCACCGCGCCCGCGCCGCTGTGCAGATGCTGCAACTGCTGCGCGAGGTCTGGCACCTTGGCTGAGCAGACGATCTCCGTTCAGCGCCCCGGCGAAATCCGGCTCGCCGCGTTGCCGCCGCTGGCGCTGTACGTGCACCTGCCGTGGTGCCTCAAGAAGTGCCCCTACTGCGACTTCAACTCGCACGAACTGGCCCCCAAGACGCCTGCGGCGTCGCCCCCCCGAGGGGGAACGTCCGGCCCTTCGGCTGCGCTCAGGACAGGCTTGGGGCGGCCCGGCGCCGGACATGCAGGCAACCTCCCGGAGGCACGCTACCTCGACGCGCTCGTCGCCGACCTCGAAGCCGCGCTGCCGCAGGTGTGGGGCCGGCGGGTGCACAGCGTGTTCATCGGCGGCGGCACACCGAGCCTGTTTTCGCCCGAAGGCATCGAGCGCCTGATCGCGGCGGCGCGCGCGCGCCTGCCACTCGAACCCGGCTTGGAGATCACGCTCGAGGCCAACCCCGGCACCTTCGAGCGGGAGCGTTTTCGCGCCTACCGAGCCGCCGGCGTGACACGCCTGTCGGTGGGTGTGCAGAGCTTCGACGACACCAGCCTGGGTGCGATCGGGCGTGTGCACAACGCGGCGCAGGCGCGTGCCGCGGTGGCGGAAGCGGCGAGCGCGTTCGACACCTTCAACATCGACCTGATGTACGCGCTGCCGGGGCAGACGCTTCAAAAGCTCGATGCCGACCTCGACGCCGCGCTGGCCTACGCGCCGCCGCACCTGTCGGTTTACCACCTCACGATGGAGCCGAACACAGTCTTCGCCACCCGCCCGCCGCCGGACCTGCCCGACGAGGACCTGGCCGCGCAGATGCTCGACCGCATCATCGAGCGCACCACTGCGGGTGGCTTGCAACGCTACGAGGTCTCGGCTTTTGCGCGCAGCGGCCACCGCTGCGTGCACAACCTGAACTACTGGCAGTTCGGCGACTACCTGGGCATCGGCGCCGGCGCGCACGGCAAGCTTTCTTTCCCCGACCGCATCCTGCGCCAGGTGCGCTGGCGCGACCCGGCCACCTACATGGAACGCGCGCTGCAGGGCCAGGCGGTGTCCAACGAGAACCTGCTGACCGCGGCACAACTGCCCTTCGAGTTCATGCTCAACGCGCTGCGCCTCAAAGAGGGTTTCGAGCCGTCGCGGTTTTCCGAACGCACCGGGCTGCCGCTGAGCCGCATCTCGAAGGCGCTGGACCAGGCCGAGCAGCGCGGCCTCCTGCAGCGCGAGCTCACGCGCATCGCCGCGAGCGAACGCGGCTTCGATTTCCTCAACGATTTGCAGACCCTGTTTCTTTGACGCCGAACCCGGCCCACCCACCGTGACCCTGCCCACCACAGCGCCCCAGGCGCAACCCGAAACTGCCTTTGACCTGCTCGGCGGCGAGGCCGCGGTGCGCGCGCTGGTCGACCGCTTCTACGACCTGATGGAGCTGGAGGGCGGCTACGCCAAGATCCGGCGGCTACATCCAGGCACGCTCGACGGTTCGCGCGACAAGCTGTTCTGGTTCCTGTGCGGCTGGCTCGGCGGGCCCAACCACTACATCAAACGCTTTGGCCACCCACGGCTGCGCGCGCGGCACTTGCCGTTTGCGATCGGCATCGCCGAGCGCGACGCCTGGATGTCATGCATGCGCCAGGCGATGGTGGAGCTGGGCGTCGAGGCGTCTCTGGCGCAGCGGCTGGATGCGGCGTTTTTCAACACCGCGGATTTCATGAGGAACCGCGGGGGATGAGCACAACAACGATAGCGGGCCGCTGACGGACAACAACGACGATGGCGGGCCGCTGACGCGGCCCTTACCGGTTGGGTCGCCGCGGCCTTCAGCGCTCGCCCGTCAGCAACACCAGCAGGGCCCCCGAGCCGCCCTGCGCCGCGCGCGCCTGCACGAACACCAGCACCTCCTGCTTCTGCACCAGCCAGGCGCGCACCTTGGCCTTGAGTACCGGCTGGCGGCCTGGCGAGCCATGGCCCTTGCCGTGCACCACGCGCACGCAGCGCAGCCCGGCATGCGTCGCGTCGCGCAGGAAGGTCGCCAAGGTCTCCCGCGCATCGTCGCGGCGCAGCCCGTGCAGGTCGACCTCGGCCTGCACCGTCCATTCGCCGCGGCGCAAGCGCTTCGATACGTCCGGGCCGATGTGGTCACGCCGAAAGCTCAAGCCCTCGTCGGTGTCGAGCAGCGAGTCCACATCCACCTCGTTGGACAAGGCCTCGCGCAGCGCGGCCTCCTCATCCAGCAGGCGCTGGCGCGGGATCGGTGGCAAGGGGGCACGGCGCAGGTTGGCGCGGCCGCGTTCGGGCAGCGCCTGCACCGGGCCCACGCTGCGCGAGAAGAGTTGGCGTTCGTGTTCGGCGCGTTCGTGGGCTTCGCGCTGGCGCTGCATCGTGGCCTGTGCATCGATGCGCTGTTGGTTTAGCGCCGCCTTCAGCGCGCCGAGCTGCTCGAGCTGGCTTCGCTTCACAACAAGCCCCGCTCGGCGAAGGACACCACCTGACCGGTGCCGACGATCAGGTGGTCCAGTACCCGCACATCCACCAATTGCAGCGCACTGCGCAGCGCCTGGGTCAGGTGTTCGTCGGCGCGCGACGGCTCGGCCACGCCCGAGGGGTGGTTGTGCGCCAGCACCACCGCCGCGGCGTTGAGCGCAAGCGCGCGCTTGACCACCTCGCGCGGGTAGACGCTGGTTTGCGACACCGTGCCGCGGAAGAGCTCCTCCATCACGATCAGGCGGTGCTGCGAGTCCAGGAACAGCACCGCGAACACCTCGTGTTCATGCGCCGCGAGTTTCAGTTGCACGTACTGCTTCACCGTGGCAGGTGCGTCAAACACCGGCTGTTGCGCGAGTTGCTGCGCCAGCGCGCGGCGCGCGATTTCGATCACCGCCGCGAGCTCGGCGGACTTGGCCGGCCCAAGGCCCTTGACCTTGCGCAGGTCGGCCACCGTGGCGTTGAGCAGGCCGCCCAGGTGCCCTTTGAAATGCCTGAGCAGGTCGTCGGCCATGCTCAACACGTCGCGCCCGGCGGTGCCGGTGCGCAGCAGCAGCGCAAGCAGTTCAACGTCGGCAAGCGCAGCGGCACCCTGGCTCAGCAGCTTCTCGCGGGGGCGCAGCGACGGGGGCAGGTCTTTGAACGACATGGCCTTGGCTTTGGAGGCGCTTGCCCCGGGCTCGTAAAATCGGCTTCAGTCTAGCCCGCTCGACAACGAGCTCTGCCCCGAGGTTTCGTGTGCCCGCCATTCAACCGGGGTCCTTCCTGACCCTGCACTACCGCCTCGCCGGCCCCGACGGCGCGGACCTGATCAACACCTTTGCCGACAAGCCCGCCACGCTGTCGCTCGGCACCGGTGAGCTCGCGCCGGCGGTGGAGGCGCGGCTGGTCGGCCTGGAGGAGGGCACGCGGCGCAGTTTCGATCTCGGGCCCGGCGAGGCTTTTGGTGAACGCAACCCGGAGTTGCTCCAGCGCGTGGCGCTGTCTCTGCTGCACAAGCTCGGCGACGTCGACGCCATCTACCAGGTGGGTGATGTGGTGCAGTTCCCCACGCCGGGTGGCGACGGCGCCTACGCCGGTGTGGTGCGCGAGGTCGGGCCGGCCGTGAAGGGTGATGGCAGGGGTGATGGCAAGGGCGAGGGCGCGTGGCTGCTGTTTGACTTCAACCATCCGCTGGCCGGCCAGCGCGTGACCTTCGAGGTCGATGTGATCGGGGTGCTTTGATGACAACCCCCCAGCTCACTTTGTTCGCAGCCCCCCGAGGGGGAGGGTCAGCGCCGTTCGGGCAGCCGGGCGGGCACTGAAATGAATCCCCACGAAGCGGCTTCGCCGCTCCCCCCAGGGGGCGCCGCCAGCGGCCTGGCAAAGCCAGTTCCGCGGCGGCCGCATGGCAAGACTGCCCGATTCATGGGTCGCGGGTCGCGCGAAGCGCGGTGGAGCAACTGAGATGACCGTCCAAGACGTACTGCTCGCCGAACCGCGCGGCTTCTGCGCCGGCGTGGACCGCGCGATCGAGATCGTCGAGCGTGCGCTGGCCAGGTTCGGTGCGCCGATTTATGTGCGCCACGAGATCGTGCACAACACCTACGTGGTCAACGACCTCAAAGCCAAGGGCGCGATCTTCATCGAAGACCTGGCCGACGTGCCGCCTGGCGCCACGCTGGTGTTCAGCGCGCATGGGGTGAGCCAGTCGGTGCGGCGCGAGGCCGCGGCGCGTGGCTTCCAGGTCTTCGACGCCACCTGCCCGCTGGTCACCAAGGTGCATGTGGAAGTGGCCAAGCTGGCCAGGGAAGGCTACGAGTTCATCATGATCGGCCACAAGGGCCACCCCGAAGTCGAGGGCACGATGGGCCAGCTCAGCCAGGGCATCTATCTCGTCGAGGACGTGGCCGACGTGGAACACGCGCCGGTCACGCGCCCGGAGCGCCTGGCCGTGGTGACGCAAACCACGCTCAGCGTCGACGACGCCGCGCAGATCCTCGCGGCGGTGAAGCGCCGCTTCCCCGCGGTACGCGAGCCCAAGCAGCAGGACATCTGCTACGCCACCCAGAACCGTCAGGACGCGGTGAAGGTGCTCGCACCCGCGGTCGACGTGGTCATCGTCGTCGGCAGCCCCACGAGTTCCAACAGCAACCGCTTGCGCGAGTTGGCCGAACGCTTGGGCACCCCCGGCCACATGGTCGATGCGGCGAGCGACCTGCTGCCCGAATGGTTCGAAGGCAAGGCGCGTGTGGGCCTGACCGCCGGCGC
>JANNGZ010000441.1:0-2521 GCA_031404155.1 Burkholderiales bacterium
TCGGTCGCCGGTTCTCGGTCGCCGGCCGCAGCCAGGATCGCTTCCAGCGCGGCCACCGGCGTGGCGAAGAGCTCGGCCGCGCCGCGCCGGTTGTCGCGCAGTTCGGGCGCGCAGTCGGCGATGCGGACGAACCTGGCATCGCCGAACACCGCCGGCGAGCCATAGGCCAGCTGGAAGTCGAGCCGCCGGCCCACGGTGACGACGAGGTCCGCTTCGCTCATCACCGAGCCACGCATCGCGGCCACCACCGAAGCATGTTCGTCGCTCACCAAGCCGCGGCTTTCGCCGGTGTCCAGGTACAAGGCATTGAGCCGCTCGAGCAGACGCGTCAGCGGCGCACCGGCACCACGTGCGCCACGGCCAGAAACGAACAGTGGGCGGCGCGCCGACCACAGCAGGTCGACCGCTTGCCGCACCGCCGCCGGGTCGGGCAGCAGCAGGGCGCGAGCCTTCGGCGCAAAGTGTTCGGGCAACTGCAAGGCCCGCGGCACCTCGGCGCGCAAGGTGTCGACCGGAAAGTCCAGATACACCGGCCCCGGCTCGCCGCCCTGGCCGAATGCGCGCGACACCGCTTCATCGAGTTCCTGCAGCACCAGCTCGGGCTGGCGCACCGTGCGGGCGTAGCGCGTCAAAGGGCGCACGAAGTCGGTGTGCGCCATGTCTTGCAGCGCGCCGCGATTTTCCTGCGCGCGCGGCGGCGTGCCGGACAAGACCAGCACCGACGCGCGCGCCACATGCGCGTTGGCGATGCCGGTCATCGCGTTGGTCACGCCCGGTCCGGCGGTCACCATCGCCACACCCAGACCGCCAGTCAGTTCAGCATGCGCATGGGCCATGTAGACGGCAGCGCGCTCGTCGCGCACGTCGATGATGCGGATGCCCTCGGCGTCCAGCCGCATCCAGATCGGCATGATGTGGCCGCCGCACAGGCCGAACACGCGGTCGACACCACGGGCCTTGAGAAAGCGGGCGATCAAGGCCGCGGCAGAGTTGTCGGAAGCGGGTTGTGTCATGTTCATCCTTTGAGAAACCGGTTGAGAGTCAGGGAGCGGCGGCTACGATGGCAAGGGCGAAGAGACATGTCACGATAGCGCGAGTCCCGATCAAGCGCGCCCTTTCCTGAGGAGATTGCCCGAATGAGTCACCTGCTCACCGTTTCCGATGCCATCGCCTCGCACGCCCGGCTGCAGCCCCGCAAGATCGGCACCCGCGACTCCAGTCGCGCGTTGAGCTTCGCGCACTGGGACGATCGCGCCAATCGCCTCGCCAACGGGCTCTTGGGGCTTGGCCTTTCGAAAGGCGACCGCGTCGCCGTGCTCGCCTACAACTGCGTCGAATGGATGGAGATTTACGTCGCACTGGCACGCGCCGGGCTGGTCGCCGTGCCATTGAATTTCCGCCTGCTCGGCCCCGAGATCGCCTACATCGTGTCGCACAGCGAGGCGGGTGCCCTCATCGTGCAGGACGAGCTGCGCGGCCGCATCGAGCCGATCCGCGCTGAACTGGCGCCCGGCTGCGCCATCCATTTCGGCGCGCCCACGCCGGCCGGCTGGCAGGGCTTTGAGGCGTTGATCGACGCCGCGCCGGCGAGCGCACCGCACGTGCACGTTCGCCCCGAGGACCCGTTCGCGCTGATGTACACCTCGGGCACCACTGGCCGCCCCAAGGGCGTCGTGCGCAACCATGAGGGCAACGCCCTGATCGCGCTGGCCACCGCGCTGGAGTTCGGGTTCTCGCGCGACGACACCGGCCTGCTCGTGATGCCGATGTGCCATGCGAATTCACTCTACTTCGGGCTCACCTTCATGTACCTCGGCGCCACGGTGGTCGTTGACGACCACAAGAGCTTCGACCCCGAGGCCCTGCTGGCCACACTCGCGCGCGAGAAGGTCACTTTCACCTCGCTGGTGCCCACGCACTACATCATGATGCTGGGCTTGCCGGCGGACGTGAAAAACAGGCACGACGTGAGCGCCGTCGGCAAGCTGCTCGTCTCATCGGCGCCGGCGCGCAAGGACACCAAACTTGCGATCCTCGAGCACTTCAAGAGCTCACGCCTGTTTGAGCTGTATGGGGCCACCGAGACCGGCTGGGTCACGCTGCTGCGGCCCGAGGAGCAGATCGACAAGCTGGGCTCGGTCGGCCGCGAGTGGGCCGGCTCGGGCGCGATCAAGCTGCTCGATCCCGACGGCAACGAAGTGCCCGACGGCGAGGTCGGCGAGCTGTTCTCGCGCACCGCCTATGTGTTCGACGGCTACTGGAAGAATCCCGAAAAATCGGCCGAAGCCTTCCGCGGCGACTGGTGCTCGGTGGGCGACCTGGCGCGTCGCAATGCCGACGGCTACATCCACCTCGTCGACCGCAAGAGCAACATGATCATCAGCGGTGGCGAGAACATTTACCCTTCGGAAGTCGAGGCCGCGCTGGGCGAGCACCCGAAGGTCAAGGACGTGGCCGTGATCGGCGTGCCCGACGCCAAGTGGGGCGAAGCCGTGCAGGCGGTCATCGTGCTGCACGATCG
>JANNGZ010000442.1:0-4447 GCA_031404155.1 Burkholderiales bacterium
CCCAAACGCCGCCCGACCTTCTGGCTGACCCAGCTCACGCTGGCGGCCGTGGCGCTGCTGCACCTGGCCTATGTGGACGCCGGGCTCACGCTCTACGGCATGCAGGGCATGGTGGTCACCGACCCGATGGGGCACCTGCTCGCGCTCTTCGCCAGCGTGGCGATGATGGTCACCATCGCCTACGCGCAGCCCTACATCGCCAGCCGCGACATGCTCAAGGGCGAGTTCTTCACCCTCTCGCTCTTTGCGCTGCTCGGCATCTGCGTGATGGTGTCGGCCAACAACTTCCTGGTGATCTACCTCGGCCTGGAGCTGATGTCGCTGAGCCTGTACGCGCTGGTGGCGCTGCGCCGCGACCACGCCATCGCCACCGAAGCGGCGATGAAGTACTTCGTGCTCGGCGCGCTGGCCAGCGGCTTCCTGCTCTACGGCCTGTCGATGATGTACGGCGCCACCGGTTCGCTGGAACTCAACGAGGTTTTCAACGCGATCAACACCGGCCGCATCAACAAGGAGGTGCTGATCATCGGCACCGTGTTCGTGGTCGCGGGCCTGGCCTTCAAGCTCGGCCTGGTGCCCTTTCACATGTGGGTGCCCGACGTTTACCACGGCGCGCCGACCGCGGTGACGCTGCTGATTGCCGGTGCACCGAAGTTCGCCGCCTTCGGCATCACGATCCGCCTGCTCGTCGAGGGCATGAGCGGCCTGGCGCCCGACTGGCAGCAGATGCTGATCGTGCTGGCGGTGGGCTCCATGCTGATCGGCAACGTGGTCGCGATCGCACAGAGCAACCTGAAGCGCATGCTGGCTTATTCGGCCATCGGGCAGCTCGGATTCATGCTGCTCGGCCTGGTGCCGACCGAGGTCTCGTCCAACACCATCTCGGCGGCCAACGGCTACAGCAGCTCGCTGTTCTACCTGGTCACCTATGTGATCACCACGCTCGGCACCTTCGGCACGATCATGCTGTTGGCGCGCCAGGGTTTCGAATGCGAGCAGATCGACGACCTGGCCGGCCTGGGCCAGCGCAGCCCGTGGTTGGCGGGTGCGTTCGCGGTGTTCATGTTCTCGCTCGCCGGCATCCCGCCCACGGTGGGCTTCTACGCCAAGCTCGCGGTGCTGCAAGCGCTGATCACCACCAACCTCACCGCCTACATCGTGCTGGCGGTCGTCGCGGTGATGCTGTCGCTGGTCGGCGCGTTCTATTACCTGCGCCTGGTCAAGGTGATGTACTTCGAGCCAGCTCGCGAGCATTCGCCGGTGATGTCCACCACCGAAGGCCTGGCGGGCACCCGCGCGCTGCTCGCCGCCAACGGCGCTGCGGTGCTGCTGCTCGGCCTCTTGCCCGGCGGCCTGATGAACGTGTGCCGCGACGCGATCGTCAGGGCCTTGGCCACTTGAGAGACGGCCGCCGCGCGGTGGCGCCACAGGGCGTCGGGAGACGATGATGACGCCTGAGCACGACAACGACGATGCCCACCTGGTCGAGCGCTGGCTGAAGAGCACGCTGGCCTACGACGGCAGCTTCCTGAAGGTGCGCCACGACGAGGTGATGCTGCCCGGCGCCGGCGGCGCCGCGACGCGCGAATACGTGGTCCACCCTGGCGCGGTGGTGGTGGTGCCGCTGCTGGACGACGGCCGGCTGGTGATGTGCCGCCAGTACCGCTACCCCTTGCAGCGGGTGATGCTCGAATTCCCCGCCGGCAAGATCGACCCCGGCGAAGACCGCGCGCTTTGCGCCGCGCGCGAACTCGCCGAAGAAACCGGCTACAGCGCGCGCGAGTGGGCGCGCGCCGGCGTGCTGCACAACGCCGCCGCCTACTCCGACGAGTTCATCGAAATCTGGTTCGCGCGTGGCCTGCGTGCCGGCGCGCAGGCGCTCGACCATGGCGAGCACATCGACGTGCACCTGGTGCCCGAAAGCGAACTCGACGCCCGTTGCGGCAACGGCGAGGTCACCGACGCCAAGACGCTGATCGGCCTGCAGTGGTTGCAGCGCTGGCGCGCCGGCGCCTGGCCGATGACCTGGAAGGCAGCAGGCCAGGGCGCCGCTGGCTAAGATGCAAGCACGATGAAAGTGCTCAACCTGCGCTGCGCCAACGGCCACGGCTTCGAAGGCTGGTTCGGCTCTGAAGACGACTTCCTCGCGCAAAACGGCGGCGGGCTGATCGAGTGCCCGCTCTGCGCCGACAAGGTGGTCACGCGCCTGCCCTCGGCGCCGCGGCTGAACCTGTCGGGCGCACGGGCCGCACCGCCCGAGGCGGCGGTGGTGGCGCAGGCCGCACCCGCCGACGCCGATGTTCAGGCCCAGTGGTTGCGCCATGTGCGCCAGGTGCTCGCGAACACCGAGAACGTGGGCCCGCGCTTTGCCGAAGAAGCGCGCCGCATCCACTACGGCGAGGTCGAGCAGCGCGGCATCCGCGGCCGCGCCACCCGCGAAGAGGCAATCGCGTTGCACGAAGAGGGCATCGAGATCGCAGCATTGCCGATTCCGGCCGGGCTGGACGACGGACCTTTGCAGTAGCGGCGCGGCCGAGCCGGCAGGCTAAGCTGCACGCGCCGAGCCCCGACGGATCGCTCAAGCGACTTATCGGGTTCGTCAACTCCGAGGACAAGGGGAAGAAGACGCAGGCACGGCGCAAGACTTGACTCTGAAGCCTGCACAAGCGCCCGCACAGAGATCCTCAGGTGGACGGCGCCGCTTTGTGCATGCGCCTGGCTCGCCATTTGCGCCACAGCCACGGCCGCACGACGAACCACTGCACGTAGCCGGCGACAGCACAAGTCAGGGACGTCACCAATGCATCGGCAAACCCAGTCGGTTCGAGCCCGACAAGGTGCAAAAGCGCTCCGATCAAACCCGTCAAGAGCCAACCGGCGGGCAGCGCCAACACCAACATCAAGAGCCCATGCCGAAGCAGAATCTCGCCCTCTAGCTGGGCATCCGGCTGCGCGCCATAGCTCGCTATCGTCCAGGCGAACAGGGCCGAGCACGGCGCCATCATGGCCGCCACCATCCTGAGCAGCCCGCGTGCCATCGAGGTGTCGGTGTACGTGGTGCGCGCCTTCGTTCGCATGCGCGAGCTGGCCGTCACGCATGGCGACCTGGCCAAGCGGCTTGGTGAACTCGAGCAGGCCACCGAGGCGCTGGCCATGAGCCACGACACGCTCAACCGCAACACGCGCGCGCAGTTCAAGCAGGTCTTCGATGCACTGCGCGCGCTGATGACGCCGCCCGATCCGCCCAGGCGGCCGATCGGGTTCGTCCACCCCGAGGACAAGGGGACGAAGACTTCGAGGGCAAGACTCAAGACCTGACACCACCAGCGGCACTGCGCCCGCTCATGCGCTGCCGGATGCGGGCATACACCCATCCGAGAGCTCGCCACTCAAGCCAACCCGCAGCGACGCAAACGATCCACGCGCTGATGATGCGGATGATGACGTTACCCCCGAGCACCGGCTCTAGCCATGTCGCGAAGATAGGAAGTACTAGCGAGCTTGGCAGCGCCATGATCATGGCCGCGTACGTGAAGATGAGCTCTCCTGTCTTGGCTTGATCAGCACCGAGCAACGAGAACGCGATCGAAATCTCCAAGACCAGCGACGCCCCAACGAACCAAGCTTTCAGGGCAGAGAACGTACTGGCGCCGCCCAGCCACGGCCCAATAACAAGGCACGCGAGCGCGATGAACGATATCGGCAACACTGCGAGCATGAGGGCACCGAATGATCGATCCGTTAGAAGATCGAACCCAAGCGCCAGCCCGCCCACCACCGCGTAGGCGACCATCACCCACGCGGTTGATTTCCGCGCTGACACGGGCTTATCGGTCATCGTTTTGCCTTGCAGCTCGCTTGACATTGCGCCAGCGTGCTGTCCGACCAGCCTTGGCAGTTCTGTCCGCTGGTGAGGCTCTCCAGCGCCAGCGAATACTTGGAACGAGGTGCAGCGAACTTGCCTATCAAGCACTGCTCAAGGCATTCGTTGTCGTCTTCCACTTTCTTGCACTCGGCGCCAGACCCTGGCGCGCCATCGCCCTCGCTCGGCTTGCCGGGGCCCCACGGCCCGCCTGCTCGGTCTTGCCCGCCCGTTATCACCGATCCGTCGGGACGAATGATCCCGATGAACTGGTGGTAGAGCGGATTTGACGCCGGCGAATACACCGTACGACCAGCCGCACCCAAAGCGTGCAGTGGCTGAGTACACATGTAGGTGGCCAATCCCAACGGATCAACCAGGCTCAGCGGATTCCCCCCACATATGCGTAGGTATTGAGGCCCCCCGCGAGCCCGATCGGATCCGACTGCACATACCTCCCACTCCCCGCGTCATAGTCCCTGAAGACGTTGTAGTGCAACCCGCTCTCCGAATCAAACACCTGCCCCGGCAGCCGCAGGCTGAAACTGAACGCGCCCAGCCCCTACGGATTGCCGTTCGCCGCTG
>JANNGZ010000443.1:0-1927 GCA_031404155.1 Burkholderiales bacterium
CGCTGGTCGACGCCGACGCACCGCTGGCCGAGGCCGCGCTGGCGCGCTTCCACGAGCTGTTCAAGGCCGACCCGCTGGTGGTGGACAAATGGTTCGCGCTGCAAACCTCGGCCAACGAACGCGAGGGACGCGGCCTGGCGCGCGTCAAGGCGCTGATGCAGCACCCGGATTTCACGCTGCACAACCCGAACCGGGCCCGCAGCGTGGTCCACAACTTCGCCCACAACAACCCCGCCGCCTTCCACCGCCGCGACGCCGCGGGATATGTGTTCTGGGCCGAGCAGGTGCTCGAGATCGACAGCTTCAACCCCTCGCTCGCGGCGCGCCTGGCACGCGCGCTGGACCGCTGGCCCAAGCTCGACGAGCCCTACCGTTCGGCCGCACGCGAGGCGCTGTTGCGGGTGGCCAAGGCCGAACTCAGCGGCGACACCCGCGAGATCATCGACCGCGCGCTCGCGGCGGACGCCTGAGCCTGAAGCCCACGGTCGTTGCGCTCACTCACTCATTCCATCATTCAGTCCCGTCAACCCAGCCACCCGAGGACCTCCATGGCGAGCAAGAAGAACGCGTTCTACGCGCAGTCCGGCGGCGTCACCGCCGTCATCAACGCGTCGGCCTGCGGCGTGATCGAGACCGCGCGCAAACACAAGGACAAGATCGGCCGTGTTTACGCCGGCCGCAACGGCATCATCGGAGCGCTCACCGAGGAACTGATCGACACCAGCAAGGAGTCCGCCGCGATGATCGCCGCGCTGCGCTCCACGCCCTCGGGCGCCTTCGGCTCCTGCCGCTACAAGCTCAAAAGCCTGGAAGCCAACCAGCGCGAATACGAACGCCTGATCGAAGTTTTCAAGGTGCACAACATCGGCTACTTCTTCTACAACGGCGGCGGTGACTCGGCCGACACCTGCTTCAAGGTGAGCCAGATCTCCAAGTCGCTGGGTTACCCGATCCAGGCGATCCATGTGCCCAAGACGGTGGACAACGATTTGGCCGTAACCGACTGCTGCCCCGGCTTCGGCTCGGTGGCCAAGTACGTGGCGGTGTCCACGCTCGAAGCCTCGTTCGATGTGCGCTCGATGGCCAAGACATCCACCAAGGTGTTTGTTGT
Source organism: Burkholderiales bacterium (assembly GCA_031404155.1). Classification (GTDB taxonomy): domain Bacteria; phylum Pseudomonadota; class Gammaproteobacteria; order Burkholderiales; family Burkholderiaceae_C; genus JANNGZ01. The sequence goes on from JANNGZ010000443.1 coordinate 1,112, forward strand.
CGAAGTGATGGGCCGCCACGCAGGCTGGATTGCCGCGGCCGGCGGGCTGGTGGAGGACCACGGCATCCCGGTGGTCCTCCTCTTCCCCGAGATCGAGTTCAACGAAAAGAAATTCATCGCCCGCGTCGACAAGCTGGTGAAAGAGCATGGCTACTGCACCGTGGTCGTCTCCGAAGGCTGCCACTACCCCGATGGCAAGTTTCTCGCCGAACAGGGCACCCGCGACGCCTTTGGCCATGCGCAACTCGGCGGCGCGGCGCCGGTGGTGGCCAACATGGTCAAGCAGGCGCTGGGCCACAAGTTCCACTGGGCCGTGGCCGACTACCTGCAACGCGCGGCCCGCCACATCGCCAGCAAAACCGACGTGAAGCAGGCCTACGAACTCGGCAAGAAAGCGGTCGAGCTCGCGCTCAAGGGCGAGAACGCGGTGATGCCGACGGTGGAGCGCCTCTCCGACAAACCCTACCGCTACAAGATCGGCGTGGCGCCGCTGGCCAAGGTGGCCAACGTCGAGAAGTTCATGCCCCGCGACTTCATCACCGCCGACGGCTTCGGCATCACCGCGAAGTGCAAGCGCTACCTTGCGCCGCTGATCGAAGGCGAGGACTACCCGAAGTACAAGGGCGGCCTGCCGGTGTATGCCACGCTGAAGAACGTGGCGGTGGCCCGGAAGCTGCCCGTGTTCGAGCTGAAGTGAGGCGGGCCGCGAACGGCGCGTCGATATAATCCGCCGCTCACACGCCGGTGTAGCTCAGTTGGTAGAGCAGCGCATTCGTAATGCGAAGGTCGGGAGTTCGACTCTTCTCACCGGCACCA
>JANNGZ010000444.1:0-19627 GCA_031404155.1 Burkholderiales bacterium
CGGATAGTCCAGCCCGAGCGGCGAGGCCGCGCGCAGTTGGCCCGCGATGCCCCAGCGGCGCAGGTGCTCACGGGTGCGCACATGGGTGGTCTTGGCGCGCGCCGCGTAGCCCACGCGGTCGTTGCGCTCGACCACCAGGCATGGGACGGAACGCTGCCCGAGCTCGATCGCCAGCGCCAGCCCCACCGGACCGGCACCGACGATCAGCACCCGCGGGCCGGGCGGGCGATCGGTCGGGTGATCGGGCGAATTCGCATCCATGCAGCGGTCTCCGGTTAATCGGTAGGCGCCATGTTAGGCAACGCCTGGACACAGCGGAAGCTGCCGCCTGGTTCAGCTTCCAGCGTGGCGCGCCGGCATGCCCTTCGGCGCCGCCTGCTTCAGAACCGCCCGGTCAAATCCTCGCCATAACGGTTGGCGCCGGGTGTGCCGCGCAGCAGGCCGTTTTCCACCAACACCCAGAGCCAGCCGACCACCGGAATCAGGTTCACCAGCACAAACGCGCCGTGGCGGTCGCGGTCATGCCAGCGCTTCACGCTCACCGCTAGCGCGGGCCAGAGCAGCAGCGCGTTCACCGCCACCTCGGTTCGAAATGCGCTGACGCCGGCAATGCGCAGCAACGCGGTGAAGAGCAGGCCCAGGCCGAGCATCGCGCCCACCCCGCACAGCCACCACACCCGCCGCGGCACCCGGCCCTTGAAGCTGAAGAAAATCTGCGCCGCGGTCATCGGCGGGGGGGCGAGCAGGTGGGCGAGGGCGTGGTCGGGCATGGCCGAAATTCTCCCATGTGATGCAGGCCGGAGTCAGGCTAGACGCTTGGCTTTTCCGGCTCATGGCGCCGTACTCAAGCGCAAACGCAGTAACCCACTTCCTGAAACTTCAACGCGTCCAAGGGACTCTCGCGCTGGGTGGGGTGTATCCCTGTTCGGCCCCAGCACACCTGCTCGCGATTCACCACTTCTGCGGATGCACGCCGGCTTGGCGCAGCCTATGCTGGATCGCAATCCAGATTGGCATTTGCCGCCTGTCAAGCTAGGAGCCCGCAATGGCCACAAAGAAGAATGTCGGAATTCTTGCTTGGAAGGCTCGACCGGACGATGTGAAGGCGTCCGCCGCCGCGCTCGGCAATTCGCGCCAAGGCCTGCACGGAGCGAAGCTGCCGCTGTTCTGGTTCCCGTTCGCATGGCGCACGTCGCCCTGCGTCGACAAGTTCGGCTACATGGCGCCGCCCTTGCTGCGCGCCGCGAGCCGGCTGCCGTTCAACGCGGCCACCCGGGCTCTGCTCGACCAACTGGGCGACATGATGGGCGACCCGGGGCGCGAGACCGGCATCGCCGACAGCCCGATCCCGGCCGGCTTCACTTATGTCGGCCAGTTGGTCGACCACGACATCACACTCGATGTGTCGTCGCGGATCGACGCGCCGACCGACGCCGAGGCGGTCAACAACATGCGCTCGCCGAGCCTCGAACTCGACTCGCTGTATGCGCGCGGCCCGGCGCTCGACCCCTTCGTCTACACCTTCCCGTCAGGTGCCACGCCGCCCACGGCGATCAAGTTTGCGCTCGGCTCGAACCAGCAGAACGGCCCCGGCGGCCCGGGCGGCAACGCCGGCCAGCCGGGCATGGTGCAGAAGCGCGACTTCGACGTGCCGCGCGTCCACAACCCGATCGACCCGGCCAACGCGTCGCTGACGGCGGTGATCGGCGACCCGCGCAACGACGAGAACCTGATCGTCAGCCAGCTTCACCATGCGATGCTGCGTTTCCACAACCGCGTCGTCGACGACCTTGTGGCGCAGAACTTCAGCGGCGACATCTTCGTCGAGGCCAAGCGCCGGGTCACGCACCACTTCCAGTGGGCCGTGGTGCACGACTTCCTGCACCGCATCTGCGGCGCGGCCGCAGTGAATGCGGCGATGCAGGCGGTGGTGGCGACGCCCGGCAGCCCGTTCCGCATGCCGGTGGAGTTCTCGGTCGCGGCCTACCGCTTCGGCCACAGCATGATCCGCGATCGCTACTGGCTCAACTTCAACTTCCCCAACCAGCCCCTGTCGGATATCTTCGCCTTCATCCGCAAGCCGCACCTGCCGGTGCGCTCGAACTGGGTGATCGACTTCAACGCCTTGTTCGAGACCGGTGTGCCAGTGCCGGTGTTCAACCGCGCGCGCAAGATCGACAGCGTGCTGGCCAATGGCCTCGAATCGCTGCCCGGCTTCAGCGGCATGATGCAAGTGCTGGCCCGCCGCAACCTCCTGCGCGGCCTGGCCTTGGGGCTGCCCAGCGGGCAGGCGATGGCGGCCTTGTTCGGCGTCGCTCCGATGACCGCAGCCCAGTTGACAGCCGGCTTGGCGGCCAACGAGGCCGCCCTGCTCAACACCCAGGGCGGCCTGCTGCTGAAGAAGACGCCGCTGTGGTACTACGTGCTGCGCGAGGCGGTGGTGTTGCAGCAGGGCGACCAGCTCGGGCCGGTGGGCGCCGCCATTGTGGCGCGCACCTTCGTGCGCATCCTCAAGCGCGACGGCTCGTCGTATCTGCATTGGCCGGGCGGCTTCACGCCGAGCTTGCCGGCGAAGACGACGGGCCAGTTCACCTTCGCCGACCTGGTCACGTTCGCCGGCGTCACGCAGCCGTAGGCCTGGAGCGGCGCATTCCTTTTGCCTCGCACTGCGTACGGGAGCACGGCGTGAGCGCGGCCGACCTGGATGCACTCCTTGTGGCAGGCTCGTGCCGGCGGCCGCAGGCACGATGGAGGCCGCGCTAGCGCGCAAGTCCCAACACCCGCCAACCCCGCGCCGTCGCTTCCGAGAGCAGCCTCGCGTCCGGGTCCACCGCCACCGGATACCCCACCGCATTGAGCAAGGGCAGGTCGTTGATCGAGTCGCCATAAAAATGCGCGTCGGCCAACACCGCGTGCGGCGCGCCACGAGCGTCGAGCCAGTCCAGCATCCGCGTGACCTTGCCTTCGCGCATGTTTGGCACACCTTCCAGCCGGCCGCTGTACAGGCCCTGCGCCAGCTCCACCTCGGTCGCGATCAGGTGTTTGATGCCGAGGTCGCGCGCGGTGAGTTCGGTGAGCACGCGGCAGGTGGCGGTGCTCATCACCAGGATGTGGCCGGCGTCTCGGTGTTGTTGCACCAGCGCGCGCGCCGCGGCGGGCAGGCGGGGGCGGATCACCTCTTGCAGGAAACGCTCGCGCCAGGGCTGCCAGCTTGCGGGCGTCTTGCCGGCGAGCGTGGAGACGAAGAAGCCGCAGAACTCCACCGGGCTGATTTCACCGAGCTTGTAGCGGCGCTCCATCTCGGCGTTGCGGGCGCGGAAGGTTTCCTCGAGCAGGCCTTGATGCAGCAGGAAGTCGCACCACAACACGTCGCTGTCGCCACTGAGCAGCGTGTGGTCGAGGTCGAAGATCGCGAGCGGTGACACGGGGCCCTAGACGCCTGCAGGGGCTTCGACAGGCTCAGCCCGAACGGATGAGTGGTTGTCGTGCAATTGGGAAAGCTCAATAGGGGCAGCCCGGCGATTGGTTCGCCACCGTCAGGCCGGCTGTTTCAGGTGCCATGCCTTCGGCCGCGTGAATGTGCTGATGCCCTGCGTCGACAAGGTGAGGCCGATGCCCGAATCGCCATGCCCGCTCCAGGGCAGGCGCGGGCTGACGCGGTCGCAGCAGTTCCAGTACACGGTGCCGGCGTTGACGCGCGCGAGCAGCTCGCGTGCGGTGGCCTCGCTGCGGCTGAACACGCCCGCGGTGAGGCCGTAGCGGGTGTCGTTCATCAGCGCCACGGCTTCGTCGTCGCTGCCCACTTTCTGGATGCCGATGAGCGGGCCGAAGCTCTCTTCGCGCATCAACTCCATGCGGTGGTCGACGCCGGTGAGCACCGTGGGCGCAAAACTGCTACCCGGCCCCGGCAGCCGTGTGCCGCCACAGCGCAGCGTGGCGCCTTTGGCCAGCGCGTCGGCCACCTGCGCTTCGAGCACTTGCAGCTGCGCGCTGCGGGTGACAGCGCCGATGTAAGTGTCTTCCGACGCCGGGCTGCCCACCTTGAAACCGGCCACGGTGCGCAGGAAATGTTCGACGAACTCGTCGTGCACTGCCTCGTGCACATAGACGCGCTCCACCGAGCAGCAGCTCTGGCCGGTGTTGTACATCGCGCCGTCGGCGAGAGCTTCGGCGGCGGCACTCACATCGGCGTCGGCGCGCACGTAGGTCGGGTCCTTGCCGCCGAGTTCGAGTTGCAGCTTCACCAGGCGGCTGCCGAGCGTGGACACGATCCTCATTCCGGTTGCGTGGCTGCCGGTGAAAAACAGGCCGTCGATGCGCTGCTCGGCCAGCGCGGTGCCCACGCTCGCGCCACCCACCAACGTGGTGAACACATCGCTCGGCACGCCCGAGCCGTGCAGCAGCCGCGCAATGTGCAGGCCGGTGAGGGTGGCGTACTCACTCGGTTTGTAGAGCACCGCGTTGCCGGTGAGCAGCGCCGGGATGAACACGTTGCCGCCAACGTAATACGGGTAGTTCCAGGCCGAGATGTTGGCCACCACACCGAGCGGCTCGTGGGTGATGCGTTCAGTGATCTGGCCGTCGCTGAACAGGTCCTCGGTCGCGACCGCGCGCTCCACTTCGGCGAGAAAGTAATCGATGCGCCCGAGCAGGCCGGTGAGTTCGCTGCGCGATTGTTTGATCGGCTTGCCGACCTCGGCGGTGAGGGTGGCGGCGAGCGTGGATCTCGGCCTCGACCTCGGCGCGGAAGCGTTGAATGCACTGTTTGCGTTCGGCCAGGGGCGTTGCGGCCCAGGCGGGCTGTGCGTTGCGCGCGGCTTGGGCCTTCTGCGCCACGCTGGTCTCGTTGTCGGTCGGCACCTCGGCAATCAGGGCGCCGGTGGCGGGGTTGTGGATCGAGAGGGTGCTCATCTTTCGGGGCTCACATGGCCGCCAGGAACAGCCGCTCGTAGTCGGCGGCGGTGGCCGGGCGCGGGTTGGTCTGGCTGGTGAAGTCCTGCTCGGCCAGCGGCACCAGGCGCGGCAGGTGTTCGCGGGTGACACCCCGCGCGGCCAGGCCGCCGCTGATGCCGATCTTGGATTTCAGCTCGCGGAGCCAGGGCACGAAGGCGGCACCGCCGCCGCGTTGCGAGCCCAAGCCCGCCGGAATTCCAACCGCATGTGCGAGTTCGTCGAACTTCTCCGGCACCGCCTCGAAGTTCCAGGCCAGCACGGTGTCGATCATCAGCGCGTTGGCCAGGCCGTGGTGCAGGTCGCAAACCGCGCCGAGGGCATGGGCGCAGGCGTGCACCGAGCCCAAGTCTTTCTGGAATGCGATCGCGCCCATCATCGAGCTCATCATCATGTCGGCGCGTGCGGCCAGGTTTGACGGCTCGGACACAGCGGTGGCCAGCGCTCTCGCACCGATGCGCAAACCTTCCAGCGCGATGCCGTCGCACAGCGGGTGGTAAGCGGGCGAGAGGTAACTCTCGATGTTGTGGGTGAGCGCGTCCATGCCGGTGGCGGCGGTGACGGTCGCGGGCAAGGCCAGCGTGAGTTCGGGGTCGGCGAACACGGCCCGCGCCAGCAGCTTGGCGTTGAACACGGTGCGTTTGTGGTGCGTGTCGTTCTCGCTCACCACCGCCGAGCGGCCGACCTCGCTGCCGGTGCCCGAAGTGGTGGGCAGCGCCACCAAGTACGGCAGCGGGTTGACGATGGCGCGCACCTGCGGGTGGTCCCACACGTACTCGAGCACATCGCCCGGGTGCACCGCCATCACGCCCACCACCTTGGCCACGTCCAGCGCGGCGCCGCCGCCGAAGCCGATGACCGTGTCGGCGTGGTGCGCCTTGAACGCCGCCGCGCCGGCCATCACCTGCGCACAGGTGGGGTTGCCGAAGACGCCGTCGAAGACCGCGACTTCGAGCCCCGCTAGATGCGCGCGAAATTCGGCCAGCAGCGGGAGCTGCGCCAACGCGCGGTCGGTGACGATCAACGGGCGCTTGCAAGCTTGTTCTCGCAGATGGTCGGCCACGAGCCTGCGCGCGCCGGCGCCGAAGTGGACCGTGGTGGGGAAGGAGAAGCGGGTGATGGTCATGCGGCGATTCACAAGGGCACTAAATGATCTCGAAGTAGCGCTTCAACTCCCAGTCGGTCACCGCATCCTGCCACTGCCGGTGCTCCCATTCGCGGGTGGCGGCGAAGTGCTCGACGAAGGTGTCGCCAAGCCAGTCGCGTGCGATTCTGGATTCCTTGAAATTGTGCGTCGAGCGGATCAGCGAGCGCGGCGCACGCGGGATGTTTTCCGCGCCCTGGTTGGTGCCGGTGATCGGCGGCGCGGTGAGCTTCAAGCCCTTCTCGACGCCGTCCAGGCCTGCGGCGAGCACCGCGGCCATCGCGAGATAAGGGTTGATGTCGGCGCCGGGGCAGCGGGTTTCCAGGCGCGTGGATTTCGGTGAGCCCGCGATGACGCGAAAACTGGCGGTGCGGTTGTCGAGGCCCCAGGTGGGTTTCACCGGCGCCCAGAAGCCGTCGACCAGGCGCTTGTAGCTGTTGACCGTGGGCCAGAACATCGGCGCAAATTCCATCAGGCAGGCCACCTGGCCGGCGAGATAACTCTCGAACAGCTTGCTCATCGAGCGCTTGCTTCTTGCGTCGTAGAAAAGGTTGGATTTTCCGTCGGACAAGCTTTGGTGAATGTGCCCCGAGCAGCCCGGGTACGCCTGGCTCCACTTGGCCATGAAGCTCGGCATCACGCCATGCTGCTTGCCGATCTCCTTGGCGCCGGTCTTGAACAAAATCGCGCGGTCGGCGGCTTCGAGCGCGCTGCTGAACGCGATCGCCACTTCGTAGACGCCGGGTCCGGTCTCGGTGTGCAGGCCTTCGATCGGCACGCCGAACGCGGCCATGTCGTCCATCAGCGCATTGAAAAAACCGCGGTTGTCGGCCATGCGCAAGAGCGAGTAGCCGAACATGCCGGGTGTGATCGTGGTCGGGCCGACGCCTTGTTTCGCGGCCCAGCTCTGCGGCGTCTCGGCGAAGTTGAACCACTCGAACTCGACGCCGCACATCGGCGCCAAACCCATCTTCTCGGCGCGCTTCAACACCCGCTTGAGCGTCTGGCGCGGGCACACCGGGTAGGGCGTGCCGTCGGCATTGACGAACTCGCCGAGGAAGAAGGGCACGCCGCCGTCCCAGGGCACATGGCGCGCGGTGCCCAGGTCGATGCGCGCCAGCGCGTCGGGGAAGCCGTGTTGCCAGCCGGTGACCTGCGTGTTGTCGTAGCACTGGTCACCGGAGTCCCAGCCGAAGACCACGTCGCAGAAACCGAAGCCGCCGTCGGGGTGCGGCGCGGCGGCGCTCAAGAATTTGTCGCGGTGCAGGAGCTTGCCGCGCAGCACGCCGTCGATGTCGCTGCAGGCCACCTTCACCTTGCCGGTGTCGGAGTTTCGGATCGCGGCGACGGCGGGGTGTTCCTTGGTTTTGCTGGCCATCGTCTCCACCGTACTTGTTGGAAGGCTTCCCGCTTGCATCCTAGCCCCGCCCGCACAATTGCACATCCGCGGTTCGGCGGCTGAGCGATCATCGGGCCGACCCGACCCGACCCGACCCGAAGCGACCCGTCAGCGGCGCCAAGACGCCGGCCTACCCCCAAGCGCCCACACCCCGCGATGCAACACCTGCTCAACCTGCTGGCCGCCGTGGCGTTGCTGGTCTGGGGCACCTACCTGGTCCGCACCGGCATCCTGCGTGTGCTCGGCGAAAGACTGCGGCGGGTCCTCGCCGCCGGCACCGGGAATCGTTTTGCCGCGGCGGCGTCGGGCATCGGCGTCACCGCGCTGGTGCAAAGCAGCACCGCCACCGGGCTGATCACCTCGTCCTTCGTGAGCAACGGCTCGATGGCGCTGGCCGCGGCGCTGGCGGTGATGCTCGGCGCCGACGTGGGCACCGCGCTGATGGCGGTGGCGCTGTCCTTCGACCTCTCGTGGGTGTCGCCGCTGCTGATCCTGCTCGGCGTGGTGCTCTACCTCTGGCGCCCCGGCCGGCACACCGGGCGCGTGGGCCGCATCCTGATCGGCCTCGGGCTGATCATCATGGCGCTGCAGCTGATCGTCGTCGCCACCAAGCCGCTGGTGGATTCAGCCACGGTGCGCGCGATGCTCGGTTCGCTCTCGAGCGACCCACTGCTGGAGATCACGGTGGGTGCCGCGCTCGCGGTGCTGGCCTATTCGAGCCTGGCGATCGTGCTGCTCACCGCCACGCTCGCGGCCTCGGGCGCGGTGCCGATCGACGTGGCGCTCGGCCTGGTGCTCGGCGCCAACCTGGGCTCAGGCGCGCTCGCGCTGATCACCACCTCGCATTACTCGCTGGACGCGCGGCGGGTGCTGATCGGCAACTTCATCTTCAAGCTGGTCGGCTGTGCGCTCGCGCTCGGTGCCCTCGGCTGGCTGCTCGCCGGGCCGGTGAAGGAGGTGGTGCGCCTGCTCGGGCCGGGCTCGTCGGTGGTGCTGCTGCACCTGGGCTTCAATCTCTGCGTGGCGCTGCTGTTCCTGCCGCTGGTGGGCAGCGTCGAGCGGCTGCTGATGCGCGTGTTCGCATTCAAGCCGCTGGCCGCCGATGCGCTGGAGAAACGCCCGCGCCACCTCGACCCGGTGGCGCTGGCCACGCCCTCGCTGGCGATAGCGTGTGCCGCGCGCGAGGCGATGCACCAGGCCGACCTGGTGGAGACGATGCTGCGTGGGCTGATCAGCGTGATCCGCGACGGCGACCTGGGCCTGTCGGAGCGGCTGCGCGCGATGGACGACACGGTGGACGAGCTGTACCGTGCGATCAAGTACTACATGACCAAGATCTCGCGCGAGTCGCTCGACGAACGCGAGAGCCGGCGCTGGACCGACATCGTCTCCTTCACGATCAACCTGGAGCAGATCGGCGACATCGTCGAGCGGGTGCTGATCGATATCGAGGACAAGAAGATCAAGCCGCAGCGCAGCTTCTCCGACGCCGGCATGGCCGAGATCACCGAGCTGCACGCGCGCCTGGTGGACAACCTGCGCCTGGGCACCGGCGTGTTCTTGAACGGCGGGGTGCGCGACGCCAAGAAGCTGCTCGAAGAAAAGGCGCGCTTTCGCGACCTGGAGCGCGCCTATGCCGGCACGCACCTGGAGCGCCTCTCCGACAACACCGCGCAGAGCATCGCCACCAGTTCGCTGCACCTGGACCTGATCAGCGACCTGAAGCGGATCAACTCGCACATCTGCTCGATCGCGTACTCGGTGCTCGACTCCGCCGGCGAGGCGGCGCCCACGGGGGCGAGCACCGCCGCCAGCGCCGAGGCCAAACGCGCGGCCAAGGCGGCGGATACGCGGTTCTGACGTGCCCCCAAGGCCGCCGCCTCGCGGCGGCCGCCCCCCGAGGGGGAGCAAGGAAACTTGGGACGGCCCGGCGTTTCCTTGAGGCGTCCCGCCTCAGGGTTGTCCCGAATGAGGGTCTGCGCCTGAATCCAGACGGCCGCGCGGTTCGTATGCTCCAGGCGCGGGTTCGTCCGCCAGGTTCAATACAACACAGGAGATAGACGATGAGCAGATCGACAAGGCGAGTGGTGGCTGCGGCGGCGGGTGTGGCCGCAATGGGGCTAGGCGCGCTGGCGGTATCGCAGGTAACGGTGCCCTCGGGCCCGAACAAACTTCAGTTCCCCGAGGGCTGGGAAAAGCTCGAGATGTACGCCACCGTCGACCGCCCCGACACCAAGCAGTACCGCGAGTTCTACGCCGCGCCCGCGGTGGTGAAGGCGGTGCGCGAAGGCAAACCGATCCCCGACGGCGCGGTGCTCACGCTGGCCGCCTACCTGGCCAAGGTCGACGCCAACGGCGTGCCGGTGAAGGACGCCAACGGCCGCTTCATGAAGGACAAGCTCGCCGCGGTGAACTCGATGCAGAAGAAAGCGGGTTTTGGCGCCGACATTCCCGAGCCGATCCGCAATGGCGACTGGATCTACCAGTCCTTCACGCCCGACGGCAAGGTCAACGACAAGGCCAACCTCACCGCCTGCTTCGTGTGCCACCTGCCCTTTGCGAAGGACGACTTCCTGACCAACATGGCCAAGCTGCAAGGCAAGTTCCCGTCGCAGGCCACGGTGACGGCAAAGAGCGGCCCGACCGACGTGGCGATCACCGGCTTCAGCTTCGGCCCGGCCGCGATCAAGGTCACCGCCGGCCAGAAGATCACCTGGACCAACGCCGACGACACACCGCACCAGATCACCGTCACCAGCGGAGGCAACCAGCGCAGCGACTTGATGCTCAAGGGCCAGAGCGCGACGATGCAGTTCGACGCCGCCGGCAACATCGCCTACATCTGCGGCCTGCACCCGACGATGAAGGGCACGATCGAGGTGGCGGCGAAGTAGGCGCCGCTTCAGCGCGACTTCAAGGTGGGCCGTGAGGATCGCGGCCCGCCTGTCCGCCGCTCACTTGCTGGTCGCTTGCCTTGCAGGCCGCGGTCTCGCAGAGCTCGACCCCTTCGGTCCGTCCGAGTCTCCTCAGGAGACTCGGAGCCGCGGCCCTCAGCCCCACAGCTGCGCCAGCCGCGCGTCGCGGCCGCAGCCGGTGCGGTAGTACTTGTAGCGCAGCGGGTTCTTGGTGTAGTAGTCCTGGTGATAGGCCTCGGCCGGGTAGAAGGCCGTCGCGCCGACGATCTCGGTGACGATCGGCTCCTTGAACGGCTTGCTCTTTTCCAGCGCCGCGAGCGAGGCCTTGGCGGCGGCGAGTTGCGCCGGATCGTGCGTGAAGATCGCGCTGCGGTAGGGCGAGCCGGCGTCGCAGAACTGGCGGTCCTTGGTGGTCGGGTCGATCGTGCGCCAGTAATGTTCGAGCAGCTTTTCGTAGCTCACCCGCTTGGGGTCGAACACGATTTCCACCGCTTCGGCATGGCCGGTGGTCTTGGCCGCCACCTGCTGGTACGTGGGGTTGGCCACCTTGCCGCCGATGTAGCCCGAGGTGGTCGAGATCACACCGGGCACCTTGTCGAAGTCGGCCTCGACGCACCAGAAGCAGCCGCCGGCGAAGGTGGCCTTGGCGGTGGCCATGGCGCTGGCCGCGGCGGCCGCCGAAGCGGAGGGTGCGGTCTGCGCAGCAGCCACCGCGACGCCGGCGCCGACGACGACCGCGGTCAACGCGGCGAGCATGAATCGCCCGCGGGCGAACAGGTTCTTCATGCGGCCTCCGCCACGAACTTCAGCGCCACGCCGTTGTTGCAATAACGCTTGCCGCTGGGTTTGGGGCCGTCGTCGAAGACATGGCCGTGGTGCCCCTCGCAGCGGGCGCAGTGGTACTCGGTGCGCGGCAGGATCAGCTTGAAGTCGGTCCTGGTCTTGAGCACGCCGGGCAGGGCGGCGAAGAAGCTCGGCCAGCCGGTGCCCGAGTCGAACTTCATCGCCGAGGTGTAGAGCGCCAGGTCGCAGCCGGCGCAGTGGTACACGCCCTTGCGCTTCTCGCGGTCGAGCGGGCTGCTGCGCGCGGGCTCGGTGCCGTCCTTGCGCAGCACCCGGTACTGCTCGGGCGTGAGCCGCTTTTTCCACTCGGCGTCGCTGAGCACCAGGGGTTCGATCTTCTGCGGCGTCGCCGGGGGGTCGGCCGCGTCGGCGCCAGTGGCACGCGCGGTGAGGCCGAGCGCGGAGAGCAGTGAGAGCAGTTGGCGGCGGGTCATGAGGGTGGGCTCCGGGACAAGGGATGAAGCTTGGTCTGGGTGATACGCCGAACCTTTCACGGCGGATGAGGCACGGGGCACGGCGCCGGCGGCTTGTGCGCAGGGGTGCGCCGAGTTGCGCCGAGTTTGCGCGCCAGCGGCGACAATCGCGGCGCCCCCTTGATGATGCCCCGCGCGAGAATATGCCCGATCCCGTCCAGCCCTACACCGCCGTGCCCACGGTTGCGCCGACCGACGGAACCGGGGATGCGCCGGCGGCCGTGCTTGCGCCCGCGGTTGCCGCCGACGCGGCACCTGACGTGGCGCCAGATGGTTTACGCGCAGCAGTGCCCGAAGGCGAATCGGCCGCGGCGCCTGGCGCCCCATCGGCCGACACGGTGCCAGGCTCCGGGCCCGCCACCAGTCCGGCGCGCGCTGCCGACCTCTCGCCGGCCGCCTGCGCTGCGCGCTTGGCCGAGCTGTTCCCGGCGCTCTTCGGCACCGAGGGCCCGCGCAAGCCGATCAAGCTGCGCATCCAGGTCGACCTCCAGGAGCGCGCACCCGGGGTGTTCAGCAAGCGTGTGCTGTCGCTCTTCCTGAGCCGCTACACCACCACCACGGCGTACCTGAAGGCGCTGGCGCAATCGCCGCACCGCTTCGACCTCGACGGCCAGCCCGCGGGTGAGATCAGCGAGGAACACCGCCAAGCCGCGAGCGAGGAAGTGGCGCGCCGGCGTGAGCTATTCGAAGCGCGGCGGCTCGCCGAACGGCAGGCACAACGCGAAGCCGAACGGGCGGCCTTCAGGGCGCAGCGAGAGGCACAGCAACAGGCGCAGCCGGCGCGGGTGCTCGGCGACGCCGCGAGCGAGCGGCCTCAGGGCGCGACAGGCAGCCGGCAGCACGGGGGACCAGCGCCAGGCGAAACGGCGGGCGATGCCATTGGCCAAGTGCCGAGACGAGCCCGGGGGCCAGCGCGGGGACAAGCGCGAGGACAAGCGCGAGGACAAGCGCAGGAACCAGCGTCGGGTGGGGCGCCAGAACACGCTGCGCAGCAGGCGACGAGGGCTGCTTCCGGCGCCGTGCCGCAGCGGGCGCAGCGACCCCCGCGCGAGCAAGCACCGCGAGGCGCGCCGCGCGGGGCCCGTGCCGAGCCGCCGCAGGTGCCATCGGATGCGCCGCCTCGCTCACTGGCGCATGAATCGGCGCATGCAACGGCGCACCCGCCGGCGCGCAGCGCAACCCGTGAGCCGCCACGCGAGGTGCTGATCGAGGACCCGGCGCAACGTGAACGCGCCGCCTTGCTGCGGGCATTCGAGACGAGCACCTTGAGCAAGGCCAACTTCTGTGCGCTGAAGCGGCTCACCGAGGCCGCGCTCGACGAGGCGATCGCGCAGGCACGCGTGGAGCGCGAGCAACGGCCGCAGCCGCCGGCGCAGCGGCAAAACCTGCCGGCGCAGCCCGATCGGCGGGAGCCGCGACAGGACCCGCGGCGCAAACCCGGGCGCGAGCCGAACCGCTGATTCGGGTTCGCGCCCACAAACGCCGGTCCGGAGCGACCGCAACGGGACGCTCAGCCGCCCGGCAAGTCCAGGGTGACGCGGGTGCCGCGGCCGGCTTCGCTTTGCACCGACACCGTGCCGCCGTGCAGCTCGGCAATGCGCTTCACGATCGCCAGGCCCAGGCCCTTGCTGCCTTCGCCGCTGGCGCTCGACGACGCGGCGCTGTGGTCGCGGCCACGCTGGCGAACAGGGTCGCGATCGAGGCCGCCACCACGCTCGCCGGCATCGCCGAGCGCAGCCCCCTCGCCGCCCCGGTACAGGCGCTCGAACAGGTGCGGGGTGTCGTGCGCGGCGATGCCGCTGCCGCTGTCGGCCACGCTCACCAGCACACGCTGTGCCTGCGCCCGCGCGGTCAGCTCGATGCGCCCACCCGCGGGCGTGAACTTCAGGGCGTTGTCGACCAGGTTGGCCACCGCACGCTCGAAGAGTTCGATGTCCAGGGTCGCCACCGCGGGCTGACTCTCCTCGCCGCCGCCGCCGCCGCCAGCGCCGGTGCCTTCGCCGCAGACCACGCTCACGCCCTGGCGCGCGGCGCGCTCGGCAAAACGCTGGGCGATGTCGTCGAGCACTTCGTGCACATCCACCATCACCCGTTGCAGCTTGAACTCGGGCTCGTCGAGCAGGGCCAGGTCGCCGAGCGAGCGCACCAGGCGCGCGGCGTTGTGGGCGTTGCGCAGCGCCACTTCCACCAGCCGCAAATCGTCGGCGCGGTCGGCGGCGGCGGAGCTGGTGACGCGGTCGGGACCCTCGGCAGGGTCGGCACCGTCGGCACGGTGGCCAGAGCCGGCAGCGGCGGCCGGCGCCGGCTCGCTGGCCCAGCGCCTTTGCAGCGTCTCCAGGCTGGCCACCGCCGCGGTGAGCGGCGAGCGCAGGTCGTGGGACAAGTTGCTCACGCCCTCGCGGCGGAAGCGGTCCAGGCGGCGCAGCGTGTCCCATTGTTTTCGCAGCGTGGCAAGCAGGGCGTGGAAGCCGCGGTGCAATTGGCCGAACTCGTCGTCGCCGCGGCGCGGCGCAGCCGAAGGCTCGGGCACGGCGTCGAAGCCGTCGCGCGCGGCCGCGGCCACTTCGGCGCTCAGGCCACGCAGCGGCCGCGTCACGCTGGCCACGGTCCACACCGCCAGCCCGGTGGTGAGCAGGATCACCGCCAGCGCCGCGGCCAACGCGGGGCCGGCCGCGCTGCGGCGCAGCAGCTCGAGCCGGCCGTCGGCGAGCGAGGGCGACTGGGCCACGAGGTAGAGGTAGCCCGCGACCTCCTCGTTCGGGCGGATCACGGTGTGGCGCAGCACGCGGGCGCCGATGACCGCGTCGGCGTTCATGTGCTCGGGGTCGTCGCCCATCACGTAGCGGGCGAACGGGGCACCCGGCGCGCCCGCCGTGCCGCGCGCCGCGCCGGTCGCCTCGCGCACCGGCGCCAGCGCCACCTTGAAGCCCGGCGGCAGCTTGGCGCGGCCGGTGCTGGCGAGCACCCGGCCGTCCTGCGCCAGCAGGTAGAGCTGCGTGTCCGATTCGAAGAGCAGCAGGCTGCGCAGCCAGCCGCCGAAGTCCGCGGGGTCGCGGGCATGCAGCTCGACGATGTCGGGGTACATCGCCACCACGCGGCCGAGGAAGGCGTCGCCGCGCAGGAAACAGCTTTCGCGCTCGAAGCGCTCGAAGGCCACCGCCATCGTGGCGATGACGCCGATGGCGCTGACGATGCCGGCGATGAACACCGTCAGCGCGAGGCGCAGGCGAACCGTCATGCCGACCTGAAAGCCCGAGGCCGCGTCATGCCGCCGCGAAAACCATCGCGTCTTGCGAATGGCACAACCGGTGTTCGCGCCGGGCCTGTCCAGGCGCGGCGCTGGGTTTCGCCGCGCTCAGCCCGAACGGACGATTTGTCATGTGCTTGCAAGCACTCCATCAACGCGGCCTCATGCCGGCCGGAATTTTGAACGCGCCGTCATGCCGGCGCGTCGCGCATCTTGTAGCCCGCGCCGCGCACCGTGAGGATCAGGCGCGGCGCCATCGGGTCGGCTTCGAGCTTGGCGCGCAGGCGGTTGATGTGCGTGGTGACGGTGTGTTCGTAGCCCTCGTGGCTGTAGCCCCAGACCGCGTCGAGCAGTTGGGCGCGCGAGAACACATGGCCCGGGTGCTGCGCGAAGTACAGCAGCAGCTCGAACTCCAGCGCGGTGAACTCCACCGCCTCGCCGCGCACCCGCACTTGCCGTTTGGCCGGCAGGATCTCCAGCTCGCCGTTGCGCAAGGCCTGCGCCGCCGGTGCGCTGGCCGCGGCGCGCATCAGCTCGGCGCGGCGCAACAGCGCCTTCACCCGCGCGAGCAGCTCGGCCATCGAAAACGGTTTGGTCAGGTAGTCGTCGGCACCGAGTTCGAGGCCGAGCACCCGGTCGAGCTCGGTGGACTTGGCGGTGAGCATCAAGATCGGCGTGCCGCGGCCACGCGAACGCAGCGCCTTGCACACCTCCAGCCCGTCCAGCCTGGGCATCATCAGGTCCAGGATCAGCAGGTCGCTCGCCAGTTCGGCCTGGCTGTCCAGCGCGGCCTGGCCGTCGGCCACCGCGTTGACCCGGTAGCCCGCCTGTTGCAGGTTGAGCACCACCATGTCGCGAATGTCGGCCTGGTCTTCGGCCACGAGGATGTTGTAGGACATGGCGCTGGTGTCGCCTCGGCGCTCCCCGTTCTTACAGCAATGTTCTTAGGTCGACCTGATTGGCGATGAACCTCAGCACACATCCGTTCGCCCTGAGGTGGCTGTTTCGACTGTCCTGAGATATCGAAGGAAGGGCTGCGCAGGGCTTCCTTCGATACCTCAGGATGGTCGGAACCTCAGCCCGAACGGTGGCGGATGACGGATTGCCGAGGTTCATCGCTAATCAGGTAGGTCGATGTTATCTGCCCGTGATCTTCGGTGAGCCGCCTGCGAGGCGCGGCGCCCACAGTGGCTGCACCGCGCCGCGAGCGCCACACCGCCGAGATCACGATGCTCTACACCGACCACCCCACCACCCCGGCCGAGCCGCTGGCGCTCGGCTGGCACCAGATCGCCGCGCACCGCGCCTACCTGGTGGCTTACGCGCGGCGCCGCCTGCTCGACCCCGCACTCGCCGAAGACCTGGTGCACGACGTGTTCGAAGCGGTGATGACCGGCCGCGCCCGTTTCGGCGGCCGCTCCGCGCTGCGCAGCTGGCTGGTGGCGATCCTGAAGCACCGCATCGTCGACCTGATCCGCGAGCGCTCGAACCAGTTCAGCCTGGACGCCTTCGGCAGCGGCAGAGGCGGCAGCAGCGACGAGAGCGAGCACGACGGCGCCGCGTGCTTCGAATGCCCGCAGCCCTTGCCCGACGAGGTGGCCGAGGTTCGCCAGCGCCTGCGCGCCACGCTCGTGCGCATCGCCGCGCTGCCCGAGACGCTGCGCCGGGTGGTCGAGCTGCGGGTGCTGCAGGACCTGGGCACCGAGGAGGTTTGCTCGGCGCTCGCGATCAGCGAGGAGAACCTCTTCGTGCGCATGCACCGGGCGCGGCGGCAGCTGATGGCATGAAGCGGATTCGCGATCGAGCGCATCGGGCGCCGATCGGCTGAGCTTGCGTTTCCGGCCGTGCCGAGCCTGCCCAGGGCAGCCCTTGCCGGCCCTTCGACGGGCTCAGGATGCACGGGCCCTTCGACAAGCTCAGGGCTCCGGGCGGGTAGCGCCGCCCACCGCTCGCAGCGCGGCTACGAAACCAGTGCCGCCACGGCGGCGTGCAGGTCGTCGGAGCGTGCACATTCGTGCTGTTGCGACCAGGGCATGAACTCGGCGCGGCTCATCGGCTTGGCCACGTAGTAGCCCTGCAGCGAGTCGCAGCCGACGTCCTTGAGCAGTTGCCACTCGGCTTGGGTTTCGACGCCCTCGGCCACCGTCTCCAGGCCGAGCTTCTTGGCCAGGGCGATCGTCGACTCGACCACGAACCAGCGCGGCGAGCCGCGTTCGATGCCGCTGACAAAACTGCGGTCGAGCTTGAGCTCGCTGAAGGGCGAGCTCACCAGGCGTTGCAGTGAGGAGAAGCCGGTGCCGAAGTCGTCCACCGACAGCGTGAAGCCGCGCAGCCGCAGCCGCGCCAGGTTCTCCAGCGCCGCGGCCAGGTTGCTGTTGGCCACGCTTTCGGTGACCTCGATCGTCAGGCGTTCCACCGGAAGGTCCAGGCGGTTGACCGCCTGCGACAGCCGCTCGGCCATCGCCGGCTGGTCCAGCCAGGTGGGTGAGGCGTTGATCGCGATGCGCCCGGGCAGCCCCGAGGCGTCGAGCCAGCGCACCGCCCAGGCCGTGCTTTCGAGTATCGCCAGCGAAAACGGCTCGACCAGCGTCGAGGCTTCGATGGTTTCGATGAACGACGCCGGCGAGACCAGGCCATGCTGCGGATGGCGCCAGCGTGCCAATGCTTCGCCGCCGGCGAGCTTGCCGTCGGCAAAGCGAAGCGTGGGCTGGATGAAGGCCTCGAACTGCCCCGCGGCCAGGCCGGCGGCGATCTCGTCGAAGCTGAACCCGGGCAGCGAGCGTTTGCCGCCGTTGGGGCGGCCCGGCCGCCGCAGCGCGGCTTCCAGCGCCGGCGCCGTGGCCGGCTTTTCCAGGATCGCGACCAGGCCGATGCGCTGCTCGCGGGCCAGCCATTCCACCGCCGCGAGCAGGCCCCGCTCGACCGAGGAAAGCACCACGATGCCGACCTCGGGTGCCTGCTCGCCGATGCGGCGCATCAGCGCCATGCCGTCCATCGTCGGCATGTCCAGGTCGGTCACCACCAGGTCGACCGCACCGCCGCTTTCGGCGAGCAAGTCCAGCGCCTGCATGCCGTCTTCGGCCTGGATGATCTTTGCCACGCCCATCGATTCGAGCATGCGCACCAGCACGCGGCGCTGGAACGGGTGGTCCTCGACCACCATGACGGTGAGCTCGGTGAGTTGTTTGTTGGTCATGTGAATCCTCTCTGTCGTCCATCGGTAGCGATACGTTCGTCCAGGCGCAGGCTCTCCTGCTGCAGCGGCGGCCACGAGGATGACACCCGTTGCCAGTCGCCTGCCTGCGCCGCCTGTTCCAGCCGCGACGCCGCGTTGGCCAGGCGCGCCGCGCCGACCATGCGGGCCGCGCCTTTGATGCGGTGCGCCGCGCGCCGCACTTCGTCGATCGACACCAGGTGCACCGCTCGCGCTGCGGCCTTCAGGTCGTCGGCATTGGCCTTGCGGAAGTCGTCGAGCAGGTCGCGTTGCAGTGCCACGTCGCCCTGCGCCAGGTCCTCGATCGCGGCGAAGTCGGTATCCAGCGGCGCGGGCGGCTCAGGCGGTTCGCCGGCATCACTCGCGGCGGTGGCCGGCAGCCATTGGTCGAGCATGTGCTTCAGCGTGGCCAGCTCGATCGGCTTGGTCAGCGCTTCGTCCATGCCGACCGCGCGGCACTGGTCGAGCGACTCCTTCGAGACGTTGGCGGTGCAGGCGACGATCGGCAGCCGCGCCTTGGCGTCGCCCTCGACCCTGCGAATCTCGGCGGTGAGCTGGTAGCCGTCCATCACCGGCATCTGGCAGTCGGTGATCAGCAGGCCGAAGCCGCCGCCGCGCCATTGCGCGAGCGCTTCACGGCCGTCGGCCGCGGTCTGCACCGCGTAGCCGAGCGCGTTGAGCTGGCGCGCCAGCATGCGGCGGTTGGTCGGGTGGTCGTCCACCACCAGGATCAGGCGGCCTTCGGCGCGTGCGGCCTCCACCGTCGGTGCGGCGCGGCCTTGCACCGCCCTGGCAATCGCTGCGATGGCCAGCGGCCCGCGTTCCTGTAGCGCAGCCGCGCCGGCGCGGCGCAACCGCAGGGTCAGGCCGATGATGGTACCGACCCCGGGAGCGCTGCGAATGTCGATCGTGCTGCCCATCAGCTCGGCCAACCGTTTGCAGATCGCCAGACCCAGGCCGGTGCCGCCGTAGCGCCGCTCGACCGCCACGTCGGCCTGGCTGAAGGGCTCGAACAGGCGCTGGATCACCGCGGCGTCGATGCCCACACCGGTGTCCTCCACGCTGATGCGCACGCGGTCGAACTGGTCGTCCCGCGCCGCCAGCTCGGCGCGCAGCTCGACCTGGCCCAACTCGGTGAACTTGATCGCGTTGCTGAGCAGGTTGTTGACAATCTGGCGCAGGCGCAGGCGGTCGACCAGCACCGCCGGCGCAATCCGCGGGTCGACCCGCTGCGTCAGCAGCACGCCCTTCTGGCTCGCGACGCCGCTGAAGGTCTGGTAGGCGCTTTCGAACATCTGCGTCAGCGACGCCGGCTCTTCCATCAGTTCGAGCTTGCCGGCCTCGATCTTGGAGAAGTCGAGCACGTCGTCGATCAGGCGCAGCAGCGACTTGCTCGACTCGCGCACCGTGTCCACCGTCTCCTGCTGCTCGGCGTCCAGCGG
>JANNGZ010000445.1:0-2891 GCA_031404155.1 Burkholderiales bacterium
CGGTGAAGGAGGCGATCGACCGACTGCTGCCTGGCATGCCACGCGCCGCGGTGATCCGCGCCTCGCTCGAAGGGCGCGGCGCGCGCTGATCCACACCCGCAGCATGGAAGAGGCCTGCGAGATCAGCAACCGCATCGCGCCGGAGCACCTCGAAGTGAGCGCGCAGGACCCGCAGCGCTGGGAGCCGCTGCTGCGCCATGCCGGCGCGATCTTTCTCGGCGCGTTCACGAGCGAAAGCCTGGGCGACTACTGCGCCGGCCCGAACCACGTGTTGCCGACGGCGGGCACGGCGCGCTTTTCGTCGCCGCTGGGCGTCTACGACTTCCAGAAACGCAGCAGCCTGATCGAAGTGAGCGAAGCGGGCGCGCACAAGCTCGGGCCGATCGCGGCCGAGCTGGCGTATGGCGAGGGCTTGCAGGCGCACGCGCGCGCGGCCGAGATGCGGATGGAGAAAACTTGATGATCACGCTGCAGGAACGGCTGAAGAAGCTGGTGCGCCAGGACATCCAGTCGATGCACGCCTACGCGATCCAGGACAGCACCGGCCTGGTCAAGCTCGACGCGATGGAGAACCCGTTCCGTTTGAGTGAGGCTTTGCAGAAGGAGCTCGGCGAGCGGCTCGGTCGGGTCGCGATCAACCGGTATCCGGTGGTGTGCGTGGCTGATGTGATCGCGGCGTTGTCCAGGTACGTGAAGCTGCCGGCCGGTTGCAAGCTGATGCTCGGCAACGGCTCGGACGAACTGATCTCGCTGCTGGCGCTGGCCTGCGATGTGCCCGGTGCGACCATCCTCGCGCCGCTGCCCGGCTTCGTGATGTACGAGATGTCGGCCAAGTTGCAAGGCCTGAAGTTCGTTGGCGTGCCGACGACCGCCGACTTCGAACTCGACGGCGACGCGATGCTTACGGCGATCGCCCGGCACCGCCCGGCCATCACCTACATTGCGCATCCGAACAACCCGACCGCGAACCTGTTCGATGCCAGTGTGATTTCCGCAATCGTTTCAGCCGTTGGCGAGCAGGGCGGGCTGGTGGTGTTCGACGAGGCTTATCAGCCATTTTCTTCCAGTACCTGGATGGGCCGTGTCGCACAGCACGAGCACGTGCTCGTGATGCGCACGCTCAGCAAGTTCGGCCTGGCCGGCGTGCGGCTGGGTTACATGGTCGGCGCGGCGGCGCTGATCGACGAGATCGACAAGGTGCGCCCGCCTTACAACATCAGCGCGCTGAACGCGGAAGCAACCTTGTTCGCGCTGGAACATGCCGACGAGTTCGCCAAACAAGCGGCCGTGCTTCGCGGCGAACGCGCGCGGCTGCAAGCCATGCTGCAGGCCATTCCCGGCGTGAAACCCTTCCCCAGCGAAGCCAACATGATCCTCGTGCGCGTGCCCGATTCGAAGCGTTGCTTCGAAGGCATGAAGGCACGCGGTGTGCTTGTGAAAAACATCGCCGGCCTGCACCCGCTGCTGGCCAACTGCGTGCGCCTGACGGTCGGCACGCCGGAAGAAAACACCTTGATGATCGACGCGCTGAAAGCGAGCTTGTGATGACGATGGCAGAACCGAATTTGCAACGGCGGGCGGAAGTGGTCCGCAACACCAACGAAACGAAGATCCGGGTCACGCTGAACCTCGACGGCACCGGTGTCGCGAAGTTCGCCACCGGCATCGGCTTCTTCGACCACATGCTCGACCAGATCGCCCGCCACGGCCTGATCGACCTCGACATCGAAGCCAAAGGCGACCTGCACATCGACGGCCACCACACCGTGGAAGACGTGGGCATCACGTTCGGGCAGGCGATGGCCAAGGCCGTCGGCGACAAGAAGGGCCTGCGCCGCTACGGGCACGCCTATGTGCCGCTCGACGAAGCGCTGTCGCGCGTCGTCATCGACTTCTCGGGCCGACCGGGGCTGCACATGCGCGTTGACTTCAAGAGCGGCATGATCGGCGCGCTCGATTCGCAGCTGGTCTACGAGTTCTTCCAGGG
This sequence comes from Burkholderiales bacterium, assembly GCA_031404155.1. Classification (GTDB taxonomy): domain Bacteria; phylum Pseudomonadota; class Gammaproteobacteria; order Burkholderiales; family Burkholderiaceae_C; genus JANNGZ01. The sequence goes on from JANNGZ010000445.1 coordinate 1,988, forward strand.
TTTCAGCAACCACGCTGGCGTGACGCTGCACATCGACAACCTGCAAGGCGACAACGCGCACCACCAGTGCGAGACGATTTTCAAGGCGTTTGCGCGCGCACTGCGGATGGCGCTCGAGATCGACCCGCGCGCCGCGGGCGTGATCCCTTCGACCAAAGGCTCACTTTGACATGAGCCGAACCGTTGCCGTCGTCGACTACGGCATGGGCAACCTGCGCTCGGTGTCGCAGGCGGTGATGCATGTCGCTGAAGGTTCGGGATTTGACGTGATCGTCACGGCGAAGCCCGAAGAAGTGTTCGCCGCCGAACGTGTCGTGCTGCCCGGCCAGGGCGCCATGCCCGACTGCATGCGCGAGTTGCGCGAATCCGGCCTGCAGGACGCGGTTCTGCACGCCGCCGCCCACAAACCGCTGATGGGCGTGTGCATCGGCATGCAGATGCTGCTCACACGCAGCGAAGAAGGCCTTGATGCTGCGGGCACGCCGGGCCTGGGGCTGATGGCAGGCGACGTTGTCCGCTTCCGGCTGGAAGGCCGCCTGCAGCCCGATGGCAGCCGCTACAAGGTGCCGCAGATGGGCTGGAACCGCGTGCACCAAGTGCGCCCACACCCGCTGTGGGCGGGCGTCCCCGACGCCGCGTACTTCTATTTCGTGCACAGCTTCTATGCCAAGCCGTCGGACCCCCACCACAGTGTGGGGGAAACCGACTACGGCAGCCGCTTTACCTGCGCGCTGGCTCGCGATAACATTTTCGCCACTCAGTTCCACCCCGAGAAGAGCGCCGACCAAGGCCTGGCCCTGTACCGCAACTTCCTGCACTGGAAGCCCTAGCGCAAACGCGCGTCGAGCAGCACGTCTTCTTCCCCACCCCGCTTCCCCCAACCGCTCACGGTAGAGCCATGCTG
>JANNGZ010000446.1:0-11113 GCA_031404155.1 Burkholderiales bacterium
CAGCGCCAGCGGCGTGGACGGCACCCAGATCGAGATCCAGGTCGAATGAGACTTCCTCGACTTCCGGCAGCGGCAGCGTGGCGCTCTCGGCACCGCCAACCGGAGCGGCCTCGAGGGCGGCGTCGGCCGCGGCAGGCTCGGGTTTGGTCCCGGATGGTGCGACGCCAAGCGGCTCGGCGCCTTCGAGCGAGATGCGAAGTTCGTCGCCCGCCGCCGCACTGGCCAACGCGGAAGCTCCAGGCGTAGCGGCACTGACCGCCGCGGACGCCGCAGCCGCCACTGCCGGTGCCGCCAAGGTCGAGCGCGCCAGCAGGTCCAGCTCTTGCGCTTGCGGCAGACCGGGCAAGGCTTGGACGAGTGACGGTGCGGAGAGACCGGGCAGCGCCAGGGTCCGGCGCTCGCCATGAAGGCGCATCGCTTCGGCCACCGCCCGCACCGCCGCCGCTTGGTGGCCGTCGTCGCGGCGGGCCTCGATGGCGTCGATCCAGCCGCCGAGGTAGCTGAGGGCGTCCGCGGTGACCCCGAGCAGTTCGTCGCTGGCGCGCGGTGCGTCGGCCAAGCGCGAGTTGTAGAGCTGCTCGAAGGCCCAACCGGCTTCGCCGAAGGCGTTCAGCCCGATCATCCGCGAGCTGCCCTTGAGCGTGTGGAACGCGCGGCGTACCGTGGTCAGTGATTCCAGGTCTTCGGGCTGTTCGACCAGCACGTCGAGCCCTTCACGCGCGGCCTGAATGACCTCGCGTGCCTCCTCGACGAAGATCTCGCGCATCTCGGCGTCGTCTTCGAGGCCGGTGGTCCCCGGTGGCGGCGCGGCCGGGCCGCTGAGCACCACGGTGGCCGCCATCATGTCAAGCGTGCCCGAGTGCGAGTGCACGAAGTCGGCCATCACCTGCGCCAGCTCCTCACGCGCGCTCTGGCGCGCCGCCGGGTCGGCGGCCTGCTCAAGCGCGGCGAAGGCGCTGTCGGCAGCGAACGCCAGCGCCGGCTGGTCGGCCTGGGTGGCGTCGAGCGAGAGGCGCCCGAGTTCACTCGAGACCTGTTCGTGGCTGACTTCGGGATGCGCCGCGGCCAGCGCCAGCGATTGCACCTGCTCGATCAGCGCGGCCTCGGCGCCCTGCACCGCAAGTGCCGCGGGCGCGGCAGTCACGCTGTCCAGGCCACCGAAGCCCGATGCGCGGTGGCTGCCGCCGCCGACCACCGAACGCAAGTTGCCGCTGACCGCGTCGTACTCGAACAGCGTCTTCACCATCTGCGGCTGCACGCTGAGCATGTCGATCAGGAAACCCAAAGCGCCCAGGTTCGCCGCGAGATGGTCAAAGGAACCGGAATTTGCGCTTCGCGGCGCGTCGACCTCGGACTGCGCCAGCGTGTCGACCTCGTCGCTCATGCGCAGCACGGCCTGCGAGGCCTGGTCCAGCCCAAGTACCGAGAGCACACCCCGCATCGACTGCAGCAGTTTCGGCACCGGAATCAAGAGCTGGCGCTGGGTGGGTTCGCGGAAAAATTGGTCGATCGCCTTCTCGACCTCGGAGAGCGAGGCGCGCAGTTCCTGCACCACGCTGCCCATGGTCTGGCGGTCGGAAACGCGCCGGTAGAGCTCCTCCATCCAGGCGTCCAGCGGCGCCGCCGCGGCGCCTGCACGTACCGCGTCGATGCGCTCGGCCAGGCGCCTGACGCGCTGGGCCTGCTCGGGATGGTCGAAGTCGGCGTCTTCGAGCGACGCGTCCAGGTAGAGCACGCTGGTGGCCACTTCCATCGCCAATGACGGCATGGGCGCGACGGTGCTGTCGGCGGTCTGGGTCGCCGCACTTTGCAGGGCCGCAGCCAGCTTCTCGCCAGAGGGGTAGAGGCGCTTGAGCGAATCGCCGACGAGTGCGAACTGTTCGGCCAGGCCCGCGAGGCGGTGCAGTTCGCCGCCGGCGGCACCGGACCAGGCGTCCTTGGCGCTGGCCACGCGCTTCTTGGCCTGGGCCACCCAGGCCGGGTCGAAGCGGCCGAGCCGCACCGTGGCGTATTCGACCGCCACGGCGCCGGTGAGCGCAAAGGCCTGGCGAGCGCCGGCCACACGCGGCGCGCGGCCTTCGTCGGCGGCAGGGCCCGCCTGCGCACAGAAGAACAACAGGTCCTGCGCCAGACGCTCGGAGACTTCGCCGTCGCCGCGCTCCACCGCCCGCATCTGCGCGAGCAGGCGCGAGGCCATGCGTTTGCTGTACAAGTCGCCCCGGATCAGGCCGAGCGCCTGCGCCTCGAAGAACGCACTGGCCAGTTGCCACAAGGTGGCCAGGTGCGCGTCGGCGGGCCGGCCGCGGCGCTGCGCGGCGCCGGTGGCCAGGCCGGCGAAGAGTTCGCTCATGCGGCTGCTCGCCGGCCCCGACGGGTCGCGCATCAACGCCAGCATCTCGGATTCGACCTCGCCGCGGGTGAGGTCGTCGGCCTGCCGCGGCGCCAGCTTGCGGTCCACCGCCAGCTCGTGCCAGGACCAGTCGAGCGGCCACAGGTCCGCGGGGTGGACCCGCTCGGCGTCGGAAATCTCCTGCACCTTGCGGTACTGGGGAAACAGCGCCAGCGGCGAGATCGGCTTGCCGCCGAGCATGCGTTGCAGGTAGTCGAGCAAGGCGAAAGACGCCTGCTCCAAGGTGTCGACCGCCTCGGCATCGATGCGCCCGGCACGGCTGCTGAGTTTGGCGACCGCATGCTCGCTTGCACGCAGCAGCGTGGCCGCGGCCGGCAGCCCGACCAGCTCCAGCGCACCGACCCCCTGGTGCAGCTGCGCCCGCGCCTGGCGCAACACGCCCGGGTCGACCGCGTCGACATCGGAGCCGAACACCGTCTTGTATTCCTTGACGTAGCGCCGCAAGGCCTTGTGGGCCGCCTCGAGCGAGCGGCGCAGCTCTTCATGCACCCAGGCCAGGGCGCTCAGGTCGTCGATAACCTCGGTGTGCAGCGGCGCATTCATGGCGTGGGGGCGTCCGGTGGGCGGGAGCTCAGGCGATCTTGAACCGCGAAACCGATGCGCGCAGTTCTTCGGCGGTTCGCGACAGCTCGCGCACCATCTGCGCGGTCGAGCGTGTGCCCTCACCGGTCTGCTCGGTCACCGCAAAGATGTGCTGGATGTTCGCCGCCACCACGTTGGCCGACTGCGCCTCCTCCGAGGCCTGCGCCGAGATGCGGGTGATCAGCTCGGAGAGCTGGCGCGTCACGCGGTCGATGTCGCCGAGCGCCGCACCGGCCGCGTCGGACAGCTTGGTGTTCTCCACCACGCCCTGGGTCGAGCGCTCCATGGCGGCCACCGCATCCTGGGTGTCGGTCTGAATCGTCTTCACCAGGGCCGCGATCTGGCGTGTCGCGTCGCCCGAACGCTCGGCCAGGCGCTGCACTTCCTCGGCCACCACCGAGAAGCCTCGCCCCGCCTCACCGGCCGAGGCAGCCTGGATGGCGGCGTTCAGCGCCAGCACGTTGGTCTGCTCGGTAATGTCGGAAATCAGCTCGGTGATTTCGCCGATCTCCTGCGAGGACTCACCCAGGCGCTTGATGCGTTTGGAGGTTTCCTGGATCTGGTCGCGCATCGAGTTCATGCCGCCGATCGTGTTCTGCACCGCGGCCAGCCCGGTCTCGGCCGCGGCCAGGGAGTTGCGCGCCACCTCGGCTGTTTGCTGCGCCTGCGCCGACACCTGGTTGATTCGGCCGGCCATCTGCAGCACCGACTCGCCGGTTTCGCGAATCTCGCGCAGCTGCTCGGTGGAGGCGGCGAGCAGCTCGGTGGAGGTCTGCTCCACCTGCTGCGTGGTTTCGGTCACCCGGCCCACCGTGCCCTGCACCTGCGACACCAGGTTGCGCAGCTCTTCCACGGTGTAGTTCACCGAGTCGGCGATGGCGCCGGTGATGTCCTCGGTCACCGTCGCCTGCTGCGTCAGGTCGCCTTCGGCCACCGTCTGCAGTTCGTTCATCAACCGCAAAATCGCCGCCTGGTTGGCGTCGTTCACACGTTTGGCCTCCTGCTCCTCGCGTTCGGCGTCCTGGCGCTGGCCTTCGGCGGCTTCGGCACGCAGCGACTGGTCGCGCACATACAGGCGCAGAAACCCGAGGCCCCCGAGCAGCAGCGCGGCCGTGCCGAGCAGCATCAGGAACAGGCGCCCACCGCCAAACTCGGCCTGTTGGCCCAGGCGAGCTTGCAACTCTTCGATGCCTTTGCGCAGCGCTTCGCTGTCGCCAACGATCGAAACCTGCGCTTCACGGGCGGCAACCAGGCCCTGCAGGTTGCCCAGGATCGCGCTGGCCTGGGTGCGGGTGTCGTCGTAGACCTTGAGCAGCGCATTCAGGCGCTCCTTGGTCTGCGCGTCCTTGGTGGCCGGCAGGCGCAGTTCCGCGTTGCCGCTGAGCAGGCCCTGGCCAATCTCGCGGAAGGAGTTCAAGTCCTTGCCGAGCAGGAACACCGCCTCGGGGCTGACGCCCTCCATGGTCAGGAATTCGTTGGCGCTCTTGCCGATGCGCTGGGTCAACATCACCAGCTGGCCGACCGCGGCCAGTTCGGCCGGCGACGCCTCCTGCTGCAGTTTCAGCGACGCCACGGTTTCGGCGATCTCTAGCAGGTCGGCCGACTGCCGGTTGATCGAGCGCAAGGCCTGTCCGACCTGGGTCAGCGTCTTCTGCTGCGCGAGCACGATGCCGGCGTTTTTCTCGGCGCGTTCCACCAGCGGCATCATCGGCTCGATCGCGTCCTGCACGGCGAATGGCGCTGGCGCCACGCCGCCTTCGCCAGTGGCCAGGCCGCGCATGTTCTGGGCCAGCACTTCGGAGCTTTCCTTGACTTCGGGGAATGACTGGGCGCTGCCGATCAAGGCCTGCGACACCGACTTGGCCAAACGCTGCGACTGCATCAGCGCCTGACCGCTGGACGCCACCTGCGCCGAGCCGCGGTTGGCGGTGTTCAGCGCCAGGATGGTGCCGAGCACCAGGGCGATCACGCCGCCGCCCACCAGGGCCGCCAGCAGCCGCTGCTGCTGCCCGATCGGCTGACCGCCGATCAGGGGCAGGCCGCTGGCTACAGCGCTTCTGGCCGCATCGCTTTGAAGACGGGTGCCGCTGAAGTCTGCGGCGAGTTCGGACGGCGCGGCCTCGGTGATGATCGAAGTGTCGGCGCTCGACGCGGGCGCGTAGTGCGGCTTCGCGTTCATGTCCAGCGTCGCCCCGCTGCCGTTTCGCAACGGCGAGTCCGCCAGCGCGGCCTCACCCTGCGCGGAAATTTCGTCGAAGGGCGAGGACACCGCCGCGCCGTTCTTACCGAGTGCCTTGCCTCTGATCTTGTCCAGGAAGCTCATGACGGTCCTCTCTCGATCGGCGCGCCGCGAGGGCGCTAACCGACGATGCTCAGAAATTGATCGTGCGACGCCAGCTCGCCCAGCAGAATTTCCTGCCAGGCGCGCCCATCCGCGTCGCGAAAGCGCTGCCCGGCGAAGGCCGGCTTGACGTCGGCAGCAGGGTTCGTGTCCGGCAGCAGCTGCTCGGCGTTGCGCAGGCCCGCCAGCCGGTCCACCAGCAAGGCGCAGTTCAAGCCCACGGCTGCGTTCAGCGCCACCAGCCGCGCCTGTTCACGCTGAGCCTCAGCCCCGGCACGCGCGCCCAGGCCGAGGAAGGCCGACAGGTCGACCACACCGTAGACGCCACCGCGCAGGTTGGCGACCCCGGCAAACCAGCTCAAGGTGTGCGGCACCGGGAGCAGGGGCACCAGCGGGAAGATCTCGCCGGCCTGCTGCAGCGGCAGGAGCAGGCCCAAGCCTCGGCACTCAACCGCGAGCCAAGCCGTACCCCGCGCCTGCGTGCGCGCGGCCTGCATCCGCTCGGCAAGCCGGTTCTGCAGGTCCCTCAGGGCTTCGCGGTTGGCCACGCTGTCGATCAGTCGAAGGCTTTGATCTTGGAGATCAATTCGTCGGTGTCGACCGGCTTGACCACGTAATCACGCGCGCCCTGGCGCATGCCCCAGACCTTGTCCGTCTCCAGGCCCTTGCTGGTGCACATGATCACCGGCACGTCGGCGAAGCGCGGGTCGCGGGTGATCGCGCGGGTGAGCTGAAAGCCGTTCTGGCCCGGCATCACAACGTCCATCAGGATCAGGTCGGGCTTGTCCTCGCCGAGGCGGCGCATCGCCTCCTCGCCGTTTTCGGCGGTGCGCACCGCGTAGCCCCGTTTGCCGAGCACGTCGGAGAGATGGTGCAACTCAGTCTTCGAGTCGTCCACCAGCAGAATTTTCTGGACGGTCATGATGGTTTCCTTTGAAGCGGCAGCGCGGATCGCCCGGGGTGCCAGGGGTGTCGCGGCTCAGGCCGCGGCGCGGCGGAATTGCTCCACCGTGCGCAGCAGTTGTTCCTTAGTGAACGGTTTGGTCAGGTACTCCGAGGAGCCGACCATGCGGCCCCGTGCCTTGTCGAACAGGCCGTCCTTGGAGGACAACATGATCACCGGCACATGGGCAAAACGCGGGTTGCGCTTGATGATCGCGCAGGTTTGGTAGCCGTCCAGGCGCGGCATCAGGATGTCGCAGAAGATCAGCTGCGGCGAATGGTCGTTGACCTTGGACAGCGCGTCGAAACCGTCCTCGGCGAGCACCACCTCGTAGCCGCCCTGGCGAAGGAAAATCTCGGCGCTGCGCCGGATGGTGTTGCTGTCGTCGATCACCAGCACCTTGGCCGCTGCGACGGCGCCGGCGACGGCCTGGCCGGTCAACCCGCTGGTCACGACATTGGTCACGAAGTCCTCTCTTCAACAAGTACGGTCGGAATGATGTGCGCCGCCTGGGCCTTCATATTTGAACCATCTCGAAGTCTTCCTTGCGGGCTCCGCATTCCGGGCAGGTCCAGTTCATCGGGACGTCGGCCCAACGGGTACCCGCAGCAATACCATGTTCGGTGTCGCCGCTGGCCTCGTCGTAGATCCATCCGCAAATCAGGCACATCCAGGTTCGCGAGTCGCTCACGTGTCTATAGTCAGTCACTACAATGAAGAAAGATTGTAGCGACGCGCCTGTGCAAAAAAGCAAGGTCCCGTAGGCACATACGCAACATTCTTCACATTCCTCTGGAGGTCCGGACGACCCCTGGAACACGCCTCGGACGTACGCCCATGAACCCCGACCCCACAACTTCCGGCGCGGCCGACGACACCGAAGAGCAATCGCCATCACCCGCCTGCGTGATGAGCTTCAACGCCAGCGACGCCAGCGGCGCCGGCGGCCTGGCGGGTGACGTGGCCACCATCGCCGCGATGGGGGCGCATGCGCTGCCGGTGGTCACCACGATCGTGATGCGCGACACCGCCGAGGTGTTCGACCAGCATGCGATCGACACCGACGCGATCGCCGAGCAGGCGCGCGGCATCCTCGAAGACGCCACCATAGCCGGCTGGAAGGTCGGCTTCCTCGGCAGCGCCGAAGCCGTTGCCGTGGTCGCCGAGATCCTCTCGGACTACCCCGACGTGCCACTGGTGGCCTACATGCCTTCGCTCGCCTGGGTGGAAGAGGACGAACTCGCGGCCTACCTGGACGCCTACCGCGAACTGATCCTGCCCGCCACCGAAGTGCTGGTCGGCAACCACAAGACGCTGACCGACTTCTTGCTGCCGGACTGGGACAACGAGCGCCCGCCGTCGGCGCGCGAACTCGCGGTCGCCGCCGGCGAACACGGCACGCGCTTTGTGCTGGTGACCGGCATCGCGCTGCCTGGCAAGGGCCCGGAGCAATGGATCGACAACGTGCTCGCGTCGCCGCAGGGCGCGCTCACCGGCGAGAAGTTCGAGCGTTTCGACGCCGCGTTCGTGGGCGCCGGCGACACGCTCTCGGCCGCGCTGGCCTCGCTGCTCGCGGCTGGCAGCGAGATGCAGGCCGCGGTCGGCGAGGCGCTCACCTTCCTCGACCAGAGCCTGGACGCGGGCTTTCGCCCCGGCATGGGCAACGTCGTGCCCGACCGCTTCTTCTGGGCCCTGCCGCCACCCGACGAAGAGGACGGTGCCGCCGGCCCCGACGGCGGCGACCCGATGGAGGCCCCCGAGCCCAAGGGAGCGCCGCGCCGTGTCCACTAACGCGGCGCTGTTCGAGCGGGCGCAAAGGTGCATCCCCGGTGGTGTGAACTCGCCGGTGCGCGCCTTCCGTGCGGTGGGCGGCACACCGCGTTTCATCACCCGCGCCGAGGGGCCCTACCTGTGGGACGTGGAGGGCCAGCGCTACATCGACTACATCGGCTCCTGGGGGCCGATGATCCTGGGCCACGGCCACCCGGCGGTGCTCGACGCGGTGCTGAAGGCGGCCCGCGACGGTTTCAGCTTCGGCGCACCGACCGAACGCGAGATCGAACTGGCCGAAGAAATCCTCGCGCTCGTGCCGTCGTGCGAGCAGATCCGGCTCGTCAGCTCCGGCACGGAAGCGGCGATGAGCGCGATCCGGCTCGCGCGCGGCGCCACCGGCCGGCCCAAGCTGATCAAGTTCGAGGGCTGCTACCACGGCCATGCCGATGCGTTGCTGGTGAAGGCCGGCTCCGGGCTCGCGACCTTCGGCCACCCCACCAGCGCCGGCGTGCCGGCTGAGGTGGTGAAGCACACGATCGTGCTGCCGTACAACGATGTCGAGGCGCTGGAGTCGGCGTTCGCCGTGCACGGCAGCGAACTCGCCTGCGTGATGATCGAGCCGATCGCCGGCAACATGAATTTTGTGCGCGCGTCGCCGCCGTTCATGAAGCGGCTGCGCGAGCTGTGCACGCAGCACGGCGCGCTGCTGGTGTTCGACGAGGTGATGACGGGTTTTCGCGTTGCCCTCGGCGGCGCACAGAGCCTGTACGCACGTGCGCTGCCCGGCTTTGCGCCAGACATCAGCGTGTTCGGCAAGGTCATCGGCGGCGGCATGCCCTTGGCCGCGTTCGGCGCCTCGCGCGCAGTCATGAGTCAGCTTGCACCGCTCGGGCCGGTCTACCAGGCCGGCACGCTGTCGGGCAACCCGGTTGCGACTGCGTGCGGGCTCGCCACGCTGCGCGAGATTGGCAAGCCCGGCTTCTTCGAGGCTTTGTCGGCGCGCACGAAGTCGCTCGCCGCCGGCCTGGTCGCCAGCGGGCGCAGCGCCGGCGTGCCGCTGGTGGCCGACTGCGAAGGCGGCATGTTCGGCTTCTTCTTCGCCGACGCGTTGCCGCAGAACTATCCGGCCGTGATGGCGACCGACCAGCTGCGTTTCAACCGCTTCTTCCACGCCCTGCTCGACCGCGGCGTCTACCTGGCGCCGGCGCTCTACGAAGCCGGCTTCGTCAGCGCCGCCCACAGCGACGCCGACATCGAGACCACGCTGGCCGCAGCGCGCGAAGCGCTGCGCTGATCGTCCACGTCATTGAGGGCGATCCACGGGGTGGCGGGCGAAGAACTCGGCCATGGCAAGGCTCGCCGAGATCGACGAAGACATCGAGGAGGCACTGGCCACCGGGGACCACCAGCGGGCCGCCCAGGCCGAGGCCGAACGTGACTTGCTGGTCCGGGAGCTGGCCCGTGCCGTTGGTCTCGGCGGTCGCGATCGGCGTGCTGCCTCCATCTCGGAGCGCGCGCGCGCCAGCGTCACGCGGGCCGTGCGGCAGGCCATGGCTCGTATCCACGAGCACCATCCCGCGCTAGGGGAGCACCTGGGGCGCACCATCCGCACCGGGACCACCTGCGCCTACTTGCCCGATCCTCGAGTACCGGCGGCTTGGAAACTGTGAAGGCCTGCGGCATCGGAAGAACCTGCCGCCCGCGCACAGCGCCGACGACATCGCGGCGACGGTGACGGCGATGCGCGAGGCGCTTGCAGGCTAGCCGGGCGCCGAACGCATGCCGTAGGCCTTGCCGCCGGCAAACACGTATTCGGCGCGCAGGATCGGCTCGCCACCCTCGTCGACGAAGGTGAAGCCGAGCAGCGCGACGCGGTCGCCGACCTTGATTTCGGCCAGCTTCCAGGCCTCGATGCGTGTCAGCGGCGCCAGTTCGATGTGCCAGATGCGGTCCTTGCGCTTGGGCACCTGCGCCCTGCCCAGCAGCTTCGCGCCATCCACCGGCGCCGCCTGCGCGGGCAGCGCGCGCTGCGCCAGGTCGGCCGGCAGCTTCAGGTCGGGCATGACCTCGAGGTCGAACTCGACATGCGGGTTGCGCCAGGCGACCTTGACCGCGCGGCCTTCGAGATACACCGGCCGGTTCTGGTCGAAGCTGCTCCAGCCATGGTGGGCGCGCGCGGCGAGTGGCGCCAACGCGGTGGCGAGCACAACTTGTCGTCTTTGCATCATCGGGTCTCCTTGCTACAGGTAAGCGATCCAGCGACCGCAGATCATGACCGCGAGCCAAAGCCCCAGCGACAGCGCGGTCTGTGCGCGCGCAACGCCGTCCAGCCGCGCGACGCCGCCGCGCAGATGGAAGAGCGCCGCATTGATGCCGGCGGCGAGCACCAGGCCCATCTTGACGATGAAGGCGCGGTTCGCCAGCAGGTCGCCTGGCTGGCTCGCGAACATGACGAAGCCGCTCGTGGCCACGAGCGCAAAGCCCGCGAGCGACAACGACAGCGCCAGCCGTGCCAGCGGCAACACCGGCAACGCAGAGCCCAAGCCCCAGACGCGCAACTCGAACAGCAGCAGGTTGCCGACCAGCAGCGCGATGCCGAGGATGTGCAGCACCTCCAAGGCCGGGTAGGCGTAAGGGTGTTCGGCGAGGCCGGGCCACAGTGCATGCATCGACGTAGGGTAGCAACACGCCGACTTCTAGAATGACCGCCATGCACATTCACATCCTCGGCATCTGCGGCACCTTCATGGGGGGCTTGGCGGCGCTCGCGCGCGAAGCCGGGCACCGGGTCACCGGCTGCGACGCCAATGTCTACCCGCCGATGAGCGATCAGCTGCGCGCGCTCGGCATCGAGCTGATCGAGGGCTTCGCGGCCGACCAGACCGCGCTCGCGCCCGACGTCTACGTGGTGGGCAACGTGGTCACCCGCGGCAACCTGCTCTTCGAAGCCATCCTGGACGCCGGAGCGCGCTACACCAGCGGGCCACAGTGGCTGGCCGAGCAGGTGCTGCAAGGCCGCCATGTGCTCGCGGTGGCCGGCACGCATGGCAAGACCGGCACCACC
>JANNGZ010000447.1:0-13574 GCA_031404155.1 Burkholderiales bacterium
ACCCGCGGCAACCTGCTCTTCGAAGCCATCCTGGACGCCGGAGCGCGCTACACCAGCGGGCCACAGTGGCTGGCCGAGCAGGTGCTGCAAGGCCGCCATGTGCTCGCGGTGGCCGGCACGCATGGCAAGACCGGCACCACCGCGATGCTGGCCTGGATGCTCGAACACGCCGGCCTCGAACCCGGCTTCCTGATCGGCGGCGTGCCGCTGAACTTCGGCATCTCGGCGCGGCTCGGCACGGGCAAGTGCTTCGTCATCGAATCCGACGAATACGACACCGCGCTCTTCGACAAGCGCAGCAAGTTCGTTCACTACCGGCCGCGCACGGCGATCCTGAACAACCTCGAACTCGACCACGCCGACATCTTCCCCAACCTGGACGCCATCGAAACCCAGTTCCACCACCTGGTGCGCACCGTGCCGCGCTCGGGCCGGCTGGTGGTGAACGCCCGCGACGACGCGCTGCAGCGGGTGCTCGCGCGCGGCTGCTGGAGCGAGGTGCAGCGCTTCGGCTCGCGCAAGGAGGAGCCCGGCGCCCTGCGCGCGCGCGGCGAGCCGCAGGCCTTCGACGTGCTGCGCGGCAGCTTGAAGATCGCGCATGTCGAATGGCCGCTGCTCGGCGACCACAACCAGCTCAACGCGCTCGCCGCGATCGGCGCGGCCGAACATGTCGGCGTGGCGCCCGAGGTGTCCGCGGCGGCGCTGGCGCGCTTCAAGAACGCCAAGCGCCGCCTCGAACTGCTCGGCGAGGTGGCCGGGGTGAAGGTGTATGACGACTTCGCGCACCACCCCACCGCGATCCGCACCACCGTCGGCGGCCTGCGGCGCGACCTCGACCACCGCCTCGGCCGGCCAGGCGCCGCGCGCGAGCGCATCCTTACCGTGTTCGAGCCGCGCTCCAACACGATGAAGCTCGGTGCGATGAAAGCGCAGCTGCCCTGGGCGCTGGAGGAGGCGGACCTCTCGTTCTGCCACTCGGGCGGACTGACCTGGAACGCCAACGAGGCGCTCGCGCCGATGGGCGACAAGGCCCGCGTCTGCGATTCGATCGACACCCTGGTGGCCGCGGTGGTGCGCGCCGCGCGGCCGGGCGACCATGTGCTGTGCATGAGCAACGGCGGTTTTGGCGGCGTGCACGGCAAGCTGCTGGATGCCTTGCGCGCAGCCTTGCGTGCGCGGCCTTGAGTGCGCCGCCGATTCCTTTGCGGCTCATTCTTTCGCGGCCATGAGTCCGCCGGGCCGCCCCAAGGGCGAATACCGACGTGCGCAGCACGAAGCTACACCAGTGAGCGCGCAGGCTTCGGGCGAGACGGGACCGCACCCACCAATGGTTGCCGTCGGTAACGCTGGCACGCCGCGCGCCGCCGAGCGCGTCCCGCCGAGCCACCTGCTCTACCTGCACGGCTTTCGTTCGTCGCCACGTTCGACCAAAGCGCGCAAGGTGGCCGCATGGGTCGCCGCACATCGCCCCGCCCTCACCTGGTGCTGCCCGCAGCTGGCGCCGTCGCCACGCGAAGCGATGGCGCAGGTTTTCGAGGCGGTGGCACGCTGGCCCGCACCGGGCAGCGCGGTGATCGGCAGTTCGCTCGGCGGCTTCTACGCCACCGTGGTGGCCGAGCGCCTGGGCTGGCCGGCCGCGCTGCTCAACCCTGCGGTCGACCCAGCGCGCGACCTGGCACGCCACCTCGGCGTGCAGACCGCGTACGACAACCCGAACGAGCGCTTCGAGATGCGCGCCGAGTTCATCGACGAGTTGCGCGCGATGACGCCGGCGCGGATCACACGGCCCGAGCACTACTGGGCGTTGATCGCCAAGGGCGATGAGGTGCTCGACTGGCGCGAGATGAGCGCGCGTTACGCCGGTGCGTCGGTCCGCTTGCTCGAAGGCAGCAACCATGCGCTGAGCGACTTCGACGAGCACCTGCCCGAGCTGATCCGTTTCCTCCGCCTCGGCCCCTGAACGCGTACCGGGGTGACCGTTGGATGCATCTGGCGCAGGCCCATCCATCACAATCCGCCCCGTGACCTACGCCCTCTTCGAAGAGTCCGGCAAGTTCCTCGCCGGCCGCCTGATGTCCGAAGCCGACAGCTCGGTGCAGGTGGAGCTCGATTCGGGAAAACGGGTCAAGGTCAAAAGCGCACACGTGCTGCTGCGCTTCGACGCGCCGCTGCCGGCAAAGCTGATCGAAGCCGGGCAGGCTCTGGCGCGCGAGATCGACCTCGACCTGGCCTGGGAGTTCGCGCCCGAAGCCGAGTTCGGCTTCGCCGAATTTGCGCGCGACTACTTCGAAGCCTCGGCCGGGCCGGAGAAGCAGGCCGCCGCGCTGTTCCGCCTGTTCGAAGCGCCGCACTACTTCCGCCGCGTCGGCAAGGGCATGTTCAAGAAGGCGCCCGAGGACATCGTCAAGGCGGCCTTGCTCGGCATCGAGCGCAAAAGGCAAACCGCGTTGCAGATCGAGGCCTGGGCCGCCGAAATCGTCGCTGGCCAATGCCCGCCGCCGGTGCGCGAGCAGCTCTACAAGATTCTCTTCAAGCCCGACAAGAACGCGGCCGAATACAAGGCGGTGGTCGAGGCCACGAAGCGCGCGCAGCGGGCGCCGCTGGACTTGCTGAAAGCAGCGGGCGCGATCGACAGCCCCTACCAGTTCCACTGGCGGCGCTTCCTGTTCGAGCAGTTCCCCAAGGGCACCGGATTCCCGGCAGGGCTGTCAGCCCCGGCGATCAAGGAGGCGCTGCCGCTCGCGGCTGCACAAGCCTTCTCGATCGACGACTCGAGCACCACCGAGATCGACGACGCCTTGTCGGTGCAGGGCCTGGGCAGCGGCAGCGTGGTCTTCGGCATCCATATCGCCGCTCCCGCGCTCGCGTTTGCGCCCGGTTCGCCGGTGGACAAGGTGGCCGCGGAGCGCCTGTCCACCGTCTACATGCCGGGCTGGAAGCTGACCATGCTGCCCGACGAGGTGGTGCAGGCCTACACGCTGACCGCGGGGCGCAGCTGCCCGGCGGTGAGCCTGTATGTTACGCTGGACGAGGCGACGCTCGAGGTGCGCGGCAGCGAAACCAGACTCGAGTTGGTGCCGATCGTGGCCAACCTGCGCCACGACCAGCTCGACGCGGTGATCACCGAAGCCTCGCTCACCGGCGAAGCGACACCCGACTACGCCTTCGCACCCGAACTCGCGTTTGCGTTCCGGCTTGCCCAGCAGCTGAAGTCCCAACGCGAGCTGGTGCGCGGCAAGCCCGAGAACTTCAACCGCCCGGACTACAACTTCCGCCTCGAACATGAGGGCGCCCCCAGGCCGACGACTGCGTCGTCCGCCCCCCGAGGGGGTATGAGCAAAGTGGCAGAGTCACATTTGCTCATGAGCAGCGGCGGCAGCAACGCCGAGGCCGGCAGCAGCGAGCCCGACGGCAGCGAAGCGGTGCGGATCAGCGTGCGCCAACGCGGCGCGCCGCTGGACCTGATCGTGGCCGAGGCGATGATCCTGGCCAACAGCACCTGGGGCGCCTGGATTGCGGAATGTGGCGTGCCCGGCATCTACCGTTCGCAGGCCAGCCTGGCCCCGGGGGTGAAGGTGCGCATGGGGGCGAAGCCCGCGCCGCATGCCGGCATCGGCGTGGCGCAATACACCTGGGCCACCTCGCCGTTGCGCCGTTATGTCGACCTGGTCAACCAGTGGCAGATCGTCGCCTGCGCCCGCCATGGCCGCACCGCCGCGCTGGCGGCGCCCTTCAAACCGAAGGACGCGGCGCTGTTCGCGGTGATCTCCGGCTTCGACGCGGCCTACAGCGCGTACAACGACTTCCAGCAGGGCATCGAGCGCTACTGGACGCTGCGCTGGCTGGAGCAAAACGGCCTGGGCGAACTCAACGCCGCGGTGATGCGCGACGGCCTGGTGCGCGCCGACACGCTGCCGCTGGTGTTCCGCGTGCCCGGCACCGACAGCCTGCCACGCGGCACCCATGTGCGGGTGCGCATCGCCGCCTGCGACCTGCTGACGCTGGAGGTGCATGCCACGCTGGTGGCGCGCCTTGACGATGAAGCACCCGCCGCGGCCGAACCCGACGCCGAGGAGGACGAGGCCGCGAGCGCGGGCGCGCTCACGCTGGCGATCGACCTCGACGACGGCGAAGCCAAGTCGCCCGACGCAGGCCCGGACGCGAACGGTGCGGCCGGCGCTGCTGCGGCGGCCTGACGAGCGGCTGATGCGCCTGCCCCAACTCTCCACCCTGCACTGGGCCTTGATCGCCTCGGCGGCTGTGCATGGCGGGCTGCTCACGCTGCGCATCGTCGACCCCGAGGGTTTCAACCGCGTCTTCAGCGACACGCCGCTGGAGGTGATCCTGGTCAACGCGCGCACCAACGAGGCGCGGCCGCAGAAAGCGCAGGCGATCGCGCAGGCCAACCTGGCCGGCGGCGGCGAGGCCGAGAAGGGCCGCGCGACCTCGCCGCTGCCGCCCTCGGCGTTAATGGAGGTGGGCGACTCGAACGAAGACTCACGGCGCCAGGTGGAACAACTGCAGGAGCAGCAGCAGCAGTTGCTCGCGCGCATCCGCCGCGAGGCGGCGCTGTTGCCGCCGCCGGACCCCAAGCGCGACCTCGGCGACCCGCGCGAGCGTGCGCAGGAGGAGCGGCGGCGCCAGATGCTGCGCCTGCTCGCCGAGATCGAAAAGCGCATCAACGAAGAGAATGCGCGCCCGAAGAAGCGCTACATCAGCCCGGCCACGCGCGAGGAGGTCTACGCGGTGTACTACGACAGCCTGCGCCGGCGCATCGAGGACCGCGGCACCCGCGACTTCCCCGAGGTGCAGGGCCGCAAGCTCTATGGCGAGCTGACGATGAACGTGACCATCGATGCCCGCGGCCGCGTCATCGACGCCGACGTGGTGCGGCCTTCGAAGTCGCGCCTGCTCGACAAACGCGCGCTGGCCATCGTGTATGCCGCGTCGCCCTTCGGCAACTTCACGCCCGCCATGCGCGCGTCGGCCGACCAGATCGTGATCACCTCGCGTTTCCGCTTCACCCGCGACGAGGGCCTGGAAACCACGCTGAGCGGGCAGTAGCCGCGCCACGCGGCCCGGGCCGAACAAGAGGACGAAGATGAGTGCGGCTCCTGATCGATACGCAGGGCTCGGCCACCCGGTGCAGCGCAGCCAATCGCCCTTCCGCGGCGTTGATCTCATGCTGACCGCGAGCGCGAGCGCGAGCGCGAGCAAGCTGCAAGGCGCTGCGGTGCCGGTGGCCGACCGGGTGCTGCACAACGGCACGCTCGCGGTCAACATGATGTACGGCGCGGCAGCGCCAGCTCTCCTGCTATGGGCGCGGCGCCGCGGCTTCACCGCGCGCGACGGCCTGCGCATGCTGGTCGAGCAGGCGGCCGAGGCCTTCCTCGGCCGGCGGGGCACGCGCCCGGGCACCGCACCGGTGCTGGCTGCGCTGCGCGCGCGGCGGGTTGCGGCGGCGTAAGCGGCGGCCATCGCGTTACCAGCGGACCACCAGCGGACCACCAGCGGGCCACGACGTGAGGACACCCCGGCTCAAGCCAATGCAACCCGCGCTGCGCCATGCAGCGCGCCTGCTCGCGCTGTTGCTGCTGTGCGGGCTCGCGCTGCAACTCTTCATCCTGCTGCGGGTGGCGCTGATGCTGGTGCTCGACCCGCAGTCGACGAGCTTTCAGCGCAGCGAGGCATGGCGGCTGCTCAGCAGCCAGGGCCGCATCAGCTGGAACCAGAACTGGGTCGACGGTGCGCAGATCTCCGCGCAGCTCAAGCGCGCGGTGGTCGCCAGCGAGGACGCGGGTTTTGTCGAGCACAGCGGCGTCGAATGGGACGCGATCGAAAAAGCCTGGGAGAAGAACCAGCGTGCGCTGGAGCGAGCCGAGCGCGTCAACGAACGCATCGGCGAGCAGGCGACCAGGTGGGAGGCCGCTCGCGACGCCGCACGGGCCCGCGCCGGCAAGGCGAGCGCGCCGGGCAACAGCAAGCCGGCGCCGCCGCGTGTCGCCAACGCTCGGCTGGTGGGTGGCTCGACGATCACGCAGCAACTGGCCAAGAACCTCTTCCTCAGCGGCGAGCGCACCGTGCTGCGCAAGGGGCAGGAGTTCGCCGTCACCTTCATGCTCGAGGCGCTGCTGCCCAAGGCGCGCATCCTCGAGATCTACCTCAACAACGTCGAATGGGGCGAAGGCCTCTTCGGCGCCCAGGCCGCCGCACGGCACTACTTCCGGGTTGACGCGGCGCAACTTGGCACCCTGCAGGCCGCGCGCCTGGCGGTGATGCTGCCGGCGCCCAAGCGTTTCGAGAAGAACCCGGCGTCGGCTTATGTGCTCGGGCGCGCCGCCACCGTGGCCGCGCGCATGAGCGACGTGGTGCTGCCATGAGCCTGTCCGGCCGCCCGAAAGGCGAATACCGGAGTGCGCAGCGCGGAGGTTGCCTGATGAGCCTGCCCGGCCGCCCGAAAGGCGAATACCGGAGTGCGCAGCACGGAGGATGCCTGATGAGCCTGTCCGGCCGCCCGAAAGGCGAATACCCGAGTGCGCACATAGGTTGCCTGATGAGAACCACTGAGCGCAGCGCATGAGCCAGGGCAGCGCCGCAAGCGCAGCGGTCGCCGCGGCGGCGGCGCGCCTGGTGGTCGAAGAAGGGCTCGAGTACGGCGCGGCCAAACGCCGCGCCGCGCGCGCGCTGAGCCTGACCCGGGCGGCGGACCTGCCGGGCAACGACGCTGTCGAAGACGAGGTGCGCGCTTATCTCGCGCTCTTCCATGCCGAGACGCAGCCGGCCGAGCTGGCCGCGCTGCGCGGCTTGGCGCTGCGCTGGGCCGAGCGCCTGGACGACTTCCGCCCGCACCTCACCGGCGCGGCCTGGCGGGGCACCGCGACGCGGCTCTCCAGCCTGCATATCGACCTCTACTGCGACGACCCGAAAGCGGCCGAGATCGCGCTGATCAACCTGGGTGTCGACTACGACGTCGGCAGCCTGCCCCACCCCCGCGGCGGCGAGCCGGTGTCGGTATTGAGCCTGGCCAGCCCCTGCCCCGAACTCGGTGAAGCGGTCACACTGCACCTCATGATGCGCGACCTGGACGACCTGCGCGGTGCGCTCAAACCGGATGCCGGTGGACGCACCTGGCGTGGCGACACGGCAAGCCTGCGCCGGCTGATCGACGGCGCCGCACGTTCATGAACCCACGGCCCGGCGACAAGAGCAAGGTGAAGCGCCGGCTCGCGCTCGGCCTCGGCGCAGCCGCCGCTGTGGCGGGCGCCGGCTGGGCCTGGTGGCGGCAGGCGGCCGATGACGCCACGACAGCCGAAATTTGGGCGCAGCGCTTCGAGCGGCCCGAGGGCGGCGAGTTGGCGATGGCGGGATTTCGGGGCAAGCCGCTGCTGGTGAATTTCTGGGCCACCTGGTGCCCGCCTTGTGTGCGTGAAATGCCCGAACTCGACCGCTTCGGCCGCGAGTTTGCCGCTCGGGGCTGGCGTGTGGTTGGCGTGGCGGCCGACCAGGCCGGCCCGGTGCGCGAGTTTCTGCGCCGCACACCGGTCAGTTTTCCGATTGGCCTGGCCGGTTTTGCCGGCATCGAGCTCTCGCGCAAGCTCGGCAACCTCAGCGGCGCGCTGCCGTTTAGCCTGCTGTTAGCGGCCGATGGACGGGTTTTGCACCGCAAACTCGGTGAAACCCGCTTTGACGAGTTGGCGGCGTGGGCCTCCGCGCTGTGATCGACCTGTTCGGCGGGCGAACCGCTTCGAAATCACGCCAGAAAGAGCGTAAAGTCCGCCGCTCGCCGTTCGTCGGCACCATGTCAAGTTGGGAATCAAACTGAAATTCCGCGCCTGTTAGCCGGAAAACGCAGCCTGTTGGCGACAAATGCCAAGGCCAAGACAAAGGCGCGAGCCGCCGGCGGCGCCGCACAGCCAGGAGACCGATTCAGATGGACCTTCGCAAACTCAAAACCCTGATCGACCTCGTGTCGGAGTCGAATGTCTCCGAACTTGAGATCACAGAAGCCGAGGGCAAGGTACGGATCGTCAAGGCCAGCCCGGCGCCGATGGGTTATGCGCCGATGACGATGGCCGCACCGCCGCTCGCAGCCGCAATGCCGGAACCTGTGGCAGCGCCGGTGGACCTGGGGCATACGGTGAAGTCACCGATGGTCGGCACCTTCTACCGCTCGTCGACGCCAGGCGGCAAGCCCTTCGTCGAAGTCGGCAGCACGGTCAAGGAGGGCGAGCCGATCTGCATCATCGAGGCGATGAAGATCATGAACGAGATCGAAGCCGACAAGACCGGCACGGTCAAGCGCATCGTGGTCGAAAACGGCCAGGCGGTCGAGTTCGGGCAGCCGCTGTTCGTGATCGAGTGAGCGAGGGATGTTCAAAAAGGTCCTGATCGCCAACCGCGGTGAGATTGCTCTTCGAATCCAGCGCGCCTGCCGCGAGCTGGGTGTCAAGTCGGTGGTGGTCTATTCCGAGGCCGACCGCGACGCCAAGTACGTGAAGCTCGCCGACGAGGCGGTGTGCATCGGCCCGGCGGCGTCGGCGCTGAGCTACCTCAACATGCCGGCGATCATCTCGACCGCCGAGGTCACCGACGCCGAAGCGATCCACCCGGGTTACGGCTTCCTGAGCGAGAACGCCGACTTTGCCGAGCGTGTGGAGCGCAGCGGCTTTGTCTTCATCGGCCCGACGCCCGACTCGATCCGCACCATGGGCGACAAGGTCGCGGCCAAGCAGGCGATGATCAAGTCGGGCGTTCCCTGCGTGCCCGGTTCCGAAGGCGTGCTGCCCGAGGACCCCAAGGAAGTGGTGCGCATCGCCCGCGCGGTGGGCTACCCGGTGATCGTCAAGGCCGCTGGCGGCGGCGGCGGGCGCGGCATGCGTGTGGTGCACACCGAAGCGGCGTTGGTGCACGCGGTGCAGACCACCCGCGCCGAAGCCGGGGCGGCCTTTGGCAACCCGGCGGTGTACCTGGAGAAATTCCTCGAGCACCCGAGGCATATCGAAATCCAGGTGCTGGCCGACGAGCACAAAAACGCGGTATGGCTCGGCGAGCGCGACTGCTCGATGCAGCGGCGGCACCAGAAGATCATCGAAGAGGCACCCGCGCCCGGCATCCCCAGGCGCGTGATCGAGCGCATCGGCGACCGTTGCGCGGCGGCCTGCAAGAAGATCGGCTACCGCGGCGCCGGCACCTTCGAGTTCCTGTTCGAGGACGGCGAGTTCTATTTCATCGAGATGAACACGCGGGTGCAGGTCGAGCACCCGGTGACCGAGCTGGTCACCGGCGTCGACATCGTGCAGATGCAGTTGCGTGTGGCCGCCGGCGAGAAGCTGCCGTTTTCGCAGCGCCAGATCCAGATGCGCGGCCATTCGATCGAATGCCGGATCAACGCCGAGGACCCGTACAAGTTCACGCCGTCGCCCGGCCGCATCACGATGTGGCATGCCCCGGGCGGCCCCGGTGTGCGCGTCGACTCGCATGTGTACACCAACTACTTCGTGCCGCCGAACTATGACTCGATGATCGGCAAGATCATCGTGCACGGCGACACCCGCGACCAGGCGCTGGCGCGCATGCGCATCGCGCTGTCGGAGACGGTGGTCGAGGGCATTTCAACCAACATTCCGCTGCACCGCGAGTTGATGGTCGACGCCAAGTTCATCGAAGGCGGCACCAGCATTCACTACCTCGAAGGCTGGCTCGGGCAGCACAAGCGGTGAGACGCCGGGCGGTCGCATGGGCGGGCGGCCGCGGCGTCGAGCACAACCCAGCGCGGAGCAAACGCTGATGCACGAACTGGTGTTGCGCCTGCCCCAGGACCTGGTGGAGCCGGTGTCGGAGTCCTTGATGGACGAGCTCGATGCGCTCTCAGTCTCGGTGGCAGATGCCGACGCGGACAGCGCGCACGAGCAGGCGCTGTTCGGCGAACCCGGCATGCCGGCGCCGGCCGAGGGCTGGCAGCGCTCGACCCTGACCACGCTCTTCGACAACGAACCCGCCGCCACAGATGCGGCCGCGCTGCTGCTGGCGCAGCCCTGGGCCGGCGCCCTGCAACTGGTGGCGCTGCGAGCGGTGCCAGCACAGGACTGGGTGCGCCTGACCCAGGCGCAGTTCGAGCCGGTGAGCATCACCAAGGAATTCTGGATCGTGCCGAGCTGGCACCAGCCACCGGCCGCGGCGCGGCACCTGATCCGGCTCGACCCGGGGCTGGCGTTCGGCACCGGCACCCACCCCACCACCCGGATGTGCTTGCGCTGGATAGCGACCCAGGCCGAGGCACGAAGGGCGCGCTGGCACCGCACCCTCGACTACGGCTGCGGCTCGGGCATTCTGGCCATCGGCGCCGCCGTGTTCGGCGCCCAGGGCATCGACGCGGTCGACATCGACCCGGCGGCCGTGCAAGCCACGCAAGACAACGCGCAGGCCAACGGCGTCGCGCTGCGTGCAGGCCTGCCCGAGATGGTGTGCGGCGCCTATCCGCTGGTGCTGGCCAACATCCTGGCCACGCCCTTGAAGCTGCTGGCGCCGCTCTTGTGCGGGCATGTCGAGCCGGGTGGCGACTTGGTGCTGGCCGGCATCCTTGAGCGCCAGGCAGAGGAGTTGCAATCGGCCTACGCACCCTGGTGCGAACTGAGCGTTGCCGACCGTGACGACGCCTGGGTGCTGATGTGCGCTCGGTTCGGCGGCTGAGCCTGAAGACGCCCGGGCCGGATGGTGCTCGAGGGCACTCAGGTCGCCGGCACCAGGACGGCGTGCGGCGCAACGGAACAGCAGCGCGACGACGCGCCCTGCCGTCCCAGAGCGGCGCCGCACGGGCTTCAAATGGCATGATCGACCGATGAGATTGTTTGCCTCAAACCGCCGCGGCCGGGCCGCGCAGCGCAGCGCGGCCTTGGCTCAGCAGCCGCGATGAGCCTGGCCACACGCTGCACCTCCTGCGGCACCGTGTTCCGTGTGGTGCAGGAACAGCTCAAGGTGTCCGAGGGTTGGGTGCGCTGCGGGCGCTGCGAATCGGTGTTCAACGCACTCGATTCAATCTTCGACATGGAGCGCGAAACACCGCGCCCGTGGTCCGCGGACTCGCGCGAAGGAGCCGATTCGCGGCTCGGCGCCGAGCCTGCACCTCCGTCGCCGCCGGTGCCGGAGCCGTTTGTCAACAGCACCACCGAGGTGACCTTGCCCGAGGCGACCGCTTCGCACCTGCATGCCTCCCGCTTCGCGCGTGCGGCTGCGGCGGAGCAGCCCGGTGCCGGCAGCGCGGACCCGACAACGCAGGGGGCCTTCGCGACCACGCCGCTGCCTGGCCCCCGCGCGACGCCCTCCGATGAACGCCCGCGCCGGGTTTCCGGCCCGCCTTCCACCGGCGCGTTCTCGCAGTTTTCCGACGACGCGGACAGCGGGGCGCTGCCCGGGCTCACCCCGCTCGACCCCGAGTTCGTGCGGCGTGCCAATGCCGCGGCGCGCTGGCGCAGCCCCGGCATGCGGATGTCGCTGTCGCTGCTGACTCTGATGCTAACGCTGACCCTGGCACTGCAGGCGGCTCGGCATTGGCGCGACCCGCTGGCCGCCCGCTGGCCCGCGGCGCTGCCGCTGGTGCAGGCGCTGTGCGCGAGCACCGGTTGCCAGATCGAACCCTTGCGCCAGCTAGACGCGCTGGTGGTCGACAGCAGCGGCCTGACGCGGCTGGACGCAGCCAACCTCTATCGTCTTTCGCTGGTGATGCGCAACCGCGACGTGGTACCGGTGATGCCGCCGGCGATCGACCTCACGCTCACCGACGTCCATGGCGAGGTGGTGGCGCGTAAGGTGCTGCGCGCGTCGGATCTCGGGCTCCACCTGCCGGCCATCGCCGGTGGTGGCGAGCACAGCTTGAAGGCGCTGCTTGACGCGGGGGATCGCCGCATCGTCGGCTACGACATCGCACTCTTCTATCCCTGACGGCATTCCCCCTTCGCAATCGCCCCGCTTCCCGGAGATTCGTCGCTGACGCGCCGCACCTCGCGCGTCAAGCTGCTTCACCCTTGGAGACACCATGCCTGCCTTGATTTGCGGTTCGCTCGCCTTTGACACGATCACCGTTTTCCCCGGCCGCTTCGCGCAGCAGATCCTGCCCGAGCAGGTTCACATCCTGAACGTCTCGTTCCTGGTGCCGACCTTGCGGCGCGAATTCGGCGGCTGCGCCGGCAACATCGCCTACACCCTCAAGGCGCTTGGCGGCGAGCCGGTGGTGATGGCCGCGATCGGCAACGACGGAACCGAGTACATGGCGCGGCTGCACAAGCTCGGCATCGACACCTCGCTGGTACGGGTGGACGAGGGCAGCTACACCGCCCAAGCGATCATCATCACCGACGGCGACAACAATCAGATCACCGCCTTCCACCCCGGCGCGATGAGCCATGCGCACCTCACCGACGTGCCGGCGCGGGCGGACCTGGCGGTGGCCATCGTGGCGCCCGACGGCCGGGAGGCGATGCTGCGCCACGCCGAACAACTGCACCGGGTTGGCGTGCCTTTCATCTTCGACCCCGGCCAGGGCTTGCCGATGTTCGACGGCGCGGAACTGCGCGCCTTCATCGCGCAGGCGAGCTGGGTCGCGGTGAACGACTATGAAGGCCGCATGCTTTGCGAGCGCACCGGCATCGGCCTGGCCGAAATGTCGCGCTCGCACTTGCGAGGCATCGTCGTCACGCTCGGCGACGACGGCTGCGAAGTGTGGGCGGGCGGCGAGCGCGAGAAGCTCAGCGGCGTCGCGGCCCGGGAGGTGGTCGATCCCACCGGCTGCGGCGACGCTTTCCGCGGCGCCTTGCTCTACGGCCTGGAACGCGGTTGGCCGCTGCGCCGTTGCGCCGAACTGGGCAATCGGCTCGGCGCGTTGAAGATCGCACACCGGGGTGGGCAAAACCACACGATCGACCGCACCGCGCTTGGGCTGTGACGCCACCGGCGACTACATTTTGGCGGTCCGCATTCTGAACAACGCACAACATGGACGAGACACAAATTCTGCTCACTTGTGGCGCGGCCCTGGCCAGCGCCGGCATCGCCGCGCTTGTCTGCTGGCGCTGGTTTCTGCGCAAGCAGGCTGAGCTCGAGAGCAAACTCGAGCGCAGCGAGCAGGTGCGCCTGGCTGCGATCGAGCGCTCGACCCAAACCCGGTCCCAGCTGCTGCAGCTGGGCGCCGACCTTGAACGGCTGCGCGCCGAGCACCTGGCGCTGAAGACCAGGTCCGAACGGCGCGACGAGGTGGAGCGGCTGGTGGCCGCCGAATACGCGTCCAGCCTGGCGATGCTGCCTCGACGGGATGCGCCGGCCGTGTTCGCAGACACGCAGCCGATGACTCAGCTGTAAGGGGCGTCCGCCGAGCGCCCCGATAGCGCGCCTTCAGCGCGAAACCACACGCGGGCCTAAGCAAACGCGCCCTGCGTCCGTCCAAAAAAAGACCCGGCCGAGGCCGGGTCTCCCGTTCCGCACATTCGCGGACGTTCGCTCAGGGCTTGTTGCCCGTCGGGAACGGCCACGCAGCCGCAGGGCTGAGTGCCGTTTTCGCAGCTGGCGCGGGGGCTGCCGCAGCA
>JANNGZ010000448.1:0-6223 GCA_031404155.1 Burkholderiales bacterium
TGTCGGTGCGGGTGCGGGCGCGGGGCGTGCCGGCGGCGGCACCGGCGCCGCGGCGATCACCGCCGGTGTTGCCGGCGTTGCGGCCTGCACCGGGGGCGCCACGCGCGGCGGATCGAACAGCAGCGTGTACTCGCGCACCAGGCGGCCGCTGGACCAGGACATCTCGAGAATCACGTCGACGAAGGGCTCCTGCACCGCGCGGTCGCTGGTCACGCGCAGGTACGGCCGGCCGTCGGCGCGGCGCTGCAAGGAGGCCTGAGTGGCCTGCAACACGGCGCTGTAGTCGACACCGGCGGCGCGGTACGACTCGGGCGGCGCCACGCGCACGCGCAAGGTCGAAGCCTCCTCCGGCGTCAGGCTGGTGATGTCGATCTCCGCCCGCAGCGCTTCGCCAAGGGCGGATTGCACCGACAGCCGGCCGAGCCCGAGGGCCCAGGTGCTGGACGTGGCGACCACAAAGGCCGCCGCGGCCACCGAGGAAAGGGCAAATCGCCCTGCGTTCACCGAGCTGATTTTCAAGGCGTCTCCCAATGCAGCCGGCGGGCCACTGCAAGTGCCCGCCCAAGCAACGTCGTGCAACGTGCTTCGAAACCCGATTCTGGCACTGCTTTCAAACAGCTAGAACGGTCGAAATCACAACAGCGTCAAGCATATAGGCTGACAAGCTAATGCAAAACCTGACTTTTGAGCGAACGACCCGACGGTTTCGGGCGATCAGTGGAATTGTTGTCACTCGACAACGACCCGTGATCGGCTCCAACCTGCCGGCCGCGCGAGCCGGGCAGCGCCTGTTGGCGGGCGGCGTTGGCGGCTCGACGCGGCACGACAAATCAAGCCTCCAGCAGGATGCGCAACATGCGGCGCAGCGGCTCCGCCGCGCCCCAGAGCAACTGGTCGCCGATGGTGAATGCGCCGAGGTACTCCGGGCCCATCGCCATCTTGCGCAGCCGGCCCACCGGAATGCCGAGCGTGCCGGTCACCGCCACCGGCGTCAGGTCGCGCATCGTGGCTTCGCGATTGTTAGGCACCAGCTTCACCCATTCGTTGTCGGCCGCGATCAGCGCTTCGATGTCGGCCAGCGGCACATCACGCTTGAGCTTGAACATCAGGGCCTGGCTGTGGCAGCGCATCGCGCCGATGCGAACGCAGAAACCGTCCACCGGCACCGCCGCAGTGCCAAAACCTTCGCCCTGGCCAAGGATCTTGTTGGTCTCGGCCATGCCCTTCCACTCTTCGCGGGACACGCCGTTGCCGAGGTCCTTGTCGATCCAGGGGATCAGCGAGCCACCCAGCGGCACGCCGAAGTTGGCCTTCTCGGCGTCGTCCAGCGTGCGCTGCTTTTCGATCACCAGGCGGTCGATTTCGAGGATCGCGCTCATCGGGTCGGCCAGCAGGTCGCGCACCTCGTGGTTGAGGGTGCCGAACTGGGCCAGTAACTCGCGCATGTGCTGGGCACCGCCGCCCGAAGCAGCCTGATAGGTCTGGGTGCTCATCCACTCCACCAGACCGGCCTTGAATAAGGCGCCCACGCCCATCAGCATGCAGCTCACGGTGCAGTTGCCGCCGATCCAGTCGCGCCCGCCCTTGGCCAGAGCATTCTTGATGACCGGCAGGTTCACCGGGTCGAGCACGATGACCGCGTCGCTCTTCATGCGCAGCGCGGACGCGGCGTCGATCCAGTGGCCCTTCCAGCCCGCGGCGCGCAGCTTGGGGTAGACCTCCTGGGTGTAGTCGCCGCCCTGCGCGGAGACGATGATCTCGCAGCGCTTGAGCGCGTCGATGTCGAACGCGTCCTGCAGTATGGTTTCGTTCTTCGCCAACCGGGAAAGCTCGGAGGGCACCTTGCCGCCCTTGTTCGAGGTGGAGAAGAACAGCGGCTCGATGAGTTCGAAATCGCGCTCCGCGCGCATGCGGTCCATGAGCACCGAGCCCACCATGCCGCGCCAGCCAACCAGTCCTGTGAGTGCCATTTTGTGTTCGCCTTTCCAGTCTTGTGCTGGACCCCTTGCCGTCCTCCGGCTCGTGTCGCCGGGGTCCGAAATGGGGCGAGACGATCCGGAGCCGACTAGCTCTTCGTGGTAATCGTTTTGCCGGCGGGTTGGCCAACGACAGCCGCAACGACCGCATCGCCCATCTCGCGCGTGCCAACACGTTTGCTGCCTTCGCTCCAGATATCCGCAGTGCGCAGCCCTGCGGACAGCACCGCCTTCACCGCGGACTCGATACGGTCCGCCGCGGCAGGCTGGTTGAGGGTGAATCGAAGCATCATGGCAGCGGAGAGGATTGTAGCCAAGGGGTTGGCAATGCCTTTGCCCGCGATGTCCGGCGCGCTGCCGTGGCTCGGTTCGTAGAGGCCCTTGCTCGCCTTGTCCAGCGACGCCGAGGGCAACATGCCGATCGAGCCGGTGAGCATCGCGGCCTCGTCGGACAGGATGTCGCCAAACATGTTGCCGGTGACGATGACATCGAAATTTTTCGGCGCACGCACCAGCTGCATCGCCGCGTTGTCCACGTACATGTGGTCCAGCTCGATGTCGGGGTAGCCCTGGTGCACCTCGGTCACCACGTCCTTCCAGAACTGGAAGGTCTCCAGCACGTTGGCCTTGTCGACGCTGGTCACGCGCTTACTGCGTTTGCGCGCCGCCTGGAACGCCACATGCGCGATACGCTCGATCTCCGGGCGCGAATAGCGCATCGTGTCGAAGGCTTCCTCGGTGCCGGGGAAGTGGCCGTCCACGGCGGTGCGGCGCCCGCGCGGGGCGCCGAAGTAGATGTCGCCGGTGAGCTCGCGAATGATCAGGATGTCCAGCCCGGCGACGAGCTCGGGCTTCAGGCTCGAGGCGTGGGTGAGCTGCTCGTAGCAGATCGCGGGGCGGAAATTGGCGAACAGGCCGAGGTGCTTGCGCAAACCCAGGATCGCCTGCTCCGGGCGCAGCGAGCGCTCCAGGCTGTCGTACTTCCAGTCGCCGACCGCGCCGAACAGGATCGCGTCGGCGGCCTGGGCCAGCTTCAGCGTCGCCTCGGGCAGCGGGTGGCCGTGCGCCTCGTAGGCGGTGCCACCCACCGGCGCGCTTTGCATCTCGAAGGGCAGGTCGAGCACCTTGAGCACCTTGACCGCTTCGTCAACGATCTCGTGGCCGATACCGTCGCCGGGCAGGATTGCAATCTTCATGGTCGTCATCACTCGTTTACCTCGTGTCCAGCCACGCACGAGCCGCTGCTCGCAGGTCTTGGAATCAGCGGCGCGGCCGTGCCGGTCGCGCCCATGCACGGTCGCAGGCCGCGGCTCGCCTCACAACATGCGGTGCACCAGCCACGGCTTGGCCGCCAGGCGCTCGGCCTCGAAGGCGCGGATCGCGTCGGCGTGGCGCAGCGTCAGGCCGATATCGTCCCAGCCGTTGAGCAGGCATTGTTTTCGGAAGGGCAGCACGTCAAACGGCAGTTCGCTGCCATCGGGCTTGAGCACCACCTGGCGCGGCAGGTCCACCGTGAGCCGGTAGCCGACAAACGCATTCACCTCGTCGAACAACTTCGCCACTTCGTGCTCGGGCAGCACGATCGGCAGCAGCCCGTTCTTGTAGCAGTTGTTGAAGAAGATGTCGGCGAAACTCGGCGCGATCACGCTGCGAAAGCCGAACTGGTCGAGCGCCCAGGGTGCATGTTCGCGGCTCGACCCACAGCCGAAGTTGCGCCGTGCGACCAGCACCGACGCGCCCTTGTAGCGCGGCTGGTTGAGCACGAAGTCCGGGTTCGGTTTGCGTGTGGCCGGGTCCTGCCCCGGCTCACCGCGGTCGAGGTAGCGCCACTCGTCGAACAGGTTCGGGCCGAAGCCGGAACGGTGGATCGACTTCAGGAACTGCTTCGGGATGATCGCGTCGGTATCGACATTGGCGCGGTCGATCGGCGCGACCAGGCCGGTGTGCACAGTGAAGGCTTGCATGATGTTTCGGGCTCGGTCAGGAAATTCGGCGCACGTCGACAAAATGCCCTTCGATCGCCGCGGCGGCGGCCATCGCCGGGCTCACCAGGTGGGTGCGGCCACCGGCGCCCTGGCGGCCTTCGAAGTTGCGGTTGCTGGTGCTGGCGCAGCGCTCGCCGGGCTCCAAGCGGTCAGCGTTCATCGCCAGGCACATCGAGCAGCCGGGCTCGCGCCATTCGAAGCCAGCGGCCTTGAAGATTTCGTGCAGCCCTTCGGCCTCGGCCTGGGCCTTCACCAGCCCCGAGCCCGGCACCACCATCGCGAGCCGGACGTTGGCGGCCACACGCCGGTTGAGCTTGCGCACCACCGCCGCCGCCTCGCGCAGATCCTCGATGCGCGAGTTGGTGCAGGAGCCGATGAACACCTTGTCGATCAGGATGTCATCGATGCGCTTGTTCGGCTCCAGGCCCATGTACTTGAGCGCATGTTCGATCGACTCGCGCTTGCCCGGGTCACGTTCGCGTTCCGGGTCCGGCACCCGCTCGTCCACCGCCACCACCATCTCGGGGCTGGTGCCCCACGTGACCTGCGGGCGGATCTGCGCCGCGTCGAGTTCGACCACCGTGTCCCAATGAGCACCGGGGTCCGACTGCAGCGTGCGCCAGTACGCCGCGGCATGCTCGTAGGCCACGCCGCTCGGCGCAAAGGGCCGGCCTTTGACATAGGCGAGTGTCTTGTCGTCCACCGCGATCAGGCCGGCACGGGCGCCGGCCTCGATGGCCATGTTGCACACCGTCATGCGGCCTTCCATCGAGAGAGCCCGGATCGCCGCGCCGGCAAATTCGATCGTGTGCCCGGTGCCGCCGGCGGTGCCGATCTTGCCGATGATCGCGAGCACGATGTCCTTCGCGGTCAAGCCGCGGCCGACGCTGCCTTCCACCCGCACCAGCATGTTCTTCTGCTTGCGCGCCAGCAGCGTTTGCGTGGCCAGCACATGTTCGACTTCGCTGGTGCCGATGCCGTGCGCAAGCGCGCCGAAGGCACCGTGGGTCGAGGTATGCGAGTCGCCGCAGACCACGGTCATGCCGGGCAGCGTGGCGCCCTGCTCGGGGCCGATCACATGCACGATGCCCTGGCGCTTGTCGAGGAAGGGGAAGTACGCCGCCGCACCCACCGCCAGGATGTTCGCGTCCAGCGTCATCACCTGCTGCTTGCTCACCAGGTCGGTGATGCCGTCGTAGCCACGCTCCCAGCCGTTGGTCGGCGTGTTGTGGTCTGCGGTGGCAACGATCGAGCTGGTGCGCCACACCTTGCGCCCGGCGATGCGCAGGCCTTCGAAGGCTTGCGGGCTCGTCACCTCGTGCACCAGGTGGCGGTCGATGTAGAGCAGCGCGGTGCCGTCTTCTTCGGTGCGGACGACATGGTCGTCCCAGAGCTTGTCGTAGAGCGTGCGGGTGGTCATGGTGATGTCGGTAAAGCCAGGGTGGGATTGTCGGCGAGATCGCCGTGGCGGCGCTTCAGCTCGTCGAAAGACCGCAGTTCGCCCGCGATCGCGCTGGCGCGCCGAACTGCAAATAGAGCTTGACGCTGTCGGCGACGCACAGTCCGCGCGCCGCGGCCCAGGCGAGCACCGCGTGGTACTGGTCGAGATCCAGCGCCGGGCTGGCGCTCAGGAAAAGAAACCTCGACGCAATGCGCAAACCATTCATCGCCGCTCAACTCCGCGCCAGCCGCTTCAACGGCCGACGCCATTCATTGCCCGCTCAGCGCATCCACATCCGGTGCGCAGCGGCGGTCGCATCCTGGCTATTGCAACTCGATGCCCGCCTTCTTCACCAGCTTGGCGTACTTGTCCTTCTCGCTGCGGAAGTGGCCTTGCGCGAATTCGGTGGTGCTGATGTTGATGGTGTTGCCCTGCTTGGCCATCGCTTCCTTCACCGCCGGGTCGGCGAAGGCCGCCACCACGGCGTCGTGCACGCGCTTCACCTCGCCCGCGGCCATGCCCTTGGGAGCGATGATGCCGATCCAGGCATCGACCACGTAGCTCGGCAGGCCCTGCTCGGCGATGGTCGGGATATCGGGCGCGGCCGGCGTGCGCTGCGCCGCACCGACGCCGATCGCGCGCAGCGCGCCGCTCTTGATGTGCTGCTGCACGCTGGGCAGCGCCAGGGTGCCGAAATCGATCTGGCCGCCGATCAGGTCGGTGACGAAGGGGCCGACGCCCTTGTACGGGATGTGCTTGGCCTTGGCGCCGATCTCGTCGATGTACTGCTCGCCGGTCAGGTGCAGGATGGTGCCGTTGCC
>JANNGZ010000449.1:0-12786 GCA_031404155.1 Burkholderiales bacterium
ACTTTGAGGATTTCCGCTCCATCATTGAAAACATCGACAACAACGCGCTTCTGCCTGCTGGCATCGACCGGTTTGGCTACGGCCACGCATGCAGCCGGCTTGTACGCCCGCAGCCGCGCCTGCATCATCGCCTCGGCGGCGGCGAGCCCGGCGCGGCTGTCGATCCCGAAGGCCTCGTCGACCGGGATCTCGGCCGTGGCGCAGCTGCGGCCGCGCGCGCGCGCGAGGCGCACGAGATCGGTCAGATAGAGCTCGCGCTTCGCGTTGTCGGGGCGCAGCCGGGCGAGGAGGTCGAACAGGATCCGCCCGTCCGCCACCATCAGGCCGGCGTTGCAGAGCGAAATCGCGCGCTCGCCGGCGGTCGCGTCGCGGGCCTCGACGATGCGCTCGAGCCGCCCGGCGCGGTCGACCACAAGCCGGCCGAAGAGCAGCGGATCGGCGGGCCGGAAGCCGGCGACGACCACCGCGTGGCGCCCGCGCCGGCGCAAGCCGACCAGGCGGCGCAACGTCACCGGCGTCACCAGCGGCGTGTCGCCGAAGACGATCACCACGTCGCCGCGATGGCCGGCGAGCGCCGCCTTCGTCACGCGCACCGCGTGGCCGGTGCCGCGGCGCTCGGTCTGCTCGACCGGGATCAGGTTCGCGGCCGGCGCGGCGGCAACCGCCGCCTCGATCACCGCGGCCATCTCCGGCTCGGGGCCGATCACCAGCGCGATGCGTGAGGGCTTGAGTGCCGCCACCGAAGCGGCGACGTGGCCGACCATCGCGCGGCCGGCGACCGCGGCCATCACCTTCGGCCGCGCGGACCGCATCCGCGTGCCGAGGCCGGCGGCGCGACGCCTGGCGCTGGAACGAGTACTGGGTGCCGCTGGATGCGGTGATCGAGTTCAAGCGCGGCGTTTACGAGATGGCCTTGACCGAGCTGGCCCGCTACCTGCCGCGCATCAACCCGCACAATCGATACCTGCGGTCGGGCATGCGCTCGCACCGCGACTTCAACGGGGATGAGCCGCACGGCTCATCAAGCAACGCCGCCAGCGAAGGCGCTTGCGGCGAGATTGACAAGCGAAGCGGCGAGTCCTGAGTTCGCCGTCCGCGGGCAGGACGGAGCATGCGCCGGGCACCGCAGCCCGATTACCCCAACACCATGTTGTCCCGGTGAATCAACTCGGGCTCGTTGGCGTAGCCCAACAGCGCCTCGATCTGGGTGGAGGGTTTGCGCGCGATCAGCCGCGCTTCGGCAGCCGAGTAATTGGCCAGCCCGCGCGCGACCTCGGCTCCCTGCGGCGAGCACACCGCAATGACGTCGCCGCGCACGAACTCGCCGTGCACCTGCGTCACGCCGATCGCCAACAGGCTCGTGCCGCCCCGAAGCAGTTTTTGCACCGCACCGTCGTCGACGACCACCGAGCCGCGCAACTGGAGGTGGTCAGCCAGCCACTGTTTTCGCGCCGCGAGCTTCGGCGTCGTCGCGATCAATGCGCTTCCGATGGCCTCACCCTGCGCAAGGCGCAGCAGCACATCGGGCTCACGGCCCCAGGCGATCACGGTGCTGGTGCCGCTGCGGGCGGCGCGCTTGGCGGCCAGCACCTTGGTCAACATGCCGCCGCGGCCAAGCGCCGAGCCGGCGCCGCCGGCCATGCGTTCCAGCTCCGGGTCACCGGCCTGTGCCTCGCTCACGAAACGTGCGTCGGCCTGCTTGCGCGGGTCGGCCGAGTACAAGCCGCGCTGGTCGGTGAGGATGACGTACGCATCGGCATCGACCAGATTGGCGACCAGGGCGCCGAGGGTGTCGTTGTCGCCGAATTTGATCTCGTCGGTGACCACCGTGTCGTTCTCGTTGATCACCGGAATGACCTTCATCGCCAGCAGCGTGAGCAAGGTGGAACGGGCGTTCAGGTATCGCTCCCGGTCCGCGAGGTCGGCGTGGGTGAGCAGCACTTGCGCGCTGCCCATGCCGTGCTCACGCAGCTGGCTTTCGTACATCTGCACCAGGCCCATCTGGCCCACTGCGGCGGCGGCTTGCAGGTCGTGAAGTTCCCGCGGCCGCGTGGTCCAGTTCAGGCGCTTCATGCCCTCGGCGATGGCGCCGCTGGAGACCATCACCAACTCGCGGCCCTGTTGCGCCAACGCGGCCAGCTGCCGGCACCAGTTGCCGATCGCCTGCGCGTCCACACCACGGCCTTCGTTCGTGACCAGGCTGGAGCCGACCTTGACGACGATGCGGCGCGCGTCTTTCACCACTGCCATAAAGTACTCCGCCCGGAAGGAAGCCTCAGCTTCCTGGCTGCGCGGCACCCTCGGTGTCGGCATCGTCGAAGCGAGGGTCAGGGTCGACCAGCGCGGCCTGCGTTGCCGCCACATGGGTGAACACCGCGCGTGTCAACGGTTCCAGACCTTCGCGTGCCAGCGCGGAGATCTCGAAGACCGGCCCCTTCCAGCGCAGCCGCCGCACGAAGTCCTTGGCGCGCGCTTCGCGCTCCTCGGCCGGCACCATGTCCATCTTGTTGAGCACCAGCCAGCGCGGCTTCGCGTGCAGCTTCGGGTCGTACTTCTTCAGCTCCAAGGCGATTGCGCGCGCTTGCTTGACCGGGTCGACGGCATCGTCGAACGGCGCCATGTCGACAAGGTGCAGCAACAGCCGCGTGCGTTGCAGATGGCGCAGGAACCGGTGGCCGAGGCCGGCGCCCTCAGAGGCCCCTTCGATCAAACCGGGAACGTCGGCCACCACAAAGCTTTGTTCGGGCCCGACCCGCACCACGCCGAGGTTGGGATGCAGCGTCGTGAACGGGTAATCGGCAATCTTCGGCCGTGCATTCGAGATCGACGCGATGAGCGTGCTCTTGCCGGCGTTGGGCATGCCGAGCAAGCCCACATCGGCAAGCACGCGCAACTCAAGTTTGAGCTTCTTGTGTTCACCGGGCCAGCCGGGCGTCTTCTGGCGAGGAGCGCGGTTCGTGCTGGTCTTGTAGTGCAGGTTGCCAAAACCACCGTCGCCGCCCTTGCAGATCAGCACCGGCTCGTCGGGCAACAACAACTCGGCCACTCGCTCGCCGGACTCGGTGTCGGTGAGGATCGTGCCCACCGGCATGCGCAACACGATGTCGTCGCCTGCGGCGCCGAATTGGTCGGAGCCACGGCCGGCTTCGCCATTGCGGGCGTCGTGGCGGCGTGCATAGCGGTAGTCGATCAGCGTGTTGAGGTTGCGGTCAGCGACCGCATAAACGCTGCCGCCACGGCCGCCGTCACCGCCGTTGGGGCCGCCAAACGGAATGAACTTCTCGCGCCGAAAGCTCATGCAGCCGGCGCCGCCGTCGCCCGCGGCGACATCGATCGTGGCTTCGTCGACGAATTTCATGGGTCGGATAGTAGAAGTAAAGAAGCCCCGGTAGGCCGGGGCTTCGGTGCTTGGCAAGCGGGCCGGGTCAGGCCTGCTTGACGCTCACCGTCTGACGATTCAGCGGGCCCTTTATGGCGAATGAGATCTGGCCGTCGACCAACGCAAATAGCGTGTGGTCGCGCCCGATTCCCACGTTGGAACCGGCATGGAACTTGGTACCGCGCTGGCGCACGATGATCGACCCGGCCGAAACGACCTGGCCCCCAAACGCCTTGACGCCGAGCATCTTGGGTTGCGAGTCGCGGCCGTTCCGGGTGGAACCGCCGCCTTTTTTCTGTGCCATGGTGATTGACTCCTGGAACTGCTTTGTCTGCCGATCAGACGTTTACAGCACTGATCTGCAACTCGGTGTAGGTCTGGCGATGACCCCCGTGCCGCTGATAGTGCTTGCGGCGCCGCATCTTGAAGATGCGCACTTTGTCGTGCTTGCCCTGCGCCACCACGGTGGCGTTGACGCTCGCGCCGGCAACCAGGGGAGTCCCGACCTTGAGGTCTGCGCCGTTGCCGACTGCCAGCACATCACCGATCACGATCTCCTGGCCAACGTCCGCAGCAATCTGTTCTACCTTGATCTTCTCGCCGGCAGCAACCTTGTATTGCTTGCCACCGGTTTTTATGACCGCGTACATATGAGCCCTTTCGATGGTCCCGCTGCGCCGGAAACCGGCGCCGCGCCCCACAGAGGGCGCCGGGCGTGATGAACCGCCGCGCGGGAAATGCCCACAACGACGGAACCTGGAATTCTAACATCCCCCAGCTACAGTGCCAAGTGTATCGGCGTGGCAGCGGCCATGAGACTCCTATAATCCGCCGCCCGATCCCCTGCCGCCGCCGAGCCTGTGCGGCCCTAACAAGCGTGCCGTCCATCAAACCGTCGATCCCTGCATACACCGCGGATCCCATGGCCGCAGAGATTCGGCAGGTCGACGCCGTGATCGCCCAACGCCTGCGCTCGGATGTGGCGCTCGTCAACCAAATCGGCCACTACATCATCAGCGCGGGCGGCAAACGCATCCGGCCCCGACTGGTCTTGCTGTTCGCCGATGCGCTGGGGTTCTCAGGCCCGGAACGCTTTACGTTGGCCGCTATCGTGGAGTTCATACACACCGCGACCTTGCTTCACGATGACGTGGTGGACGAGTCGTCGATGCGGCGAGGCCGCCAGACCGCCAATGCAATGTTCGGCAATGCGGCGAGTGTGCTGGTGGGCGATTTCCTGTACTCGCGCGCCTTTCAGATGATGGTCTCGGTGGAACGGATGCGCGTGCTTGACGTACTGGCCGACGCAACGAACGTGATTGCCGAGGGCGAGGTGCTGCAGCTGATGAACATGCGCGACCCCGATGTCGCCGTCGCCGAGTATTTGCGTGTGATTCGCTACAAAACCGCAAAGCTCTTCGAAGCCAGCGCGCGCCTGGGCGCTGTGCTGGCCGACGCACCGCACGATGTCGAGGAAAAGTGCGCCGACTACGGACGCTCCCTGGGTACCGCATTTCAACTTGTCGACGACTTGCTCGACTACGAAGGCGATTCGCAGCGGCTCGGCAAGAACGTCGGAGACGATCTGCGCGAAGGTAAACCGACGCTACCCTTGCTTGTCGCGATGGAACGAGGTAGCGCTGCCCAACGGCGTACGATCCGCCACGCGATCGAGCATGGCGAGGTTAGCGGCTTGGCGGAGATCGTCGAAATCGTGCGAAGCACCGGTGCCTTGGATGCCACGCGCGAGGCCGCTCGCCGTGAAGCGGCGTTGGCACGCGACGCTCTGAGCGTGTTGCCTGCCTCGAACGCTCGCGACGCTCTGCTAGAATTATCCGTTAGGTCGGTGGATCGCTCTGCGTGACACGGCCGTCCGCGACGACGAAGCTTTCTTCGTCCGTCCATCGGGGTGTAGCTTAGCCTGGTAGAGCGCTACGTTCGGGACGTAGAGGCCGGAGGTTCGAATCCTCTCACCCCGACCAGATCCTGCTTGTATGCCGTCAGCGCGCGCGTTGTGAGCCGCACAGCTTCGGTGACCGTGACCGGGCCAGAGAGCGTGAAGTGTTGCCGCCACGAGCCGTGGTTCGGATTTACAGTGCGGGACCGATCAGCGATGATCAGTCGGCTACTTTCGTTGCGAACCTGAGCGCAAAAACGTGGATACCCTTGTCGAAGTGCCCCAGTCTTCCCTCTCGGGGGTTGCACGGGTGCTCGTGCATTCGGGCAAGCTGACGATCAAGACCGCAGAGGCACTGGTTCAGTCGGCCAAGGAGCGTAAGACCAGCTTTGTTGCCGCAGTGATTGCCTCCGGGTCGGTGTCGCCCTCGGAACTGGCGCACACCTTGTCCAACACCCTGGCGGTGCCGCTGCTGGACCTGAACGCGATCGACGCCGAACGGCTGCCTCGCGGCATCGTCGATGTCAAGTTGGCAGCCCAGTACCAGATCGTCGTTCTTGGCAAGCGCGGCAATCGCCTTTTCATCGGCGGATCTGACCCCACGGACCAGGAAGCCGTCGAGCGCATCAAGTTCGCGACGCAGATGACGCCCGAGTGGGTACTCGTCGAACACGACAAACTTGCGAAGATTCTCGAGAATCAGGGCGCAAGTGTCAGCGAAACAATGGAGTCGCTCGCGGGCGGAGATTTCGAGTTTGACGTCAGCGACGACGTCTCCCCTGAACAGGAGAACGCGGACGTCACCGCCGAAGTCGAAGATGCGCCAGTCGTGCGCTTCCTGCAGAAGATGTTGATCGACGCGATCAATGCGCGCGCTTCGGACCTGCACTTCGAGCCCTACGAGTACCACTACCGGGTCCGCTTCCGTGTCGACGGCGAGTTGCGCGAAATCACGCAGCCGCCGATTGCGATCAAGGACAAGCTGGCCTCGCGCATCAAGGTCATCAGCCGCCTGGACATTGCCGAGAAGCGTGTGCCTCAAGACGGCCGCATGAAACTGAAGTTCGGCAACAAGGCGATTGACTTCCGTGTCAGCACACTGCCAACGCTTTTCGGCGAGAAGATCGTGATCCGGATTCTCGATCCGTCGAGTGCCAAGCTCGGCATTGAGGCCCTGGGCTACGAGAAGATTGAAAAGGAGCGACTGCTTGCGTGCATCGGCAGGCCCTACGGCATGATCCTGGTCACCGGCCCCACCGGTTCGGGCAAGACGGTTTCGCTCTACACCTGCCTGAACATCCTGAACCAACCCGGCGTAAACATCGCAACGGTGGAGGACCCGGCGGAAATCAACCTGCCGGGCATCAACCAGGTCAATGTCAATGACAAGGCCGGGCTGACTTTCTCGGCAGCACTGAAGTCCTTCCTGCGCCAGGATCCGGACATCATCATGGTCGGCGAAATTCGCGACCTCGAAACCGCCGACATCGCGCTGAAAGCGGCGCAGACCGGCCACCTGGTGCTGTCAACTCTGCACACCAACGACGCACCGGCCACGCTGACGCGCTTGCTGAACATGGGCGTGGCACCGTTCAACGTCGCGTCCTCGGTGTTGCTGATCACCGCGCAGCGGTTGGGTCGACGACTGTGCGAAAACTGCAAGACGCCGGCGGACTATCCCCGCGACGCGCTCAAACGTGCGGGGTTCAAGGACGAAGACCTCGACGGTTCGTGGAAGCCGTACCGGGCGGTTGGCTGCTCGTCGTGCAGCAATGGCTACCGCGGTCGTGTTGGCCTTTACCAAGTGATGCCAATTACCGAAGCGATTCAACGCATCATCCTGGCCGAAGGCTCGGCACTCGACATTGCCGGCCAAGCGAGCCTTGAAGGAGTACGTGATCTGCGCCAGTCGGGCCTCATCAAGGTTCGCGCCGGCATCACCACGCTCGAAGAGGTCATCACCGTGACGAACGAGTGATGCACCAGCAAAAAACGCGTCGATTGGGTAGGTTTACCTCGGAGGCTTTATGGCGACTGCGGTAGCCGCAAGAAGTATCAAGGAAGCGGTCTTCGAATGGGAAGGCAAGGACAAGAACGGCAAGCTGGTTCGCGGTGAGGTGCGCTCTGGCGGCGAAGCGGCGGTCAACGCCAGCCTGCGGCGTCAGGGCATCCTGGTCACCAAGGTCAAGAAGCGGCGCCTGTCGGGTGGACGCCAGATCAAGCAGAAGGACATCGCCATCTTCACTCGCCAACTGGCGACGATGATGAAGGCGGGCGTGCCCTTGCTACAGTCGTTCGACATCGTGGCGCGTGGCAGCACCAACCCGAAGCTCACGCGGCTGCTGACCGACATCCGCTCGGATGTGGAAACCGGAACGTCGCTTTCCGCGGCGTTTCGCAAGCACCCGCTGCAGTTCAACGCGCTTTATTGCAACCTGGTCGAAGCCGGGGAAGCTGCTGGCATCCTGGAAGCCATTCTCGAGCGACTCGCGGTCTACGAAGAAAAGACGCTCGCCCTGAAGACAAAAATCAAGTCGGCGCTGATCTACCCGGTGTCGGTGCTCGTCGTCGCCTTCGTGGTTCTGACGGTGATCATGATCTTCGTGATCCCGGCGTTCGAGGATGTCTTCAAGTCCTTCGGCGCCGACTTGCCCGCGCCCACGCTCGCGGTGATCGCGATGTCGAAGTTTTTTGTCAGCTACTGGTGGGCAATTTTCGGCAGCCTGGGCATTGGCGGCTATATCTTCATGCAGTCGTGGAAGCGCTCGGAGAAGATGCAGATGTTCATGGACCGGCTGCTGTTGAAGCTCCCGATCTTTGGCGACTTGATCAACAAGGCCGTGATCGCACGCTGGACACGCACGCTGTCCACGATGTTTGCCGCTGGCGTGCCGCTGGTTGAAGCGCTGGACTCCGTCGGCGGCGCGTCGGGCAATGCGGTGTACGCCGAGGCGACGGCGCAAATCCAGAAGGACGTGTCGACCGGTTCCGCCCTCACCACCTCGATGCAGACGACCGGGGTATTCCCCAACATGGTGCTGCAGATGTCCGCGATTGGCGAGGAATCCGGTTCGCTCGATCACATGCTAGCCAAGGCGGCCGAGTTCTACGAGGACGAGGTCGACGAGATGGTCAAAGGCCTGTCCACCTTGATGGAGCCTTTCATCATCGTCGTGCTCGGCGTGATGATCGGCGGCATCGTGGTTTCGATGTACCTGCCGATCTTCAAACTCGGTTCGGTGGTCTGACCGGTCGCCGTGGCCGGTATGCCCCTGGAGCTGCTGCTGTCGCCCGTCGCGCTCGCCCTCCTGGGCCTGTGCGTCGGCAGCTTCCTCAACGTCGTCGCCCATCGCCTGCCGCTGATGCTGGAGCGCCAGTGGTGGGCCGACGTCGCCGCGCAGTTGGGCGACGCCGACTCGTGGCGCCGCGTCTTCGGCGCCAAGGTCGAGCCGCCTCGCGCGCAAGGCGAAACGATGGCGTCGCTGTCCAGTGCGCTGCAGGCTCTTCCCCGGCTGGGGATTTCTCGTCCGCGCTCGCGCTGCCCGGCGTGCGGCCATCAGCTGGCCTGGCACGAGAACATTCCGGTGCTCGGTTGGTTGAGGCTGAGAGGCCGTTGCGCCGCGTGCAGCGCGAAAATTTCGGCGCGCTACCCGGTGGTCGAGCTGCTTACGATGGCGCTGTTCGCGGCCGCGGGCTGGCGGTTCGGCGCGACCGCGGCCACGCTGGTCTGGTGCACTGCGATCGCGCTGATGATCGCCATGGCGCTGATCGACCTCGACACTACGCTGCTGCCAGACGACCTGACACTCCCGTTGATCGGCTTGGGCATCGTGGCCGCCGGCATGGGCTGGACGGCCACATCGCTCGACGCGGCCGCCTGGGGCGCCTTCGCGGGCTACTTTTCCCTCTGGCTGATCTCGACCTTGTATCGCCTGATCAAAGGCGTGGAAGGCATTGGCCAAGGCGACTTCAAGTTGCTTGCGGGGCTGGGCGCCTTGATGGGCTGGCAACTGCTGCCTTCGGTCGTGCTGCTCGCATCCGGGGTTGGCGCCCTCGTCGGCATCGCGATGATCGTCTTTGGCGGCCACAAGCGCGAAGTGCCAATTCCCTTCGGCCCTTATCTCGTCGGCGGCGGGCTCTGTGCGATTTTTTTCGGCCCGGGCCTGACGCGGATCTGGTGGCCAGCGGTCTGAAGCCGCTGCGCATCGGCCTGACCGGTGGCATCGGCAGTGGCAAGAGCACCGTGGCTCACAGCTTGGTGCATCTAGGCGCCGACCTGATCGATGCCGACGCCATTTCGCGCGAATTGACGCTCGCCGGCGGCGCGGCAATCCCCGCCATCGTGGAAGCGTTCGGCGCGTCGATCATCAACAGCGACGGTGCGCTGAACCGGGAAGAAATGCGGCGCCTCGTGTTCGCCGACGCCGCGCAGCGCGCTCGTCTGGAAAGCATCCTGCACCCATTGATCGGGCACGAAAGCCGTCTGCGCGAACAGCGTGCACTCGGTGCCGCGATCGTCTTCGACATTCCGCTGCTCACCGAGTCGAGCCACTGGCGTTCGCGGGTCGATCGGATACTGGTCGTCGACTGCGACGAGCGCACACAGGCCAAGCGCGTCGCGCAACGCCCGGGGTGGACACTGGACGCCGCTTGGGGCGTGATCCGGCAACAGGCTTCGCGTTCGGCGCGGCGCGGCATCGCCGACGCCGTACTGCACAACGAAGAGCTGGCACTCACGGCGCTGCACGACGCGGTCACGACCCTGTGGCGCGGCTGGGGCTTGCCGCTGCGCGAGGCTCGGTAGGAGCATGTGGAACAATCTCCGCGCGGTGGCACCGACCCCGCGTCGAGAGAGCCTGCCTTGGTCCTGTACGAGTACCCGTTCAACGAAAGCATCCGCACCATGCTGCGGCTCGAGCACTTGTTCGACCGCCTCGGGCAGCTGATTCCGCGCGACGCCGCACTCGACCACCACTTCGCGCTGGTCACGATTTTCGAGATCATGGACGTGGCATCGCGCGCCGATCTGAAGTCCGACCTGCTCAAGGAGCTCGAGCGCCACAAGGCGCAGTTCGAAGGCTACCGAGGCAACCCTGCCATCTCCGAAGCCACCTTGGACGGTGTCATTGAAAAACTCGGGCGCGCATTCGTCACCCTCAATGCACTGCCTGGCAAGGCCGGGCATTCGCTCACCACCAACGACTGGCTGATGAGCATCCGCAGCCGCATCAGCATTCCGGCGGGCACCTGCGAGTTCGACCTGCCCGGCTACTACGCCTGGCAGCAGCGTGATGCCCCGCTCCGACGGGCCGACCTGATGGGCTGGATCGTCAGCCTGACACCGCTGGCCGAAGCGCTGCGCGTACTGCTGGGCCTGCTGCGCGACTCCGGGACACCGCACAAAGCGGTCGCCAGTGGCGGTCAATATCAACAGAGCTTGCCGCAAGGCAAGGTGTATCACCTGCTGCGAGTGCGCGTCGAGACACAGGACGAGTTGGTGCCCGAAATCAGCGGGCATCGATTGATGGTGCTGGTCCGCTTCATGAAGGCTGAACTCGACGGTCGACTCAAGCCGGTGTCCGAAGACTGTCCGTTCGAGTTGACGCTGTGCAACTGAGTTTGACCAGGCGGCCGTGGTCGATCGCGGGATCTGGCCGATTCCACCCCGTTGCGTCGCTTCCGCGATGACGACAAACTCCAGTACCGGTGCCCCGACGGCACCACCGCCCCTGGTGCCCTGCCCGCATTGCCGCAGGCGCATGGCCTATCGCACCGACAACCCGTGGCGCCCGTTTTGCAGCGAACGCTGCCGCGATATCGATCTGGGCGCCTGGGCCACCGAGCGCTTTCGCGTTCCGGCGGCGCCGCCACCGGACGACGATGCGATTTCGGAGTCCGACGAACCTTGAGCACCCACCAGGCTTGAAAGCCGTCGCCCCGCCCCTATAATCTGCACTGCTAGCACTCGCTACGGTTGAGTGCTAACTCGCCGGCTGGCATTCTGCCAATTCCGGCCAATGCATGTGAATGGGCGCCAACTTACGTGGCACCCGTTTCCAAAGCTCACCGCAACCTTGCTAGGAGATGCAATGAAACTTCGTCCGTTGCACGATCGTGTGATCGTCAAGCGCCTGGAAAATGAAACCAAAACCGCGTCGGGCATCGTGATTCCCGACAACGCCGCCGAGAAGCCCGACCAGGGTGAAGTGCTCGCGGTCGGCCCCGGCAAGCGCAATGAGAAGACCGGCGACTTCATCGCCCTGAACATCAAGGTCGGCGACCGCGTCTTGTTCGGCAAGTACAGCGGCCAGACCGTCAAGGTCGACGGCGACGAACTGCTGGTGATGAAGGAAGACGACCTCTTCGCGGTCGTCGAAAAGTAAAGCGACCTCGGCGATCTGCTTTCGCCTCAGCCGGCATCGCGTCAGCGACGCCGAGGGTCAAGGGCCCGGCTGAGGACCCTGGCACTCACCCCCATTCACAGATTTCGGAGAAGAACTCATGGCAGCAAAAGACGTCATCTTCGGCGGCGAGGCACGTGCCCGCATGGTCGAAGGAGTGAACATCCTGGCCAACGCGGTCAAGGTCACCCTGGGCCCCAAGGGCCGCAACGTGGTGCTCGAGCGTTCGTTCGGCGCCCCCACCGTCACCAAGGACGGTGTCTCGGTGGCCAAGGAAATCGAGCTCAAGGACAAGCTCCAGAACATGGGCGCGCAGATGGTCAAGGAAGTGGCTTCCAAGACCAGCGATAACG
Source organism: Burkholderiales bacterium (assembly GCA_031404155.1). Classification (GTDB taxonomy): domain Bacteria; phylum Pseudomonadota; class Gammaproteobacteria; order Burkholderiales; family Burkholderiaceae_C; genus JANNGZ01. Next base: position 12,031 of record JANNGZ010000449.1, read on the forward strand.
CTGGCGACGGCACCACCACCGCCACCGTGCTGGCCCAGGCCATCGTGCGCGAAGGCATGAAGTATGTGGCCGCGGGCATGAACCCGATGGACCTGAAGCGCGGCATCGACAAGGCGGTCACCGTCCTCGTCGCCGAGTTGAAGAAGGCCTCCAAGGCCACCACCACGAGCAAGGAAATCGCGCAGGTCGGCTCCATTTCCGCCAACAGCGACGAGTCGATCGGCAAGATCATTGCCGACGCGATGGACAAGGTCGGCAAGGAAGGCGTGATCACCGTCGAAGACGGCAAGTCGCTCGACAACGAACTCGATGTCGTCGAAGGCATGCAATTCGACCGCGGCTACCTGAGCCCGTACTTCATCAACAACCCCGAGAAGCAGTCGGCGCTGCTCGAGAACCCCTACGTGCTGCTGTACGACAAGAAGATCAGCAACATCCGTGACCTGTTGCCCACGCTCGAGCAAGTCGCCAAGAGCGGCCGTCCGCTGCTGATCATTGCCGAAGAAGTCGAAGGCGAAGCACTGGCCACGCTGGTGGTCAACACCATTCGCGGCATCCTGAAGGTCGTGGCCGTCAAGGCGCCGGGCTTCGGTGACCGCCGCTAGGCGATGCTCGAAGACATCGCGATCCTGACCGGCGGCACGGTTATCGCCGAAGAAGTGGGCTTGAGCCGGACGGCGAGCTCGCCGATGGTGACGTGTTCACGGTGGGTGGGATGGACGTCCACGTCCTGCACACTCCGGGACATGCCTTTGG
>JANNGZ010000450.1:0-4236 GCA_031404155.1 Burkholderiales bacterium
GGGGTCGCGCCGCCGAACTCGCTACGTTCACTTCGTTCACTGCACTCGGACAGCCGCGGCGAGTCAGTTTACGAAGCGCGCTGCGCGCGCCGACCCCAGGGCTGCGTTCCTCGCCGCCCCCCAGTGAGCCCGCACCGGGCACCACCTGCCGCGAGTGCAGAGGTTTGGGTTTCCCGACGGGAGCGCAACACCTCGCTGCGAAGCCGCACCCGGGCAGGCCACGGCGTGCGTGTGCGGCGCCGAGGACCGGAGGGCTCATGGCCGCGCGCGAATGCGCGCTTCGTAAACTGACTCGCCGCGGCTGTCCGAGTGCAGTGAGCGCAGCGAACGTAGCGAGTTCGGCGGCGGGCCATGAGGCTGAGTACCACAGGGCAGTCGGCCGCAGGCCGACCGCCGCAGTCGCACGCCGTGGCCTGCCCGGGTGCGGCTTTGCCGCTCCACCGCCGCAGCCTGCATCGGAACCGTGCCGCCACCCGAACGCGATGGCCTTCCTGCGCCTCTGCATCCGCGTCTCTCCGGTTGACGCTCCCCGCCGCGGCCCGTAGTGTTCGGCGGCCTCGGTGAAGTTCACCGCGGCCCCTCACATCCAGCATCCACCAGGAGACATTCGATCATGGCCAACTTCGTTCTCGTCCACGGCGCCTGGCACGGCGGCTGGTGTTACCGCGACACGGCCAAGGCATTGCGCGCCGCCGGCCACAACGTGTTCACGCCCACCCTCACCGGCACCGGGGAGCGTGCGCACCAGGGCGGCGAGAACATCACCCTCGAAACGCATGTGCGTGACGTCTGCGGCACCCTCGAAGCGGAAGAACTCAGCGACGTGATCCTGTGCGGCCACAGCTACGGCGGCATGGTGATCACCGGCGTGGCCGACCGCATGGCCGAGCGCATCAAGTCGCTGGTGTATCTCGACGCCTTCCTGCCCGCCAACGGCGACTCGCTGGTGGCGCTGCTCAACCGGGCGCTGCCGCCCGAAGTGGCCGCGGTGTTCATGGGCGCCTTCCACGGCAGCGCGCTCGCGGGCCACTCCAGCCTGATGGCGCCGATACCCGCCGAGATGTTCGGCATCAAGGCCGAGAACCGCGCCTGGGTCGATAGGCGCTGCGTGGCGCAGGCGCTGGCCACCTTCCACCTGCCGCTGTTGCTCAGCGGCGCGCAGGACGCGGTGAAGCAGCGCCTGTACATCCTCGCCGACGCCTGGGACCCGAGCCCCTTCCGCTACTTCGCGGCCCAGGTGGAAGGTAAACCCGGCTGGCGCGTGAGCAAGCTGCCGTGCAGCCACGACGTAATGGTGGACATGCCCCAGGAGCTGGCGGCGGAGTTGATGAAGCTGGCTTGAATTCAACGCGCCCGGCCAGCGCCGCGCCCGAGCCGCTTCTCGACCGCGTCGAACAGCCACTGAACCACGAGTGCGAGCACCGCGGCCGGCACCGCGCCGGCGAGCATTGCGCTGTTGTCGTTGACCGCGAGGCCGGCGACGATGCGCTCGCCATAACCCCCGGCGCCGATGAACGCGGCCACCGTGGCGGTGCCGACGTTGATCACCGCGGCGGTTTTGATGCCGGCCCAGAGCACCGGCATCGCCAGCGGCAGCTCCACCGAACGCAGCGTCTGCGCTGAACGCAAACCCAGCGCCCGTGCCGCGAGCGGCAGGCCTTCGGGCACCGACGCCAGGCCAGCATGGGTGTTGCGCACGATCGGCAGCAGCGCGTAGACAAACAGCGCGATCAGCGCCGGCACGAAGCCGATGGCGCCGACGATCGCGATCAGGAACGCGAGCAGCGCCAGCGACGGGATCGTCTGCAACACGCCGACCAGCGCGAGCACCGTACCAGCCACCGCCGGCACCCGCCAGGCGAGGATGCCGAGCGGCACACCGACCAGCACCGCGAGCGCGAGCGAGGCGAACACCAGCAGCAGGTGCTGGCCGGTGAGGCGCCACAGGTCGGGCGCGAACAGGCGGTCGAGGAAACTCTGGCGTGCCGGCGCCGCTGCCGCGCCGGTGGGTGGTGCGCCCGCCGGTTCGCTCGCCGCCGCCGCGATGCCCACCGCCGCGCCGCCCGCGAGAAAGCGCTTGGCCACCTCGGCGAAGGAGCGGCCGTCGAGTTCCACTTCGGCGTTGAGCGCGATCATTGTTCTTTCGTCGAGGCGGCCGGCGAGCTTTAGCAGCGGCGTCGCGTCCACCGCCTCGCGCATCAGCAGCACCGCGTCGTACTTCGGAAAATGTTTGCGGTCGTCGGCGAGCACCCGCAGGTTCAGGCGGCCGAGCTTGGCGTCGGTGGAGTAGACGTCGATCACGTCCACCTGGCTCGCTTTGATCGCGTCGTAGGCCAGCCCATGGTCCAGGCCGCTCGGCGGGCTGAAGGGCAGCGCATACGCGCGTTTCAGCGCCGGCCAGCCGTCGGCACGCACCAGGAATTCGTGCGAGAGGCCGAACTTCAATTTATCCGCAGGCTGCCTGGCCAGGTCCGAGATGCTGGTGATGCCCAGTCGCTTGGCGTCGCCCTCGCGCATCGCCAGCGCGTAGGTGTTGTTGAAGCCGAGCGGCACGCCGGCCTTGAGCCCGCGCGGTTTGAGCCACTGGTTCAACTCGTCCAGAGTTGGATTGCCTTCGCGCTTCAACAGCTCACGCACGATGGTGCCGGTGTACTCGGGGTAGACATCCACCGCGCCGCTGGCCAGCGCCTGCTCCAGGATGCCGGTGTTGCCGAGGCCCTGTTTGTGCTCGCACGCGGTGCCGGCCGCCTGCAAGGTCTGGCAGACGATTTCGCCGAGGATGTAGGACTCGGTGAAACGCTTGGAGCCCACGTTCACCTTCTCCGCGGGCCAGGCGGCCAGCGAGACGGCGGCCAGCACGAGGGCGGCGAAGAGGCGCAGGGGGGTCATTGGCGCATGGCCTCGTCGGTCAATTCTCACCGCGCCGTCTTCGCCGATCAATCGGCGTCCGGCCCCGAGAGCAGCGGCATCGCGCCATCCGAGTCCTTGCCGATCAGCCCCACGCGCGAGTAGATGCCGAGCTTTTGCCGCGTGTCGGCGATGTCCAGGTCGCGCATCGTGAGCTGGCCGATGCGGTCGGCGGGCGTGAACGCGCCGGCGCCCTTCTCCATCGTCAGGCGCTCGGGGTGGTAGGTCAGGTTCGGGCTCTGTGTGTCGAGCAGCGACCAGTCGTTGCCGCGGCGCAGTTCCAGCGTCACCTCACCGCTCACCGCACGCGCCACCCAGCGTTGCGCGGTCTCGCGCAGCATCAGGCATTGCGGGTCGAACCAGCGGCCCTGATACAGCAGGCGGCCGAGGCGGCGGCCGTTGTTGCGGTACTGCTCGATCGTGTCCTCGTTGTGGATGCCGGTGACCAGCCGCTCGTAGGCGATGTGCAGCAGCGCCATGCCCGGCGCTTCATAGATGCCGCGGCTCTTGGCCTCGATGATGCGGTTTTCGATCTGGTCGCACATGCCTAAACCATGCCGGCCGCCGATGCGGTTGGCTTCTTCGAACAGCGCCACCGCGTCCTTGAAGCTGCGGCCGTTCAGCGCCACCGGTTGGCCGTCCTCGAAGCGCACGTTCACCGCCTCCGTGGGCACAGCCACATCGTTGCGCCAGAAAGCCACGCCCATGATCGGGTTGACGATGCTCATGCCGGCGTTGAGGAACTCCAGGTCCTTGGCCTCGTGCGTGGCGCCGAGCATGTTGCTGTCGGTGGAGTAGGCTTTTTCCACGCTCATCTTGTAGTCGAAGCCATGGGCCACGAGGTACTCGCTCATCTCCTTGCGGCCACCGAGTTCGTCGATGAAGGTCTGGTCGAGCCAGGGTTTGTAGATGCGCAAATTCGGGTTGGCGAGCAGGCCGTAGCGGTAGAAGCGCTCGATGTCGTTGCCCTTGTAGGTGCTGCCGTCGCCCCAGATGTTGACGCCGTCCTCGCGCATCGCCACCACCAGCGCGGTGCCGGTGACCGCGCGGCCGAGCGGCGTGGTGTTGAAGTAGGTGGCGCCGCCGGTGGAGATGTGAAACGCGCCGCACTGGATCGCGGCAATGCCTTCGGCCACCAGTTGCGCGCGGCAGTCGACGAGCCTCGCGATGTCCGCCCCGTAGGCGAGCGCCTTGCGCGGGATCTCGTCGTAGTCGCTCTCGTCGGGCTGGCCGAGGTGGGCTGTGTAGGCGCAAGGGATCGCGCCCTTGGCGCGCATCCAATGCACCGCGGCGCTGGTATCGAGGCCGCCGGAGAAGGCGATGCCGACA
>JANNGZ010000451.1:0-1623 GCA_031404155.1 Burkholderiales bacterium
CGACGTGTTCTATCTGCACAGCCGTCTGCTCGAACGCGCCGCACGCGTCAACGCCGACTACGTCGAGAAGTTCACCAAGGGTGAGGTCAAGGGCAGGACCGGTTCGCTGACCGCGCTGCCGATCATCGAGACGCAGGCCGGTGACGTGTCGGCCTTCGTGCCGACCAACGTGATCTCGATCACCGACGGCCAGATCTTCCTGGAAACCAGCCTGTTCAACGCCGGTATCCGCCCCGCCATCAACGCCGGCATCTCGGTGTCGCGCGTCGGTGGTGCGGCGCAGACCAAGCTGATCAAGAGCCTGTCGGGTGGCATCCGTACCGACTTGGCACAGTACCGTGAACTGGCCGCGTTCGCGCAGTTTGCATCCGACCTCGACGCCGCCACGCGCAAGCAGCTCGACCGCGGAGCCCGCGTGACCGAACTGCTCAAGCAGCCGCAGTACTCGCCGCTGCCGATCAGTTTGATGGCGGCCACGCTGTTCGCGGTCAACAAGGGTTTCGTGGACGACATCGACGTGAAGAAGGCGCTCGGTTTCGAGCACGGCCTGCACCAACACCTGAAGTCCAGCCACGCCGCCTTGCTGGCCAAGCTCGAGAGCGACAAGGCGATGGACAAGGCGGCCGAAGACGAGATGACGAACGCCATCACCGCGTTCAAGAAGTCCTTCGCCTGAAATGACGGCCCCAAGCTCACTCCGTTCGCTGCCCCCCACGGGGGCTCCGGCCGCGTTGGAGCGGCCCGGCGCCGGCCGGGTCTGTCCGTCTGACAGGAGGTTCTGAATGGCAGTCGGTAAAGAAATACGCGGCAAGATCAAGTCGGTGGAGAACACCAAGAAGATCACCAAGGCGATGGAAATGGTCGCCGCCAGCAAGATGCGCAAGGCACAGGAGCGCATGCGTGCGGCGCGCCCGTATGCCGACAAGATCCGAAACATCACGGCGCGCCTGTCGCTGGCCAACCCCGAGTACAAGTCGCCCTACATGCGGGCGCTTCCAAGCACCGGCGGCCCGCCCAAGGCCGTCGGCTTCATCGTCATCAGTACCGACAAGGGCTTGTGTGGCGGCCTCAACACCAACGTGCTTCGCGCCGTCATCAACAAGATGAAGGAAGTGCAGGCCGCGGGCGCCAGCATCCAGGCGGTGGCGATCGGCAACAAGGGCTTTGGCTTCCTCAACCGCATCGGTGCACATGTGCTCAGCCACGTGGTGCAACTCGGTGATGCACCGCAGCTCGACAAGCTGATCGGACCGGTCAAGGTGATGCTCGATGCTTTCGTCGCCGGACAGCTCGATGCGGTGCACCTTTGCTACACGCGCTTCATCAACACGATGAAGCAGGAGCCGATGGTCGAGGTGCTGTTGCCCCTGTCGGGCGCGCGCTTGGAGCAGACCGCCGAAGAGAAGAAGGCCTACGGCTGGGACTACATCTACGAGCCCGACGCCGCCACCGTCATCGACGTGCTGCTCAAGCGCTACATCGAGGCCCTGATCTACCAGGGCGTGGCCGAGAACATGGCCAGCGAGCAGAGCGCGCGCATGGTGGCGATGAAGGCCGCGACCGACAACGCCGGCACGCTGATCGGCGAACTCAAGCTCATCTACAACAAGACGCGTCAGGCGG
>JANNGZ010000452.1:0-2115 GCA_031404155.1 Burkholderiales bacterium
CGCAGGATCAGATCGATCTCGCCGCCGGGTGCGCCGGGGCCGCGGGCGACTCGATAATTGCGTTGCACGAGCGTCAACCCTTTGGCTTGCAGGTGCGCCAGCGCACGTGCCTCGGCCTCGTCGCCGCGCGCCTTGGTGGTCATTGCCGATTCGCTCTTGAAGATCAACGCCCGCTCCCTGCTCGACGCGGCCCACGATGCGGCCGGCCACCAGAATTACCCGACCGGGACACTGTACGTGGTGGCCACGCCGATCGGCAATCTGGCCGACCTGACGCTGCGCGCGATCCACGTGCTCTCGCGCGTGCACCTGGTGGCTTGCGAAGACACGCGTGTGGCAGGGCAGTTGCTGCACCACCTGGGCCTGACACCACGGCTCGCCGCGCTGCATGCGCACAACGAGCGCGAGGCCTCGGCAACGGTGCTCGAGCGCCTGGCCGCCGGCGAGTCGGTGGCTTTGGTCAGCGATGCAGGCACTCCGGCGGTGAGCGACCCCGGCGCGCTGCTCGTCGCCGCGGCACAGGCCGCCGGTCACCCTGTGGTGCCGGTGCCGGGCGCCAGCAGTGCGCTGGCGGCGCTCTCGGTGGCCGGTGACGTCGCCGCGCGCGGGTTTCGCTTCAGCGGATTTCTGCCGGCCAAGGGCGCCGAACGCGAAGTGGCACTGCGCGCCGTTGCCGCCGAGGCGTCGACCCAGGTGCTCTTCGAGGCGCCGCACCGCATCGAGGCCTTGGCCGCCGCGCTCGCCGCCGCGCAGCCCGAGCGCCGCTTGACGCTGTGCCGCGAGCTGACCAAGCAGTTCGAGACCGTGGCCACGATGGCCAGCGCTGCGCTGCCGGCCTGGCTGGCCGCCGACGCTCAACGCCAACGCGGCGAGTTCGTGCTCGTGCTGCACGCGCTGCCCGTGGTGCCAGCCGCAGCGGGCGATTTGCCGGCCGCGGCAGAACAGGTCTTGAGGGTGCTGATGCGCGAGCTGCCGCTCAAGCAAGCCGTGGGACTGGCCGCCGAGATCAGCGGCGCCGCGCGCAATGCACTCTATGCGCGGGCGCTGGAATTCAAGAAGTGACCGACTTAGGGCTTTGACTGCCCGTCGTGCTTCTGGCGATAGATGTCGCGGCTGGCCGCCTCCTGGGCACGGTGCAGCTTGCGGCGTTCGCGCGCGGTCACCACGCCGTCGGCTTTGGCATTTTGTTCGGCGGTCTGAATGGCGCGCTGTTCGTGGGCCAGGCGGCGCTGTTCGCGGCCGGTGAGTGCGCCGGAAGCGGCGCCTTGCGCGATGCGTGCGGACTGGTTGGCTTCGCGCTGATCAACGCGGGGGGTCTGGGCCTGCGCGAAAGCGGTGCCGGCCATCACGGTGGTCACGGCCAGCAAGCTGGCGGCAATGAAGGGTCGCGGGTTCATGTTGAATCCTCATCGGTTGGGGTTGTCGGCGTCGAGCCGGTTCGGGCCCGCCGGGACTCAACGAGGGGCCACACAGTGTCGCGCACGGCGCCGCGGTGAAGCTGGGTAAAGAAACACGAACCCGGCTGCTGCGCAAGGCGCTCCCTAGAATTGCGACCCCACTTCGAGCGCCGCACCATGATCACCCGCGAACCGACCCTTGAACGCCTGGCCATCGCCGAGCGGCAGTTGCTCGAACCCTATGGCCTGTCCGAGGCCTCGCTCGCGCGTGCGCTCGCGCTGATCGGAGAGCACCGCGTCGACGATGCGGATCTCTACTTCCAGACCACGCGCCACGAAGGCTGGAGCCTGGAAGAGGGCATCGTGAAGAGCGGCAGCTTCAGCATCGACCAGGGTGTGGGCGTGCGTGCGGTGGCCGGCGAGAAGACGGCCTTCGCGTACTCCGACGATCTCACCGAAGACTCGCTGATGGATGCCGCGCGCACCGTGCGCAGCATCGCCGCCGCCGGGCAGGAGCGGCGCGTGAAGCTGGCGCGCAAGCCCAAGGTGGCGGCGAGCCGGCTGCTCTACGGCACCACCGACCCGATTGCCACGCTGGACAGCACGCAGAAGGTGGCGCTGCTGGAGAAGATCGAAAAGCTGGCGCGCGCCAAGGATCCGCGTGTCGTGCAGGTGATGGCCAGTGTCGGTGCCGAACACGACGTGGTGCTCGTGGCGC
>JANNGZ010000453.1:0-10317 GCA_031404155.1 Burkholderiales bacterium
GCTTTGCAGCACGCCGGTGATCAGCACGCCCTGCTTGATCGGCAGGTTCAGGGTCTGGGCGATCTCGGGCGTGAGGTCGCGCGGCTCGACGCCGATCCAGCCGCGGCGCACCTGGCCGTCCTTGATCAGGCTCTCCATCACTTGGCGTGCGGTGGTGGCCGGAATCGCGAAGCCGATCCCCATGCTGCCGCCGCTGCGCGAATAGATGGCGGTGTTGATGCCCAGCAGGTTGCCGTTGGTGTCGACCAGGGCGCCGCCCGAGTTGCCGGGGTTGATGGCAGCGTCGGTCTGGATGAAATTCTCGAAGGTGTTGATGCCGAGCTGGTCGCGCCCAAGGGCGCTGACGATGCCCGAGGTGACGGTCTGGCCGACGCCGAACGGGTTGCCTATCGCGAGCACCACGTCGCCGACCTGCAGGTCGTCGCCGGCGCCGAAGGTGATGGCCGGCAGGCGGTCCAGGTTGATCTTCAGCACGGCGACGTCGGTGTCCGGGTCGGTGCCGATGACCGTCGCCTTGGCCTCGCGGCCGTCGGCCAGCTTGACCTCGATATCGTCGGCGCCGGCCACCACGTGGTTGTTGGTCAGCAGATAACCCTCGGGCGAGACGATCACACCCGAGCCGAGTCCGATCTGCGGCTCCTGGCGCATCTGGCGCGCCCGGTCGCCGAAGAAGTACTGAAATACCGGGTCGTCGGCCCGCGGGTCGCGTGCTGGGGCCTTGCTGGCGGTGATGCTCACGACCGACGGCGAGGCGCGCCGCGCGGCGCCGCTGTAACTCGTCGCGCTGCCGCCGCTGGCGGCCATCGCCACCGGCGGGACCGAGCTGATCGACACCACGCTGGGCAGCAAGGTGCTGGGCTGGCGCTGGACCCAGTCGGGCTTGAGCGTCGCGACGACGAACAGCAGCGCCACGGCGACCGTGACGGCTTGGGAGAAAATGAGCCAGGTTTTTCGCATGGAGAGTGAGTTGATGGCCGAACGGGGCAAGATCGAGCCCCAGCTCAGGCGGTTGGGGTCGCCGGCGCCGAGGAAACACAGGCCGGCTTCGATCAGCAGCGCGCTGGCGAAGATCAACGGCAGCTGCGGCAAGGCCAGCGGCAGCACGTTGGGCACCAGATGGCGCAGCGCCACCGAGGCGCGGCTCGCGCCGAGCAGCAACGCCGCTTCGATGAACGCCGCACTGCGCAGCGTGCGGGCTTCGGCGCGCACCAGCCGCGCCAGCGTGGCCCAGCCGGTGAGGGCCAGGATCAGCGCCAGTTGCAGCCAGCCGGGCCCGAACCAGGCGCTGGCCAGCAACGCGAGAAAGAAGCGCGGCACGATCTGGCTCAGGTCCATCAGGCGAACGAGCAGCCGGTCCAGCCGCGGGCCGGCCATGCCGGCGAGCACACCGAGCAGCACACCGAGCAGCGCTGCGCCGAGAGTGACCACCGCGCCCGAGAGCAGCGACGCCTGCCCGCCATGGGCCAGCGCCACCATCAGGTCGCGGCCGAGGTCGTCGGTGCCGAGGGGATGGGCGGGTGTGGGGGCGAGGAAGGGCGCGCCGCTCGGCTCGCGCGGGTCGACCGGAAAGAGCAGCGGCGCGAGCAGCGCGGCCAGCAGCGGCAACGCGAGCGCGAGCGCGCCGAGCCAGCGCAGCGATCGCAAGGCTCGCAGCGACCCCAGCGAGAGCGGGGCCGGCGGCGGGCGGATGCGGCTGGTGGTCATGCCTCGTGTCCCGGCTTACGGGCGCGGCTGATGGCGAGGCTCGATGCGCGGGTCCAGCCGTGCCTGCACGATGTCGGCGGCAACGCTGCTGGCAATCACCACCGCGACGATCAGGCCGAACACGCCGAGCAGCACCGGGTGGTCGCGGTTGAGGATTGCCGAGGACAGCAGGCGGCCCAAGCCTGGCCAGGCGAAGAGCGTTTCGACCAGCACCGCGCCGGTGAACAACATGCCGACCCTGTTCAGCGCGGCGGTGGCCAGTTGCGGGCTGACATTGCGCGCCACATGGCCCCAAAGGATGGCGCGTTCGGGAATGCCGCGGGCGCGGGCGGCGCGCACATAGGCCTGGCCGAGTTCGAGCCGGGCCTTGGCGTGGGCCACGGTGAGAAAGAACGCGGTTTGTTGCAGCGCCAGCGTGGCCACCGGCAGCACCGCGTGCCAGGCGATGTCAAGCGCGGCAGCGATGCCGCCCGCGGCCTGCCGGGGGTCGCTCAGGCCCGAGACCGGAAACCAGCGCAGCTCCAGGCCCGGCCCGAGCATCAACAACTGGCCGACCCAGAACACCGGCAGCGCGTACACCGCGCTGGTGGCCGCGGCGACCGCGGCGCCGCCACGTTCATGCGCCGCCGCCCACAGGCCGAGCGCGCGCCCGGCCACCACGGCGATCGACAGCGCGCCCAGCATCAGCAGCAGCGTCGGCACCAGGCGCTCGGCGATCAGCCCGAATACGGGGCGGCGGAAGTGGTAGGAGATGCCCCAGTCGCCCTGCGCCATGCGCGCGACGAAGGACACGAACTGCTCGGCCACCGGCCGGTCGAGCGCAAAGCTGCGGCTGACCGCGGCCTGGGTTTCGCGGGTGGCGTAGTCGCCGGCGAGCGCCGCCGCCGGGCCGCCCGGCGCCGACTGCACCAGCGCGAACAGCAGCGCCTGGATCAGCAACCAGGCCAGCAGGCCCGAGGCCAGCGCGCGCAGGCCAGACAACACCAAGGCCACCGGCGCGCGTGCTGTAAGGGCGGCGGGCACGCGCGTGGCTCCGCCCCCGCGCACACCGCGGCTCAGGGCCGCATCCAGGCCCGCTCGGCCACCTGGCCGGACCAGGGCTGCCAGCCCTGGAAGCGCGAGCGCCACGCGGTGCTGACCACCGTCTCGGTGAGCCACCAGTACGGCAGCTCGTCAGCGACGATTTTCTGCACCGCGGCGTAGTGGCGGGTGCGCTCGTCGTAGTTGTCGGTTTCGGCGGCGGCGGCGAACAGCTTGTCCACCTCGGGATTGCGGTAGGCGGCGGCGTTGGAGAAAGGTACGCTGCCGATGTTGCTCGACACGTACATGCGGCGTACGCCCGAGTCGGGGTCGGCGCCGTTGCAGTAGGAAATGATGTTCAGGTCGAAGGCCCGTTGTGCGAACACGGCTTCGATGAACGCGGCGCGGTCCAGCGGCTTCTGCACCACCTTGATGCCGACCTTGGCCAGGTTCAGCCGCAACACTTCACCCACCCGGTTGAAGGTGGGGAAGTGCAGCATCTCCAGCGTCAGCCGCACGCCGTCGGCGCCCGCCACGAGGCCGGCGGCGTCGAGCAGCTCGGTGGCGCGTTGCGGGCTCGGTGTGTAGCGCGCCAGCGTTCCCGGCGCGTGTGCCCAGGTCAGGCCCGAGGAGATCGGCGCCGTCGGAATCTTGCCGATGCCGAACTGCACGTCGCGCAGCAACTGCTCGCGGTCGATCGCGTGCGCGATCGCCTGGCGCACCCGCAGGTCGGCCAGAGGCTTGCGGTCGAGGTTGAAGCTCAGCGTGTTGATGCAGTTGCCGCCGCCGGTGCCGAACGCGGTTTGTGCGGTGGTCAGCTCGGGCCTCGCGCGCAGGCGCTCGACGTCGGGCGCTGCCACCAGCGGCAGGTAGTCGGCCTCGCCGGCGAGCAGCGCCACGGTCTGCGCGTTGCTGTCTGGCACGACGCGGAACACCAACCGGTCGAGGTAGGGCAGGCCGGGTTTGAAGTAGTCGGGGTTGCGCACCATCACCACCTGCTGGTCGGTGCGATACGAATCGAGCTTGAACGGGCCCGTGCCCACCGGCTTCAGGTTCACCGGGTTGGTCAGCGGGTCGCTGCCCTGGTAGAGGTGCTTGGGCAGGATCGGCGCCTCGGTCACGTTGAGCAGTTGCAGCAGCGCGCCGTAAGGCTTGCGCAGCTTGAACACCACGGTGGATGGCGACGGCGTTTCGATCGAGGCCAGCACCGCGCCGATGCCGGCCTTGGTGCGCGCGTGGTGCTTGAGCAGCACCTCGTCGAAGGTGAACTTCACATCGGCCGAAGTGAACGGCGTGCCGTCGTGCCACTTCACGTTCGGCGCGAGCTGGAACGTATACACCGTGCCCCGCTCGCTCACCGTCCAGCGCTGTGCGAGGTCGGGCTGCGGCCGCAGGTCGCGGTCGAGTTCGACCAGCGCGTTGTAGAGCGAGTCGGCCACCGCATGCACATGCGATCCGGTGGAGATCGCGGGGTTGAGGTGGCCCGGGTCGGCCTGCACCACGATGACCGCCACGCCGCCGCGCGTGGGCGTTTGGGCCTGCGAGGCCGTCGACAGCGCCAGGCCGGTCAGCAGGCAGGCGAGCGCACGAACGAACATGGTTTCTCTCCTCGTCGACGACCGGCGAGTGGCCCGGGTCACATCACGCGCTTGCGCGCGCCTCGAGCGCCACCAGCCGGTCGGCCACCGCCTCGATCGCGCGCAGCCCGGCGCTGCCGCCGGCAAAGTCGGCCGGCGCCTGCTCCGCCTGTTCGGCCTGCACGAAGCGCTCTTCGTAGGGCACCACGCCGATCACCGGCATGCCATGCTGCTTGCAGTAGCCCTCGATCGCGTCGCGGTCGGCGTCGTTGCGCACCTTGTTCGCCACGGCGTACACATGCGGGATCTTCAGCTCGTTGGCCAGCGAGAAGGTGCGCGACGCGGCTTCGAGCGAGCGGTAGTAGGGCTCGGCCACGATCAGCATGGCCTCCACATGGCGCGCAGTGCCGCGCTTCAGGTGCTCCAGGCCGGCCTCCATGTCGGTGATGGTGTGGTCGCCGGCGTCGGTCATCTCGGCGATCAGGCCGCGCACCGCGCGGTGCGACGCGCACATGCAGCCGCTGCCGGCACTGCCGTCGGCCGGCTTGCCCATCACGATCAGCTGGATGCCGTCGGGCGCCTGCGCGGCGTATTCGCCGAGCACCACGTCGCGTTGGACCGTCAGCCGCAGCGTGGCTTGGCCGCTCGGCGCGGTGACACTTTCGATCAGCGAGGACGGTATCGAGCGGATGCGGTCGGCATCGGCGCGTGCCATGCCCAGGGTGAGCGCCAGGTTCGGGTTGGGGTCGCCGTCGATTGCGAGCACGCGGTGGCGGCGCTGCGCCAGCACCCGCGCCAGCGTGCCCGCCAACGTGGTCTTGCCCGAGCCGCCTTTGCCTACCATCGCAATCTTCATGGCCGAATCTCCGGTTGCGCGGCGAGTATAGAAAACGCCACTGCGGCGGGGCGTCGGCAAAACCCGCGAGCGCGCCGGCGCCGGATCGCGGATCATGTGCCGATGGACAGCGCGCTCACCCGTCGCGGCATGCGCATCGGCGAACTTGCCGAGCGCCTTGGCACCACCACCAAGACGCTGCGCTTCTACGAGCAGATCGGCCTGCTCGGCACGGCACGGCGCAGCGAGTCGGCCTACCGGCTCTACGACGACGAGGCGGTGCAGACCGCACAACTGGTGCTCGGCCTGCGCCACCTGGGGCTGACGCTGCCGGAGCTTCAACACGTTCTGCGCGACGAAGCCGGCAGCACACGCCGGCAAAAACTGCTCGTGCTGATGGACGAGAAGCTGCGCGCGATGTACCTGGAACTCGGTATCTTGCAAGGGCGCTGCGAAGATCTCGCGGCGCGCCATGTGGCCCTGCTCGCCACGCCGCGCGAGCGCCCGCCGCATTGTGTTTGCGACGCGCTGCTGCAACCCTGCCGTTGTCTCAAGGCGGCGTGATCGGCGCTTGACCTTGCCCGTGCGGCAAGGTCGATACTGTTCGCATCACGAGGGCAAAATCATGTCCGTCCAGGTTCAGTCGCCGCTGGAAATTCCGCTCACCAACGCGCACACGCCGACTTTCGGCCTCGCGCCGGGGCCGATTCCCGAAGTGCACGCCTTCTGGCTCGCCGGCATGAGTTGCGACGGCTGTTCGATCGCCGCGGTGGGCGCGCAGAGCCCGAGCGTCGAGCAACTCGTCCACGGCTCGATCCCGGGGCTGCCCAAGGTGATCCTGCACCACCCGGTGCTGGCGGTCGAAGCCGGCGAGGCCTTCATCGCGCCCTACCGCATGGCACGCGAGGGCAAGCTCGGCGCGCCCTATGTCGTGATCTACGAAGGCTCGGTGGCCGACGAGCGCATCGCCGCGCACCACGGCGGCTATTGGTCGGCGATGGGCGCCGACCATGGCGCCGACGGCAATACGCGGCCGATTCCCACCGCGCAGTGGCTGCACGACCTGGCGCCAGGCGCCGCGGCGGTGATCGCGATCGGCACCTGCGCCACCTGGGGCGGCATCCCGGCGGCGGCGGGCAACGTCACCGGCTCGATGGGGGTGATGGACTTCCTCGGCAAGGACTACTTGAGCGCGCTCGGCTTGCCGGTGATCAACATCCCGGGCTGCTCGCCGGTGGGCGACAACTTCACCGAGACGGTGGCCACGGTGCTGATGTTCCTCGCCGGCGTCGGCCCGCTGCCGGCCTTCGACGAACTCGGCCGCCCGGCCTGGATGTTCAAGCAGAACGTGCACCAGGGCTGCGTGCGCGGCGGCTTCTACGAAGAAGGCCTGTTTGCCAAGCAGTACGGCGGCCCGGAATGCCTGGTTGAACTCGGTTGCTGGGGCCCGGTGGTCCAGTGCAACATTGTTTCGCGCGGTGCCATCGGCAGCGCCGGCGGTTGCATGAACACCGGCGGCATCTGCATCGGCTGCACGATGCCGGGTTTCCCGGATGCGTTTGCACCGTTCTACAAGGCGCCGCCGGGCGGCATGGTCTCGGCGTACTCCAGCCGCGCGGTCGGCAGCTTCATCCGGCCGCTGCGCCGCATCACCCAGCGCAAGCGCAACCTGACCGAGCAGTGGAGCCGCGAGGCCAGCGTGCCCAGCGGCT
Organism: Burkholderiales bacterium; assembly: GCA_031404155.1. GTDB lineage: Bacteria > Pseudomonadota > Gammaproteobacteria > Burkholderiales > Burkholderiaceae_C > JANNGZ01. The sequence continues at coordinate 6,849 of JANNGZ010000453.1, forward strand.
GGGGCCATGTCGAGCCGCCGGGTTTGTTCGCGCGGGCGGCGAACTATTTCTATCGCAAGCTGCAGTTTGCGGGCAGCGAGTTCAGGCCGAACTCTGCGCGCCAGCAGCGCCTGCAGGCCGACGGGCACCGGTTCATCGGCGAGGCCAAGCGCCGCATCGAGCAGGAGGCGTGACCATGACGGCGGGCGAAATCTACGGCTGGTGGTTCTTCTGGCTCGCGGTGGCCGGCGTGGTCGTCGTGGCCGCGGCGGCGCTCTTGATCACGATCCTGGTGCTGGCGCGGCAGATCGCGGCGCTGGCCGCGGTGGGCGTCGGCGTGGTCGAGCAGATCGAGCACAACACCAAGCCGATCTGGCAATTGAACGCGACCAACCATGTGGCGCAGCAACTGCTCGGCGGCGCGCAGGCGATCGAAGGCAATGCCCAGGCCATCGCCGGCGCCCTGGGCGCGGGCGAGCAGCGCCGCGTGGCATAGACCACGCACCGGCCGCTGGATCAACAGCAGGAGCAAAACGATGCTGAACTTGCCGCAGTCGCCGGAACAGGCGGCCTTGTTTGTCTGGTGGGCCTCGCTCGCGCTCGGCCTGGTGGTCAGCGGCGTGGTGGCGCTGCTGCTGTGGCTGATCCACCGCGGTGCGGCGGCGATCCATGCCCGCGTCTCGAAAATCTGGGACATCGGCCAGCGCGTGGCCAACAACACGGTGCATATCCCGGCGCTGTACCGCACCAACGAAGTGGCGGCGCAGATCCTGGCCACCGCGGTGCGCATCGACGCCGGCGCCGCGGTCATCGAGTCCCATGCCAGGCGCTGCCCCGGCTGCCCGCAGTGCATGCTCGCGCATTGAGGAGCCCAAGATGGTTTTGCTCACCGTACTCACCGCGCTGCTGGTGCTGGTGTTTTTCGCCGTGCTGGCCTTTGCGCTGGTGAAGATCAGCGGCGTGCTGAGGTCGATCGGCGGCACGCCGACCAGCACCCTGGCCAAGCTGCGCCTGGGCCTGCGCGCGATCGAGAAGGAAACCAGCCACCTGGCGCCGCAGGTGATCAAGGTCAACGCCGGGCTGACACAAATTGCCGGTGGGCTGCAATCGGTCGACGAGCATCTGGTCGGCACGATCAACGCAGTGGTCAAGCAGGAGGCATGAAATGAATCCCCTCCGAAGCGGCTTCGCCGCTCCCCCCCAGGGTGGGCCCGCCAGCAGCCTGGCAAAGCCAGTTCCGCGGCGGCCGCATGGCAAGACCTCCCGTTTCATGGGTCGCGGGCCGCGCGAAGCGCGGTGGAGCCACTGAGATGGACACGATTCAAGTTATCTGGGCCGCGACGCTGCTGCTGGTGCTGGTCGTGATCGTGCCGCTGGCGGTGCTGCTGCTGCACCGCACGCTGCGCGCCGCGATCTCGATCCGGCGCTACCTCGACGAGATGCTCGCCGCGGGTGTCGGCATCGCGGGCAACACCGCGTCGATCAAGGCGCTGGACGACACCATCGGCGTGGCGGTTTCGATGGTGGGCGTGGCGGGCAACATCAAGGCGCACTCCGGCACCATCGCCTCGGTGCTTGCCGAGCGCGCGGCGCGTGCCACGCCGGGGAGCGGGTCATGACCTCGCTCCTGCTCACGCTCACCCTGGTGGTCACCCTGGTGGTGGTGCTGGTGCTGGTGGCCTACCTGGTCGGCATCATCATTGCGTTGGCGGGCGCCAAGCGCAGCCTGGCGGCGCTGGCCGGCGGGCTGGTGGCGGTCCGCGACCACACCGCGCCGCTGGGCGAAAAGGTCGGCGCCATCAACGGCGGCCTGAGCACGCTGTTGCAGGGGCTGCTGGCGGTGAACGGCGACCTCGCGGCGGTCGTGCGCGTGGCGCAGGGCAAATAGACAACACCGCAGAGCCAGCACCCCAGCGTCAGCACCTGACAAGGAACTCCAACAATGTGCTTCAAGAACCTGCCGATCGAGTTCGACGCCGAGGGCAAGGCGCACCTGATCGCCGGGGTGGCCGACCCGTACAAGTACGAGTCGGTGTCGCTGGAGGAGCGTGACCAGAAGCTGATGGACATCGCGCGCAAGAACGGGCAGACCCGCGACATCGACTTCGACCCGGTGACCCGCGTGGCTGGCGCGCTCGCCTTCCACAGCACGGTCGACCTGAAGAACCGCAAGGTGATCGACACCCGCTCGATGGCCACGCTGTTCCGCGGCTACGAGGTGATCCTGCGCGGCCGCGACCCGCGCGACGCCGCCTTCATCAGCTCGCGCGCCTGCGGTGTCTGCGGTGGCGTGCATGCCACCTGCTCGGCGCTGGCGCTGGAAATGGCGATGGACATCAAGCCGCCGCCGATGGGCATCCTGGTGCGCAACCTGCTGCTCAGCTGCGAGTACTTGTACGACAACCCGCTGCACCTGTTCGTGCTCGCCGGCCCCGACTTTTCCGAAGTGCTGGTGCGCGACACCAACCCCGAGGTCTGGGCCGCGGCCACCACCGCGCCCACCAAGTTCGCCGCGGTGCATGGCTACGCCACCATCGGCGCGATCATGAGCGACCTCAATCCGCTCACCGGGCGCCTCTACCTCGAAGCGCTGGAGATGACCCGCGTCGCGCGCGAAGCCTATGTGCTGCTCGGCGGCAAGTACCCGCACCCGGAAACCATCATTCCGGGCGGCGTGACCACCACGCTGACCGCGACGACCTTCAGCGAGTTCTACATCAAGCTGCAGCCGTTCTTCGACTACGCGAAGAAGTGCGTCGCGATCTGGGACGACGTCTACGACTTCATGTACGAATGCAACCCCGACTACCGCCATTGCGGCGAGCTGCCCGCGACGATGGTCGACTTCGGCCAGTGGGACCACGAGGACCACTACGACGCCAGCTATGCCAACGCCAACGAATGGGGCGAGCAGCGCTGGTCCACGCCAGGTGTGGTGGTGAACGGCAAGCTCGTGACCACCAAGCTGCGCGACATCAACGTCGGGCTCGAGGAGTTCATCGAACACTCGTACTACGAACAGTGGACCGAGCAGGCCTTCAAGACCGACCCGATGGGCGCGCCGCTGTCGCCCAACCACCCGTGGAACAAGAGCACGATCCCGCGGCCCGGGGTGCAGAACTGGAAGGAGCGCTACAGCTGGGCTACCACGCCCACCTGGGACCGCCACACCTTCGAGGCCGGCGCGTATGCGCGGGTCTACATCTCGGCGCTGGCGCAGAAGATTCCGAAGAGCGACTACGTCGAGTCCACCGGCCACAGCTTGAAGCTCAACGTACCCGCGGGCAAGCTGCCGGCGATGACGCTCGAATGGAAGGTGCCCGAGGTCTGGAACGCCTTCGAGCGTAACCGCGCGCGCGCATACGCGGTGGCCTTCAACCTGATGGTGACGGTGGAAAACTGGGTGCGCGCGATGGACCTGCAGAAGCGCGGCGAGACGCGGGTGCACACGCCGTTCGAGGTGCCGAAAAAGGGCCGGCAGATCGGCGTC